>JAQWTV010000066.1 GCA_029242545.1 Roseibacillus sp.
ATGCCGCCATTATCATCATTGGGATCCTTTGTGTGATCTATACTGTGATGGGAGGGATTGAGGCTGTGGTGTGGACTGACGCGATTCAGGCGGTGGTCCTGCTGGGTGGTGCGATCCTCTGCTTTATTCTTGTTGTTGTCCGCCTCGATGGGGGATTCGATGAGTTGTTCTCGATCGCTCATGCTGATTCCAAGCTCTTACAGAATCTGACCTTCGACTGGAATATCAAGGATGGTACAACAGCAGGTATCATCATATTTCTCGCCTTTGGTTTTAATTCTCTGAACCAGTATACATCCGGGCAGGACGTCGTGCAGCGCTATGTGACAACCAAGGATATTGGTGGGGCTCGCAAGTCGCTCTGGACTACGATGTGGATGTCGGTCTGCTTTTCTATTGTCTTTTTTCTGCTCGGGACTGCGCTGTACGCCTTCTACAAGACACAGCCGGAACTGCTGAATCCGGCAATGGCAAAGTCAGATGGGATTCTTCCATTCTTCATTATGCAGCAGCTCCCGGTAGGAGTGGCCGGACTCATTATCGCAGCAGTCTTCGCTGCTTCCCAGTCCTCGATCTCCAGTTCGCTGAACAGTATTGCCACAGCGTGGACCAAGGATGTAGATAGTCGCCTGCTTCGGCCGAAGGCTACGGATAAGGATTACCTTAATGCCGCGAAGTGGGTTGTTGTCGTCGTTGGAATCCTGGGCATTGGTGGGGCGGCGCTCGTGGCACTCGCGAATATCGAAAATGCCTTTAAGGCGTTCATGTCAATTATCGGTTTGGCCAGCGGGTCCCTGGGCGGGTTGTTTGCGCTGGGAATCTTCACCAAGCGCGGGAATGGAAAGGGAGCGATGGTGGGGGCAGTGGTTGGAATAGCCACCGTAGCCATCATCAAGTTTGGAGGATTCCCTGTCACCGGAATCCTGAATGGCTTTATCGGGTTCACCTCCTGTCTGGTGGTGGGCTATCTCGTCAGTCTTGCCACGGGAGGAGGCACCGAGCAGGGCGAGGAGTTGTCCGTCCATGGAAAGCCCCAAACTTAGATTGCGGAGAGCTTTACCGACGACCCATGATTTGAGGGATTGATGAAGGGCTATCAAAAGGAGGAGCTTGGTGAGCTCGCTTCGTTTTACCGGGCGGGCCTGCTGAATAACACCTTGCCGTTCTGGTTGCCGCGGGTTCTCGATGAGGAGCACGGAGGCTATCTGACTATGCGGGAACGCGACGGTGCCCTGCTCGATGACGATAAGCCGGTCTGGTTTCAAGGGCGTTTTTCCTGGCTACTGTCTACACTACATCGGACGGTGGAGCCGCGACAGGAATGGATTGAGGCAGCACGGAGCGGGGTCGATTTCCTGCGGGATCATTGTTTTGACGAGGATGACCGAATGTTTTTTCTGGTTAACCGGGAGGGAAAGCCGCTCCGTAAAAGGCGTTACTTTTTTTCCGAGGCCTTTGCGGTGATGGCTCTCGCCTCCTATGGAGCGGCCGCGGGTTGCGAAGAGTCGGCAGAGCAGGCGCGGCAGTTGTTTCGCCTGTGCCTGGAGTATATTGAGGGTCGTCTGCCAACCGGGGAGGCAAAGTGGATGGAGGAGCGTCCGAGCCGGTCAATTGGGGTCCCGATGATTTTCCTGCATGTCGCCCAGCAACTTATTGAGACCGTGGGCGACGAGCTTGCGGAGGAAGTGATCGATGAGTTCATCGGGGAGATCCGCCTGTTCGTGGACGACGATAGAAAATGTGTTTTCGAGCAGATTGGATCGGATGGTTCATTGAATAACCACGTAGACGGGCGAGTACTTAATCCCGGGCATGCCATCGAGGCGGCATGGTTCATTCTGCACGAGGCGAAGCGGCGGGAAGGCGACGAAGAGCTCACAGCGCTCGGGTGCCGGATGCTTGATTACATGTGGAAGCGGGGATGGGACGAGGAACGCGGAGGGCTTTTCCACTTTGTTGATGTCGATGGGAAACCAGTCCAGGAATACTGGCATGATATGAAGTTCTGGTGGCCGCACTGTGAGGCGATTACAGCGACCCTGCTGGCCTACCGAATGACCGGGGAGGATCGCTACGCGGAATGGCACCGTCTCATACATGACTACTCCTACCGGACCTTTGCCGATGGGGAGCATGGGGAGTGGTTCGGTTACGCCCATCGTGATGGGAGTATTTCAAACACCGCAAAGGGGAATCATTTCAAGGGGCCGTTTCATCTCCCACGGATGCAGTGGTATTGTTCGAGACTCCTAGATGAGTGGTAGATGAGGAGAGAGTCCTATTTGGGATGGAAAGAGAGCTGTAACCATGCAGGCTGGTTCGTGATGTCCCGCTCTGCTCTTACTGTAATCATTTGCCTGCTGACCCAGTGGGCCGAGAGCTTGGAGGCGCGCTCTAATGTGGTCCTTTTTCTGGTGGATGATCTTGGGTGGATGGATCTGGGATGTCAGGGCAGTCACTACTACAAGACACCTCATATTGACCGCTTGGCAGCCAGCGGAATTCGTTTCACCAACGCCTATGCGGCTTGTGCGGTGTGCACGCCCACGCGTGCGAGTATCCTGACCGGAAAGTATCCGGCGCGGAACCTGATGACTCAGTGGTTGCCCGCGGGTCGCTGGAGCGCCAGTGGACACCGCATGAAGGAAGGGCGCTTTTTGCGGAGCCTCCCGTTGGAAGAGGTGACGCTTGCGGAGTCTCTCAGGGATGCTGGTTACCGGACTTTGCATGTGGGTAAATGGCACCTTGGAGGACCTCCTTTCTCGCTGCCTGCTCACCACGGATTCGACGTCAATGTGGGGGGCAGTGAGCATGGTGCCCCCGGACACTATTTCTACCCCTACAAGGGGAGCTGGAAAATTCCGACCACCGGGCAAAGGGTGCAGAAAGTGACTCTGCCGGATGGAGAGGAGGGGGAATACTTGACAGACCGCCTTACCTCAGAGGCCCTGAGCTTGATCGAGAAGAGCAGGGACAAGCCGTTCTTTCTCTATTTTCCCTACTACGCAGTACATACTCCCCTGCAGGCAAAACGAGATATGATCGCCCGTTTCAACACGGTGCCCAATGCGGAGCGTCAGGGAAGTCCAGTCTATGCAGCCATGGTAGCGAGCGTAGATGAAAGTGTGGGGCGAGTGTTAAAAAAACTGGAAGAGCTGAATCTGGATAAGGAAACTCTGGTGATCTTCACTTCGGACAATGGAGGGTTTGCCGGCGCAACAAAGCATGACCCGCTAAGGGCCAATAAGGGGTCGCATTATGAGGGAGGTATCCGGATCCCCTTGATTGTGGCGGGGGCTGGGGTGAAGGGGAGAGGGCGAACCTCTTCTGTGCCCACCATTACGAATGATATCTATCCGACTGTTCTGGAAATGGCGGGGTTGTCTTCCCGCCCTTACCAGCACGTCGACGGAGTGAGTCTTGCTCCGGTTATCAAGGGTCATGGGGATGTCAGGCGGGACGCGCTTTTTTGGCACTATCCACATTACAACAGGCACCCCCAGAGTGCGCCGGTATCCATAGTGAGAAAGGGTAAGTGGAAATTAATCGAGTTTCTCGAGCGGGATGAGTTTGAATTGTATGACCTTGAAGGTGATCCGGGGGAAAAGGTAAACAAGGCAGAAGAGCAGAAGAGTCTCGTCAGCGAATTGAATGTAAGATTACAAGAGTGGAAGAAGGAGGTAGGGGCACAGGCAATGGAGACTAATCCGCAATACACCGGCCAATGAGAGAGGGTCAGCATGTAAGTGGCGGCGAGTCCTTCTGGAAAAGGGTAAGACGCGGAGTCCATTTCTTGGTGGCGCTTTGCATGGCGCTGATCCTGGTCATGACTGGGGAGGCGAAGCCCAGACCGGACGTTCTCTTCATCGCGATCGATGACATGAATGATTGGATCTCGTTGCTAGATCCGGAGGCTCCGATCAAGACCCCTAATCTCGAGCGCTTGGCGGCCCGAGGTATGCTCTTCACGCGGGCTTACTGTATTTCCCCTGCTTGCAATCCATCTCGGAGCGCCCTTTTGACCGGGTTGCGCCCTTCAACCTCCGGCGTCTACGCCAATAACAGCGATTGGCGCAAGGCCCTGCCGAAACGGCGAACCATCATGCAGCAGTTCCGGGCCGCAGGGTATTCGGTTCGGGGAGCGGGTAAAATCTTCCATCATAAGGCTGAAGGTTTCCACGATGAGGATTCCTTTGACGATTTTCAGATGATGGCACCCCAGAATATGCCGCCTAAGAAACTCAACCAAGGTCCGGAATATGGCTCCCGGAATACGGACTGGGGAGTGTGGCCTCCCGATGAGAGAAAGACGATCGACTTCCGCACTGCGGACTACTGTATCAAGGCGTTACAGTCTCCAGTGAAGGATAAGCCTCTCTTTCTCGCTTGTGGCATCTTTAAGCCGCACTCGCCGTTCTTTGCGCCAAGGCGGTATTTTGTGGATGCCAGAAAGATTGGCCTTCCACCGCGCCGTGCCGACGACTGGAACGATCTTCCTCGCGGAGCGCAGATGCTCATGGGAAGGACGAAGTGGTTCTGGACAGGCATGACAAAACTCGATCGTCGACTGCCGGGGTCTTTCGAGCGCTTTGTTCAAGCCTATGCCGCCTGCTGCTCCTTCGCGGACGCCCAATTGGGACGGGTGCTTGATGCCCTCGATGCCAGTCCGCGACGTGACCGCACTATCGTGGTGTTATGGTCTGATCACGGGTTTCATCTTGGAGAGAAGGATCATATTGAGAAGTTTGCTCTCTGGGAAAAGAGTAATCATGTTCCTTTCATCGTGGTTGCTCCGGGAGTAACCGGCGAAGGGGTGCGCTGCGTGCGCCCTGTGGATCTGTCGGTAATCTATCCGACTCTCCTGGAGCTGTGCGGGCTTCCTGAGGAGAAGTGTGATGGAAGAAGTGCGGTGCCCTTGCTTCGCGATGCGGACAGTGAATGGAAGCATCCTGCGGTAATGACCTACGGACGAGGGAATCATGCAGTGCGTAGTGAGCGTTGGCGGTATATCCGTTATGCGGACGGATCTGAGGAATTGTATGATCATGAGGTGGACCCTCATGAGTGGTTAAATCTGGCGAGCCGGGCTGAATACAAACAGGTGAAGATGTCACACCGCTCCTGGTTGCCCTCGAAGGAGGCCGGGGAAGTTGCTGGGTTGAGGAGGTAGCTGGCCGCGATGCCGGTTAGGCCTGCTCACTTCGCCCGGCTTGTTCACTAAACGAACCGGGTAGTAACGGGGAGGTTAGAGGGCAAAAAACAGCGAAATTTGCGGAAATGGAGTAAGTTCACCGCATAGAGACCCAAGGAAGCTAGTCTCTCATCCTTCTAGACACATGAGAAAACTAGTGATTCCACGGAATTTTTCAGTCGAAAGGGACTATGATCCCTGTAAGTTACCCCCCGAAAGCCACATCCATTTAATGAAAGTGAAGTGTAAGCATCAGCATAGGAGTCACGCCACAGGTTCGCAGGGATTTACCCTTCTTGAGATGGTCATTGTCTTGGGGATCATTGGCTTGATCCTTGGGGCAGCGATTGGACTCAGTGGGGGCTTCACCGGATTTGGACGTGAAGTGCAGACCAAGAGTAAGCTGCAGCGGATTAATAGTGCGCTCACAATGTACAGACACAGGGCTGGCCATTATCCTTCGGAGTCCCAGGGTGTGAACGCGCTAGTTGAGAAGCCGACCAGCGCTCCAGAACCAAGAAGCTGGGAGGCCACCTTCAAGAGTTTGCCCAAGGACGGCTGGGATCAGGAATTCGTCTACAAGTATCCAGGGAGCAAGGACCGGAGCTACCCAGAAGTGATTTCGAAAGGGAAAGACGGCGAAGCAGGCACGGATGATGACCTCAGTAGTCAGGATCAGGAGTAGATTGACCTCGCGTGCTGGGCGACAGAGGGGAATGACCCTCTTGGAAACCATCCTTGCGATGGTGATCGTCCTGATTGTGATTGGGGTGGGTCTGGCCTACCAGTTTGCCTCCAACGACAAGGAGTTGCTCAGGAAGGCAAGCATCAGGATTGAGGCCATGTCTTCGCGCGGTCATGCGATGTCGGTGCTTCACCAGAAGCCATTTTGGATTCGGATCGAGCGCGATAAAGTCGTGCTGGCTGGGGCTGATGTGCGCAGGCAGGAGCCGGAGGACCAGATTGGCGCCTCAGGGTTGACCGAGGATGAGGAGTTTAGTGAGTCCAATGAGGAAGTCTACGATACTCTAGAGGCTGGCGAAGCAGTAATCGCGCTGCGCCGGTGGGGAACGCAGGATGATGCATGGATTGAGCCCGAGGAGGGGGAATCGATCGTCTGGCAGTTCCAGAGCACTGGATTGTGCGAGCCGGTTTCGATCCGGGTAGCGCGAGAGGACAGCTATATTATCATGCACATGAATCCGCTGACTGCTCGGGTTGATGAAGAGGAGGCGGTCATCGTTCAATGAAGAAAGGCGATTTCAGAGCGCGGAGGCGTAAGGGGTTCATCCTGATGGAGGTCATGATTGCCCTCACGGTTTTTTCCATGGTGGGAGTTTCTTACATGGTAGCGCTCAACGATATTGCCGAGATCCTGCGCGAGATGCGGCGTGATGCCAAAATGGGGCGTATCCTGCAGAGCGAGCTGATGAAGTATGCCACCCTGCCGGAGATCGAGGAGATGGAAGAGAGCTACCCCCTAGAGGAGAAGACCGATTTGGAGATTCAGGTGATTATTCAGCCGCTGGAGGACGTGGTGGAAGAACAGCGGATTACGACGGAGAAGGGACGGGTCATGCAGCAGATGTTTCATGTGCAGGTAATTGGTACCTGGTATGAAGATCTGATCTACCATGAGAGAACTGCCGAAACGTGGCGTTATGCGAGACTCTACCAGCAATAATTACTCTCGAGGAATGAGGCGGCGAGGACGGCGGGGGATCCTACTTCTCGAAGCCGTACTTGCTCTCGCAATTGCTGGAATCCTTCTCGTTTCGATCATGTGGATCGTCGATGGCGCTCTGCAGATGTCGAATGAGATGGCGGATGATGGTCGTGAGCACATGACCCAGGAGGCGCTTATCAACTTTCTTGATCGCAATTTCAGCCAGTTACCAGGGAACGCCGAGGTCGAGCTTGAGAGGCAGGACGCTGGCTCACATTTCCTGAGTGACCTCACGTTCCAGAATGTGCCGACCTCCTTCTCTTGGTCAGGCCAGGCCATATCGGCAGAGGCTGTTCAGCTATCGACTATCCCAACAAGAAGCGGGGACCTTGATGTCGTCCTGCGCTACTACGAGGAGGCTATTCTAGATGATAGCGACTCCACGGCGAATGTGAATGCTGAACCCGTAGCTGAAATCACGCTGCTGAAGGATGTCTTCTTCTTTGAGTGGTGGGCGAGAGATGGACGGGCATTGGGGGACGATGCACAGGGATACACGGAAACGTGGGATGTTCGTGGGCGATTGCCCATCCAGATGGAGCTGAGGGTGAAATTCGATGAGAATTCCGATGAAATCGTTCATCATTTCTGGCTTCCGCCCAAGTTGAATCCAGAGAGCGTGGTCAGGTCGCAGCGCCGTGCGGCGCCACAGAGTGGGGGTGGAAACTCTGGCAGAAATCCCTCCGGTCGCGACGCTGGACGTGGGAGAGAAGGTGGGGACAGGCGTGATAGCCGAGGCAGCAGCAGAGGCAGTGATAGAGGAGCTCCGACACGTTCCACTCCTCCGAGTCGTGGAAGTGGGAGCCGTGCTGCTCCGCCGAACCCGGGAGGCTCAGGACGATGAAAGTTGGATTTTTAGATGTGCAAGGGAAGACGCCGAAAAAGGTGGTCTCTGCTGCGGCGCATGGAGGGAGAAGAGGGAGTACTATGGTTGCTGTCTTCTGGCTGATTAGCGTGATGGCCCTCTATATCTTTACCGCTATCCAGTTGCTTGATTACGAGGATCGGCTGGTATCAGGCCAAGTCGAAGGGACGAGGGCCAGTCAGATGGCTGAGATGGGCGTTTCAGTCGCCTGTAACCCGGTTGTTGAACGCTCTGATTACCTTTTGCTGGAGCAGCGGTTTCCTGGAGACGTTGGGTTTACTGCCACCATCGAGTCGGAAGGATCCCGCTTTAATATCAATTCGCTGCTGATGAACCGGGGAGACGGAGCCGATCCGGATAAGGCCCTTCTCCGTGAGATGTTCGTAGAATGGGGCGCGGAAGATGATTTCGCTCAGGAGGTGGTGGACGCCCTTGTGGACTGGGTGGATGAGAATGAGCTCGAAGAGCTCAATGGGGCAGAATTTCCTTTCTACGAAGGCGAAGGCTTCCTGAACAGGCCCTATAACCGACCGTTTTACTCCCTTGATGAGATGCGATTGGTGCGAGGAATGGAGGACTTGGAGCGCATTTATCCCGGATGGAGGGATTGGTTCACGATCTGGAGCAGCGGAGGCCTGGACGTCAACGAGGCGGACCCGGAAAAGCTGGCCCGAGCCGCGGAGGTGTCCATCGATGATGCGACATCGATTCGGGATCGGGTCCTCGGGCCGGACATGATTCGAGGGACAGAGGACGACCAGCCTTTTAGTAATAGCAGAGAGGTCCTCGATTTGCTAGGGGTTCCGGACATTCAGCGGATGATCGTCGAGCCCCGTCTTACAGCCAACGACCCAACTACCCGGATCGAGTCGACGGGCTGGTCTGGATTGGGCGGATCGCAGATCAAACGCCGAATTACTCTGATTGTGAGAAATAGGACGGGTCGTCCGTCAATCCTCGAGAGAAAAGTGGAACAGGTGCCATGAGCTCAAAGGCTAAAAAGAAAGGTGAGAAGGTTCTCCTCATGCCCGGTTCTGAGGGATGGGAGGTCTGGACTGCAGAAGTGGGCGGGACTGGATTCAGCCTTCACGAGCGCTCCGAAGAGATTCGGGTGCTCGATGTAATTGGAGTTCCGGCAGGGAATCTGACGATGGCATTTCCAGTTCGCGATGTCTCCGCATTGCCATTTCGGGCTTCCACTACTGATGATGCATTGCTCAGCGATCTCGCGGAAACTCATCTTGAAAGAATGGGAGCACGCCCTGGTCTCGACGCAGGAGTCCTCAGCGATGTGTTTAAGGTCGCCACGCGGGGAGAAGAAACTCTTGCTGTTCCGGTCGTCCTTGCTCCTCCCTTCGAGGGAGACCTGCCCCGCCGGGCGCCACAGAATTTCGATATCTCATCCCGTTGTCTGCCCATGCCGTCTACTGGGTTGGTGGTTTGGAAGGAGCTGGGACGGTGGGTCTTTGCGCTTTCTGTGGAGGGCCAGCCTCTTGAGTATGAAGCCTTGGCAATCAATCAGCTGAGTGAAGATGCGGGCCGGGAAATTCGTCTCGCGATGATGCAGATGGAGTTACAGGGCCTGATAGGAACCCTACCCCGGAATTGTATCGTCTGGGTAGGAGAGGGAGAACCCTCGCCGACAGCTGATGAGCTTCAATCCCTCGGTGAAGGTGTGGGCCTGCAAGGTCCCGCAAGCGTGGAGTCCAAACCCGCTCCAGAGCTACCAAGTCGGTCCAGTCAGTTGCTTCCTGCCGATGTCCGTGCGGATCGGGTCGCGAAGCGTAAAAAGCAGCAGGTCCTGCTGGGTTCAGGAATTGCGGCGCTGGTGTATATCATTTTGATTGGGTTCTCTTTCGTGAGCTTATCGAGAGAAAAGGCGGCGGCTCAGAAGGCGGAGAACAACTACGCTCCATATGCTAACGTCTTTGAGAGAGGGGAGCGTCATCTCAGGAAGTGGCAGGAGCTGAGTCCGGTGCTTGAGCAGGAGTATAGCACTGTGGAATTGCTCTACCACTGTATCCGAGCACGGCGGGGAGAGGAGGGAGTGCGTCTGGATCGGGCTGACATTACTAATCAGGTAACCGTTGATGGTGATGGGCAACTCCAGCGGATTCTGGATATTCGCCTTCAGGGGAAAACCGATGAGCTGGGTCAGGCAAACGCGTTCGATGAGGCCTTGCAGGGAGCCAGAGGGTTGATTGAGTTTCAGTGGAACATGCCTTCTGCGCAACAGAAGGGTGATAAATGGGCCTTCCAGTGGGGGGCCGCGGTGTCAAATTCTGAAGGGCTGTAGTAATGAATGAACGGGAGAAAAAACTGTTGATCGTGGTAGCTGTCCTCGTGTTTGGGCTCATCAATGTGGGTGCCTATAAGCTGTATTATTTGCCGCAGAAAGAAGAGGCGGAGAAGAGCAAGGAGGAGTTCACGAGCAATAGGCAGACTGCACTTGAAATGCTAAAGATTCAGGACTCTCAGCGAGCAGAGATGGATTGGCTCGAGCGCAGTGAGCAGAAGGTGATTAAGAGCTCACAGCAGGCCCTTACCGACCTGGAGGGATTGGCAAACCGGGAGGCACAACGCAGGGGGCTCACAGTGAAGAGGGTAAAGCCTCTGCCGGCGCTGGAGGATCCCCAATTGGAATTCCATCGGGCCCGGGTCGAGATCGAGGTGAGTGGGAGGGAGCAGGTCCTGTTCCAGTGGATCGATCGATTGAATGCTCCTTCCGACCTGCGTGCCGCTACGACCCTTAGTATCAACCCAAAAAAGGACGATGATACCCAGGTAGACTGCCGTGTTACTCTCGAGCAATGGTTCCTCCCGAAGGAAAAGTGGGAGAGCCAGAATGGTAGCGAAGAAGGTTCAACCTAAAGATTTAAACCATGATTAATCTCCCAAGACCACGACTGGTCCTCTTCCTTGCGGCGGGGCTGCTCCTTTCCCTGCCCCTTGAGGCTCAGGTTCCTAAAAAGCAGCCTCTTGGGCGCTACAGCGAACTCTGGACGAAGTCGGCTTTCACGATACCCCCGCTCAAGGAAGTAGTAGAGGTTGAAGAAAAAAACCCTCTGGAAGAATACACTCTCGCGGGGGCATGCGAAGTAGAGGGAGGCTGGTTTGTGGTCTTGATCAATAAGAAGGAGCGAGACAAGCGGATCCGGTTGCATCCAGATGAGGAGAACGAAGAAGGATTCGAGGTCGTAAAGGTGGACCGTGGATTGTCCTACATGGATACGCGGGTCGAGATTAAGAGCCGGAGCGGGAAGATTGGAGCGGTAGAGTATGACGAGAAGTTTATAGTACTCAAAAAGGCAACTCCAAAGGCTCCAGCGGGCAAGAAGCCCTCAGTCAAACCCAGTCAGCGGCCATCCACTCCTCAGCGGACCGCAACCCCTTCCAAACGTCCGACCAGTCCCTCCTCAGGAGGGAATCCGCGTGTTCGACGCATCCCAAGTCCTCCCAGTCGTTAGAGGACAGATAGTTTTTACCCAGCATCATAATGAGATTAATAATTGCATTCTCCCTCCTGTTCGCCCTGGTGCCGCCATTGGTGGCGCAGGAAAATGATCCTCCGGCACCCCAGAATCCTCCTGCGCCTCCAGCTCCGGCAGCTGAGCCACCAGTGGCTCCTCCTGCCCCGGTTGCTCCGGTTGAGAATCCAGCCGCTCCCGTAGAAAACCCGGTTGTTCCTCCTGCTCCGGTTCCCGCTCCCGCGTTGCCAGGCCTGGTTCCTCCCGCTCCGGGTGAGAACCCGATCAATCCGGACCCTCAGGACCCTGTGCCCGGAGAGGCCAAAGCGGCCATCTCAAATGCACCAGATCCAAACCAGCCTGCTCAGCTTAATGCAGCCAACCTGAACGGTCAGGATATTGCAGATCTATATTTCACATACACGGGCAAGAAGGTTCTGGTCAGCCAGGAAGCATCGGCAGCGGAGGTGTCCTTTATTGTGCCCGGGCAGATGACCTACGCTGAGGCTGCGATGGTGATCGAGAAGAGGCTTGTAATGGAAGGGCTTGAGATCGTTCCTGATGATGATGATCCAAGCTTCGTAAAGCTTGTGCTCTCTAACTCGCAGACCAGTGGTCCCAAACCCCTTGGCCCTCCTGTCGGTGACGACATTGATCAACTGGAAGGAAAAGTATCTGCTGATGGTTTCGTTACCTACGTGATGGCTCTGACGTATCTCAAGCCCGATGACGCGCTTCGGGCGTTCCAGTCGGTTGTTCAGCAGTTTGGGTCGGCGGGAACCGTCGCGGCTATTCCGAATGCCGGATCTGTTGTGATCTCCGGTAACCTCCCGCTCGTTCGAATGCTGGTGGAATTGAAGGACCGGATTGATGTCCCCTCGGCGCAGGTGGGAACAAAATTCGTGGAAGTGACCTTTGCTGATGTGGAGGATCTTGCTGCAAGGTTGAATGAGATTTTCAATAGCCAGCGCCAGAACAATAGTACTACCGCAGGGGTTCGAAGAACTACGAACACCGCAGCGAATCCAGCTGCGCCGCCAGCACCAAATGCCGCAGCTGCGGCAGCAGCGGCTGCCAGAGCTAATACCCCGGGAGCATCCTCCTCAGCCGGGGAAGACACCCCCATCAACATCATTGCTCAGCCAAGAACCAGTCGTATCTTCCTGATGGGGAGACCGGTGGATATCCTCTTCGTGGAGGGCTTGATCGCTGACTTTGATGCCCCCAGCTCAAAGCGGAATTTCCTGCGTAAGAAGCTCCGTTATCTACCTGTCACGGAGTTTATTCCAGTGGCTGCTGATGCGCTTGAGCGGACCTTGGAAAGCGCGGTTGGAGGCGCGGGAGGAAGCTCTCGTAGCTCTGCCAGCACAACTGGTCGGAACAGTGGAGCAAGCAGTCGTCGGACCACCGGGACCAATGCCACGGGCCGCTCCAACGCTGGGACTGGAGGAACCGGGGGAGGTTCGCGTGCTCAACTCGCTCAACAGGATATTCAGACTGCTCCGGAATCAATTCTCATCGGCAAGACTTTGCTGGTTGGAGATAACATTTCTAACAGCATCGTGGTGAATGGTCCTCCGCACCATATCGAGATCGTGCAGAGTCTCGTCGATGAGCTGGATCAGCCATCAGAGCAGGTAGCAATCACGGCCGTCTTCGCGCGCTATGACCTTGGTAAAGATCGCAGCTTTGGAGTCGACCTTGGCCGGCTACTGACCGGCGACAGTGATTTCAGAGGCGCTTTACAGAATAGAAATGGGGTTCCCTCTGTGATTGACCCGAATACCCTTCTCGACTTCAACTCGCTTCTTGGTGCTCCGGGGGCCGCCGCAGGAGGGCTCTCAGCTTATGCTGTGATCGGAGACAACTTCGGGGTTTTTGTGAATGCACTAGAGAGCAACAGGAACTTCACGGCGATCTCACGGCCAACCATTTTCACTACGAACAATGGGGTGGCCAGGATCAGTTCTGGTTCACGGATTGCGGTTCCAACCAGTACATTCCAAGGCGGAACCCAGACCGGATTTTCGACGAACGTGGAGTTCCGCGATATTGTTCTTGAGCTAGAAGTTCGGCCGTTGGTGAACTCCCCAGATGAGGTAACCCTCGAGATTTCTCTCGTCAGGGACAACATCGGGGAAAATCGGGCGATCCAGGGATTTGGAGAGGTTCCGGATATTGATACGGATGAAATTTCCACGAGAGTCACGGTGCCCAATCGCTCTACCATCGTTCTTGGAGGACTCATTACTGAGTCGGATACCCGAAGCGGATCAGGAGTTCCTTTCCTCAGTTCAATCCCGATCCTGAATAAGCTTCTGGGAGTGAGCAGTAAGGATATTCTCCGAGAAGAGCTCGTGATTCTAATCCACCCGTCAATTCTCACCGATCCGTCCGAGGTTGCTGCGTATCAGAAGGCTTTTGATTCTGATAGCAGGGTTTCCCCACGGGCCCGTGCCTCGGTTCAGAAGGGAGTTCTGCCGCCTCGGGGCGCACTGGCGCCTGACGAAGAGGCTGAGCAAAAGAAGGTTGCCCCGGGCTCCATGATGACATCCCCTGTGCATCGGGCCATGCGCAAGAAAAGTGGACGCTAGGGCAGGCCCTAGATAGTTGTGTTTAGCCCTTTGTGGATGGTTATTCCGCCATCTCGCAGGAGGCGCTTGCCATGAGGGCCCGGAATCGCTTCATTAGCGCCCCCAGCAAAATCCCACTTCCATGGCCGACCAACCCTCCCAAGAATCGAGTCCTGTTGAAATTTCAGTAGCGGACCTTCCCAAGAACCTTGGAGACCTTGTGCTCAAGGCAGATGCAGCTATCGAGCAAAATAATTTGGGCTATGCCGTGAAGCTCCTTTTGTCCGTCCTGAAGGCGGAGCCAGGTTTTGTCGACGGTCGGAAAAAGCTTCGTGCGGCGGAGATGAAGATCGCGGGGCCTCCCAAGAAAAAGGGTCTTTTCGGTGGGGGTGGAGCCGGGAAGTTGAAGGGGAGGGCCAAGAAGGATCCCGCGGGTGTGATAGATGACATCGAGAAGGAGTTGGAGAAGGATCCCTACAATGCAGGTCTGAACGAATTGCTTCATGATGTCTCCTTTAGCCTAAACATGCTGGATACCGCGGCCTTCGCACTCGAGACAATCCGGCGCGCAACTCCGGACAATACGAAACTCCTGCATAAACTTGCGACGTTCTATGAGGCGCGGAACATGCCCGAGGAGGCTGCCGCAGTTTACAAGGATATTGTTAAGGCCGATCCAACTGACACGGATGCGGTCAAGGGTGAAAAAGATATGACAGCGCGGGCCTCGATGGCGCGTAGTCAGGATGCTTCGGGCGCCCTGGTGAAGAAGGATGACAAGGAAACGCTGGCCCTCGAGAAGGCTTCCCGGGCAGCGATGACTCAGGATCAACTTGAGGAAAAGCGCGATCAGCTGGTCCAACAATACAATGAGGACGTTAACAATTTCGAAGTGGTCAAGCAGCTAGCCGCCATCTACGAGCAGTCGGAGGATTGGGCCATGGCTCAGCAGATGTATGAGTGGGCTCATACGCTTTCAGCGGGGGATGCGGCCCTTAAAATGAAGTCCAATAACATGAAGGACCGGGCAGGGGAGGAAGAGATTCGAGTATTGGAATCCCGTGTTGAGGAAAATCCCGATGATGAAGAGGCTCAGGCGGCCCTTGAGGACTATCAGCAGACCCGGGCAGTTGCGCAGGTGGATGAGCGTCGGAAGCGGGTGGAGCAGAATCCAACGGATCCGCAATTACGCTATGATCTGGGTCAGGCCCTCTATCATGCAGGCGAATACAGTGAGGCGATTCCCCATCTCCAGCAAGCGACCCGAAACCCTCATATTCGAACCAGAGTGCTTTTGCTCCTTGGGCGGACGTTTGACGCCAAAGGAATGAGCGATATGGCAATCAAGCAGCTGACGGATGCTAATTCAGAGCTCACCGTGATGGATAAGACCAAGAAGGAGGTTCTCTACGAACTCGGCTTGATCCACGATAAGGTGTCCAGCAAGGACGATGCGCTCAATTGTTTCAAGCAGATCTACGAGGTGGACTACGGCTACCGGGATGTTGCCCATCGAGTGGAGTCCTCATACTCCGGCTAGCTGCAAGCTGACCCGCAGTAAGCCTTTAGAATTTATCCAAGGCATCCACGCAAAAGCGTGACCATGACTCAAGCAGGTCGTAGAGTGGCCCCTGAAGCTCTTCGGTGCTCTTAAATTGGAGGTCGCAGAGGGCATCTTCACGAGCCTGAGCCTCCATGCTTTCGAGCTCGAAAAGGTGGACAACTCCGAGATGCACACGACCTACGGGGTTGCTGTCGTCATTTAGAAGAGCGACAATCCTTTGCTGAGGACGAGCGGGGAGAGCGATCTCTTCATCGATTTCTCGTGCCACCCCAGCGATGTAGGTGGCATGACCCAAGGGGTCGCTCCTCTCGTCGACTGGATTGATGTGTCCCCCAATCCCGAGTGATCCCTGAGCATGGAGTCTGCTCTCTCCGCCAGATTTTCCACGGACATAATGGAGGTAATGATTCCCGAACCGGAAGATGGAGTATGGGATAATCTGTTTGAAGCCGGGGTCATCCTCCGCGGCTTCTCGATCCATAAAGAAGTTGTTAGACGGGTCCAGAAGGGTGGGGATATAGTGATCCGTTTCAGTGGTCAGGCCTTGAAAGGCTCCCAGATCATCTAAAAGGCTACGCGGAACAACCAAGATCTCCTCTCCATCATATTTGGACATGCCCAACTCTGGGTCTGAACAGTGGTGATTCGAACTGCTAAATCAAAACCTGAATGGGAACAGATGTTAAAAACTCTCGGTTCTTCCAAGGCTCCTACTGTGGTGTTGTTGTGGATGTGGAGGTAATCAGCTCGAGGATCTTCTCATCATTCTCACCAGCAGCCCACACGTGACGAAGAAAGTCAGCAGGGTGAATGCTTTTTTTACGAAGGAAGGCGCGGTCTCCGCCACAGCAATACATAATATCGGGATCAAGTTCGCCGCGGAGTTTTGCGCGAGCTTTAGTTATGATCCGGGGAAGGTAGGCGATTTCTCCCAGGGTATCTCCGAAAGTCGGCAGAGCTTCTCTTGTGATTTCTTTGTCACTGAGTTTGCCATTCTGAACGACTTGCAGGTAATCACGGCGAACCGCGGCAATTAAAAGAGCCGTGGTGGCTGCAGGAGCGTTTTCATCCACATGGTCTTCAATAAAGTCGAATAGTTCCCGTGGCTTGCAGCCAATACCTTTGAGAAATTTCAGATCTTCTGCGCTGTAGTATCCTTCGAAGTCGCTATTGCCGGCCCGGTAGAGCTCGACACAGCGATTAAAAAGGAGAGTGAATGTTTCATTCCAAGTCATGTTTCCCGCTTAGTTGAGGTCTCAAATCCCAATCTGTCAACCATGGTGGCTCGAGGATACGCAGGATGATGGCGTAAGGATTATTTTGAGGGGAGCCAGTAAATTTATTGATGGATACGGGTGCAGGTCACGCGGCCCCACCTGTAAGCGAATCAGGGCGTCTTCTTGCCTGTCCTCACTGATAAAAGTTTAAGAGGTTCGGGAAGCCGCCGAAGAGTTCGTCGTTCGTCATCAGCGAAATATTGAAGGCGAGATCCCTGATGCTGTCATCGGCTTTCAGGATATGTGCGTTCTCCGGTTGGCACTAGCGATGATCTCAAGGATTGTCTCCAGAGAATATTCTATGCAGCGTCATGCAATGTGTCGGGAGAGCCTCTGCCGCAGGGAAGATGCCTGAACGAGCTGAACCAACCTATTCGTTCAGTCTCTTGAGGGCTTGTCGCCGGAACTCGGGAGTCTCACGCAGGGTCTCTGTAACGGCCCGTAGCGCGCTAAGGGTTGCTCTGGAAACATGATGCTCCATTCCCTCCACGTCCTTGTAGATCGTGTCTTCGTCGATGCCGAAAATCCTGAGAAATTCGGTCAGGAGCTCGTGACGGTCAATGATTGCTTTTGCGATCTGCTCTCCCTCTGGGGTCAGGACCGTGCCGCGGTACTTCTCGTGCTTTACGAGCCCCTCGGAGTCCAGTCGCTGGAGCATCTTGGTGACGCTGGCCTGGGAAATGCTCAGGCGCTGGGAAATGTCAACCGGTCTGGCATAGCCCTTCTCTTCTATGAGGTGCAGGATTTGTTCCAGGTAGTCGTCCATTGCGACGCTACCACTGGTTCTGGAGGCATGAGAACCCACCAAGGGAGGGTAGCTGGCTATTTCTGTTCACGCACGGAATTTCCCACAATTCTTGGAACTGGCCTCTAATCCGTTTCCAAGCCGGCGAAGGATTCTATCAGTAATTCCCCGGAATACAGATCGCGATTCGATGCTTGGAACTCAGATTTCAGCCTTACTTCCAAGGCGCTGAGGTCAAGCAATTCCCATCCGACAAAGGTCCATTGCCCATCTGCTCCGTCATGAGGAAAACCAAGAAGAAGGTGATGAGCCTCTTCCGTGATCTTGGATGAGGATGACGAGGCAAGCTTGTAATAAAAGCTCCTCAAGGTAGAGGCACGACTTTTGTCCTCGAAGAGTTTTGGGTCGAGATACGTAATTCTTCCAGACTCGACGTGTTCGATACGGAGGTCTGGATACCCAGTGCGTTGTTCCTTTCCGTTGCCGGTTTGAGGAATGGAGCAGAAGAGAGCCTCGTGAGCGTCGATATGCTCTCGCAGAGTATCCTCGAAGAAAACTGAACCTTCATTAATCCGGCGGAGATCTCTAAGCGCGGAGCTCTCGCTGCTATGGATTTTAATTGCGTGATCAGCAGCCTCTCGGATTGCTTCGAGAATGATGGAAGATACCGGATCTTTCTTGTCGAAAGGAGCTACTATGTGTCCGGTCGAACTCTCGACGAGTTGGGCAAAGGAGAAGCCACGTTTTCCCAGGTCCGGGGTCTGAAGGATGGCGATGAGATCCTGACTTTCGGCAGGTGATGCCCGAGGGGATTGCGCATGCTGCGCCTCGGCTTTCCGCTCGGCCTCCTTACGGCTTGCAAGGCGTCCAATTTCGAATGATCCGAAAGCGACAAGGAAGAGCACACCAGGTGCGATCATGAGAAGGCGCTCGCGGGGGGTCATCTTAGCCAAGCATCTCTGGTAACGGCTAAGGAGGCAAGTAAGGTGACATGAGACAAATCGACCCGACATGCTGTCCCGTTTTCCGGGTCACGGTGTCCCTCGATCGATATCAAGCCCCTGAAATACAGGGAGTTAATGATGGTCCGGGAATTGCGATAACCCTGCCATGGGTCTCGAAAAAATAACGATCAAACTTCAAGAGGCGCTCCAGGGAGCACAGCGATTGGCATCCAAGTCCGGCCATGCTGAGTTAAAATGTGAGCATGTTCTCCTTGGGCTTATACAGCAGGAAGAGGGACTGGCAGCCTCTTTGCTCGAGAAAGCCGATGTCGATATTACAGGGCTGAAAGCAAGGCTAATCAGCGCCCTTGATGGAGAACCGCGGGTAGAGGGCGTCAGTGGCCAGCCACAGTTGGATAGAAACCTCAGAGCCACGCTGGATTTTGCTGATGAGATTCGGTCGGAGATGAGTGACGACTTTCTCAGTGTTGAACACGTTCTTCTAGGTCTGATGAAAGTAGCTGGATCCGGAAACGAGCTCCTTGTTGGAGCAGGTGCTACTGTGGAAGGTTTGAAGAATTCTTTGCGAGAGGTGAGGGGAAGCCAGACCGTCACGGATGAAAACCCTGAGGGAAAATATGAAACTCTCGAGAAGTATGGGACTGATCTCTGCGCCCTTGCGCGAGAAGGAAAAATCGATCCTGTCATTGGCAGAGATGGAGAGGTGCGAAGGGTGATGCAGGTGCTTTCCAGGCGGACAAAAAATAATCCCGTTTTGATTGGGGAGCCAGGCACCGGCAAGACGGCCATCGTAGAAGGGCTTGCCCGGCGCATCGTAGGAGGAGATGTGCCGAACTCGATGCAGAATAAGAGGGTTATTGCGATGGATCTTGGAGCCATGATTGCGGGAGCAAAGTATCGAGGTGAGTTTGAGGACCGCTTGAAGGCTTTCCTCAAGGAAGTCACGGAGTCCCAGGGTGAGATCATCCTGTTTATCGACGAGCTTCATACAATCGTTGGTGCTGGAGCAAGCGAAGGAGCCGTTGATGCTTCCAACCTTCTAAAGCCCCAGCTGGCCCGTGGTGAGCTGCGTACAATTGGAGCAACGACGCCGACTGAGTATCGCAATTATGTGGAAAAGGATACGGCCCTCGAGCGTCGTTTTCAGCCGGTCAGGGTCGAGGAGCCTTCAGTTGAAGACTCGATCGCAATCCTCCGAGGGCTCAAGGAGCGTTATGAAATTCACCATGGAGTGCGAATCCAGGACTGTGCGCTGGTAGCAGCAGCACAGTTAGGAGATCGATATATCTCGGCCCGATTTCTTCCAGATAAGGCGGTGGATCTCGTTGATGAGGCCGCGTCGCAGCTTAAGATTGAACTAGATTCTAAGCCGACAGATCTTGACCAGGTTGAGAGGCAGCTGATGCAACTCGAGATGGAGCGGCAGGCTCTGGAAAAGGAATCAGATACAGCAAGTCTCGAGCGTTTGGAGCGGGTAGAAGGAGAGATTTCCAGCCTTCGGGAAAGATCCGGAATCCTGACCGCGCAGTGGAATAGTGAGAGGGCTCTTATCAATGAGGTGCGTGGTCTTCAAGAGCTCATCGATCAGCTGAAGACAGAGGCTGAGCAGGCAAAGCGCATAGGGGATCTTGCCCGGGCCTCTGAGTTAACCTATGGATCCCTGCCCGATGCTGAGAGTGAACTGGAGAGTGCAAAGGATCGCCTCGGGGCAAGAAATTCGGATCTGCAGCTCCTGCGAGAGGAGGTAACAGAAGATGATATCGCAAGGGTTGTAGCTTCATGGACTGGAATTCCCGTGGACAGACTGCGCGAAGGGGAGCGGGATAAGCTGGTAGAGATGGAAAGCCGTATTGGTAAGCGGGTTGTCGGTCAGGAGGATGCAATCGGAGCGGTTGCCAATGCGATTCGGCGTGCCCGGGCGGGCTTGCAGGACGAGAATCGACCTATAGGATCCTTTATGTTCCTTGGATCGACAGGGGTGGGCAAAACAGAGCTTTCCAAGGCTCTCGCGGAATTCCTTTTTGATAAGGAGGATTCCATGGTGAGGATCGATATGTCGGAGTATATGGAGAAGCATAGTGTCTCCCGCCTTATTGGTGCTCCTCCTGGATATGTCGGTTACGAGGAGGGTGGACAGTTGAGCGAACACGTGCGTAGGAATCCCTACTCAGTGGTTCTGCTGGACGAGATCGAGAAGGCCCATCCTGAGGTGTTTAATGTTCTCCTGCAGATCCTTGATGATGGACGAGTCACCGACGGACAGGGGAGAACGGTGGATTTTCGTAATACAGTCCTGATCATGACCTCAAATATTGGTGGAGAATTGCTTGCTAGAGAGGGAAATCCCGAGCAGCAGGAGGCCGGAGTCATGGGGGCCCTGCGCGGGCATTTCCGTCCGGAGTTTCTTAACAGGGTCGATGAGACTGTACTTTTCCACCGTCTTGGAAGAGAAGAGCTGAAAAGAATTGTGCGGCTACAACTGGAGAGGGTGAAGGCAAGGTTGTGCCGGAAGGGTCTTGGCTTGCGAATTAGCAAGGAGTCCGAGAATTTTCTTGCGGATGAGGGTTATGACCCAGTTTACGGGGCAAGACCCCTTAAGAGGGCTATTCAAAAGTGCCTACTAGACCCGCTTAGTATGCAAGTTCTCGAGGGCGTCTTAAAGGAGGGCGATGCGATAGAAGTGGAAATCCGAGATGGAGAGATGATCTGTCAGCTAGCCCAGAAGAAGGCCGCTTGAGAGGTTCCCGCGGGCCTCTTCAGAATAAGGGAGACTTTAGAGTCACCTGCCGGAGAGTGATGGAGCGGTCTCCGGCGTGTGCGGGGCAGCCCGGGATCCGATCGCGATTTACTCGTAGGGTTTCGAGTTGGGGAGGAAGATTCGGAGTGATGCCGATAAGTGACATTGACAGGGTAGGGCGAGACTCCCATGTGAGAGTCATTTCGAGGCCATCTTCCGGGACTCCCCGGAACACCAGGAGCTGCTGGCCATTGAGATCCGGTTCCGGCAACGGGATATCCATGCCAAGTGCATTGACCTCGGAGAGGCCCTCTGATTTGGCAATCCTGAGCTGGATTTCCTGGGATTCGATAGTTGGACGAAGGCGAATTCGCGCGCTATGAGACTGCTCTCTCGTATCCCATTTCAAGAGCTCAAGATCAGGGTTGGTCAGCTTTGCCCTGGGGGCAATGAAAAGAGAAGGCCCAAAAGGATAAAGGATCTCATCAGGGTTTGGGAATGGTTCAAGGGCTTTGGTGAGCGAGGTAGGAATGTCTCCCTCCCAGGATGATATTCCGACCTGGGCATCGTTCCTGCTAGCTGCCTCAAAGTAGGTCAGATTGATCTGTTGCGGGGATTCAGGAGTGAAGCTTGGAGATTGCAATGCGGTGTATCCGGCCCCTGCGGCCCCCACAAGCAGGAGGAAACAAAGACCTGAAGTAAGGCGTCTTGAGAGGAGGTGAAGCAGGGGGACGAGCGGAAGGGCGAGGACAATTACAAGGAAGGAGATCAACGGTGGGGCAGCGAATACTCCAAGAGCAGTTGGAAGAAATTTGATGAGAGGAACAAGGACGAGGGAGGTAGCTGCTGCTACGAGAAGGCAGGAGGCAGGGAGGAGAGAGCGTCGCTTGCGATTGTGGCCACCAAGGAGGAATGAAACGAGGGCGGCAGTGAAGGCTGGAACTATGAGGATATATGAGAACCCCTCGGCCATAAAACTCAGGATCAGAGAGCCGATTGCGAGAGCGATTCCGTGGAGGAAATAGAAGACGACTGGATCGGTTCGAATGATCACGACAGTTGCAAGGGTAGACATGGCAGCAACGAAGGAGGGCACGAGGAGGTCGAAATGAAATCCGTCCGGCCAAGGAGATGAGGTAGAATCAAGATGCTGGAGGAGCGCGGCAGAGAGCCAGCCTAGCATAACTCCAATTAAGACGATCAGAGCCCAGCAAATTCCTCCGTGGAGGAGGTCCCGTGTCTGCCAGCGAGCGGTGCTTCCTGAGGAAAGAAAGGAGAGGATAATCGAGAGAAGAATTGCTCCGGAAAACCAGAGGGAGCGTCCTGCAGGCCATGAGAGGATGAAGTGTGCTCCGACATCGGTGTAGACCGCGTCTTTGGAGGAAGAAGGGTCTGTCCACTCCGAGCGCAGGAGCTGACGAGTTATGGCAAGAGCGAGGTCGCCCTGATGTTGTAGGCTTCCAAGGTCAAGGTTTCCGGTGGTATCGAGAGGGGTATGATAATGCTTAGGGTTGCCGATAAAGGCAAAGTTGAGGCCGCTCAGACCTCGTTTCATAAAGACGGTAAGATCCGAGGAATTAGGCATTGTGCGGTAAATTGAGACATAAGCGGAGCTGCTTACCGGACGCTCAAGGCCTCGAGCCATCTGTTTCACGAGCCAAGAGTTTCCCTCTGAGCTTTCGAACATGAGACTGGCTCCGGAACTCCCCCGGGCCTCCAGATTGATGACAATGCCGACCCGGTCTGCGAATTCGTTAAAACGGACGAATCCCCGGGCGCCAACGAGGCCTGCTTCCTCTCCGTCGGTAAAAAGGAGGAAAACAGGACGCGCGAGGGGCGTTTCCCTCATCAGGATGGAGGCAATTTCGATCAGTGATGCCACTGCAGCTGCGTCGTCACTGGCGCCGGGACCTGCAGCCACGGAGTCGTAGTGGCAGGCGAGGAGAATGGCTGGAAGATCTGGGTTAGAAGAGGGTAATTCGACAAGCAGGTTCCGAGCAAGCGTGAGGCTCGTGCCCTTTGTATTGCTTCTGCTCGAGACCCAATGGTCATTTTGCATGGGATCAAGCCCAAGTCCTTTCAGTGCCTCAACGATTCTAAGGCCCAGTCGTTTGTTGGCGGCCGACCCGAGGGGATGAGGCTTGGAGTGGGGAAGGATCTTCTTGAGAGAATCGAATGCACGTTCCCCGGAAAAAGAATCTGCTGGTCCCTCCCTGCCGATGATCGGTGGCGGGTCATACCGCGTCGAAAGATAGCCCCCGAAGGTAAGGACAAGGGCCATCACCGCGAAGAGCGAGGTTTTTGGGTGATCCGCCAGAGACCATCTAGAGACAGGTCTGCTACTACTTCCGGGATCCATTAGAGATCGGTATCCTCGCAGGGTCATTGCTGGGGTCGATGCGGAAAGTTTTTTAGAATTGTGAGGTCTACCGCTTAAAACTCGCCTTCGGCCTTGTCCCTTAGTGTGGGAGTTGTCAGCCTTCAAAAATGAAGGTCTTCCCCGGCTGCTTTCGCCAATTACTGCTCCTCGGTTCCGTTCTCCTTCTCGGTGATGGAATTCTTCTCGCTCAGGACTCGGAGACGAATTCTCTGGCTCCGGCTGCTGAGGTTGTACCGCCAGAGGAAGCCACGCCAGCGGTAGAGCAAAGTAAATCGGTCGACGAGCGCATTAACGAGGGATTCCTTGAGGCAACTGGCTGGTTCGTTAAAGCCATTTTTTCTTCCATCCGAATTGCGGATTATGACGTTCTCTGGGTCATTCTCTGGTTGGCTGCGGCAGGGATCGTCTTCACGGCGGTTTTCAAGGCCATCAATATCCGAGCTTTTCCTCTAGCATTGCGAACAGTCAGGGGGAAATACAGCGGCCCGGATGATCCCGGTAATATCTCGCACTTCCAGGCACTCGCGACCGCAGTCTCGGGAACGGTAGGCCTTGGGAACATCGCAGGAGTCGCGATCGGTATTTCCATTGCTGGTCCGGGAGTTGCGTTCTGGCTCTTTCTCAGTGGTTTCCTGGGAATGGCTACCAAGTTCGCCGAGTGCACCCTTGGGGTAAAATATCGGAGCATCGACGGAGAGGGGCATGTTCAGGGTGGCCCCATGTATTACCTGAAGCGAGGAATGGCGGAGCGTGGACTGGGTCCGGTCGGTGCCATCCTTGCGGTGTTCTTCGCGATCTTTTGTGTGTTCGCGTCGTTCGGGGGTGGAAACATCTTCCAGGTCAACCAAGTTACCCAGCAACTTATCAATGTTGCCGGAGAGGATAGTTTCTTCGCATCGAATCAGTGGGTGTTCGGTCTGATGATGGCGCTGGTAACAGCGCTGGTAATCATTGGAGGGATTAAATCGATTGCCAAGGTCACCTCGAAACTAGTTCCTACGATGTGCGTAATTTACATTCTGAGCGCTCTCCTTGTGCTTGTGGTGAACGCCGAGGCGATTCCCGGAGCGATTGGCATGATCGTAACCGAGGCGTTTCAGCCTCGTGCTGCGGTAACGGGCGGGATTCTGGCAGCGTTTATTTGGGGTATGCGTCGGGCTACCTTTTCTAATGAGGCGGGAATCGGATCTGCGCCTATTGCTCATTCGGCAGCCCGGACGCGTAAGCCTGCATCGGAGGGCGTGGTAGCGCTCCTCGAGCCCTTCGTGGATACAGTTATTGTGTGCTCAATGACTTCCCTGGTCATCGTTACAACGATGCAGTTCGATGGTGAGACAGCGAACTTTACGGTGAACGGTCAGGCCTTCGAACTCGGTCGGGATGCGAACAACAGCTCTTCGTTCGGAATCGGGCTCACCTCGGCTGCTTTTGAAACTGTGAACTCCGGATTCAGGTATCTCCTCTTTATTTGTGTCCTTCTGTTTGCGTTTTCCACTCTGGTGACATGGAGTTATTACGGTCTTCAAGCGTGGCAATATCTCTTTGGAAAGAACCAGGCTCTGGAGCTTACCTATAAGACAGTCTTCTGCCTTATAATTATCGCTGGAGCCTCGGCCAATGTTGGTAATGCGGTCGACTTCTCGGATGCTGCCTTATTTGCAATGAGTATCCCGAACCTCATCGGAGTCTATTTTATGATTCCGATTATCAGGAGGGAATACGCCAAGTTCCAACATTTTGCCGATAGAGTTGATAAAGGGTCGTCCCTTGAGGAAGCGGATGCCTCCGCTGAAAAGGCCTTTCCGGACCAGTAAAAGGGGATAAGCTGATTCGATGGCGCGCAAATATACTCTGGAGCGTCCGACCACCAGTGGTGCGTCCGGGATTGATTTTGCGGAGGACCTTAACGAGCAGCAGCTTGCAGCGGTGTCTTCGCCGCCGGGTCCGGCTCTCGTGATTGCAGGGGCAGGCTCTGGTAAGACCCGAACCCTGACTTATCGGGTGGCCTATCTTCTCGACCGTGGAATCGAGCCCCGAAATATTCTGCTTCTCACCTTCACGAATAAAGCTTCCAAGGAGATGCTTGAGCGTGTCAGGTCGCTGGTTCCCCGGGATGTGAGCGAAATGTGGGGTGGGACATTCCACTCGGTTGGGAATCGGATTCTAAGGCGGCATGCGGAAGAGATCGGATTGACAAAGTCGTTCTCGATTATGGACCGGGATGACCAGAAGTCATTGATGAATACGGTGATCGCCGAGTGCGAGATTGATACTACTGCGAGACGTTTCCCCAAGCCGGACGTGCTTATCTCTATTTTCAGCCTGATCGAAAACACGGGAATCGCTCTCGAGGACCTTCTGGAAGATCGCTATCCCTATTTTGAAGAATGGGCAGAAGAGATTGCGAGGGTAGAGGCGCGCTATCGTGTGAAGAAGCGTCAGATTAACTCTGTGGACTTTGACGATCTTCTAGTGCTGACTCTGAAGCTTCTGCAGGAAAACGAGGAATTACGCGGGCTCTACCAGAAGCGATTTCAGTATGTTCTGGTTGACGAGTTTCAGGATACGAACCATGTGCAAAGTGAACTGGTAGATCTTTTAGTGGGGGAGGGCCAGAGCCTTATGGTGGTAGGGGATGACGCCCAGTCGATTTACTCGTGGAGAGGGGCGGACATGGATAACATCTTGAGCTTTCCTGAGCGTTACCCTGACGCGCAGGTCTACCGGATCGAGAAGAATTATCGCAGTGTTCCGGAAATTCTTGAGCTCTCGAATTCGGCGATCAAGGCCAACCGTCATCGCTTCGAAAAGGATCTGGAGGCAGCGCGGGAGGGTGGAGCGATGATGCCGGCATTGGTATCGCTGGAGGACCCCAATTCACAGGCTCAATTCGTCGCCCAGCGTATTCTCGAGTTGCGGGAGGAGGGGGTGGAACTTGAGGAAATCGCAGTCCTCTACCGGGCTCATCATCAGAGCATGACTCTTCAGATGGAGCTAAAGAATCGAGGTATTCCTTTCCAGATCACCAGTGGTCTGCGCTTCTTCGAGCAAGCTCATATCAAGGATGTCGCTGCTTTCATGCGTTTCGTGACCAATCGCCGCGATGAAGTCAGTTTCAAACGGATGGTCTGCCTGCTCCCCGGGATTGGAGCAAAAGGTGCCAGCAAACTATGGAAAGGCTGGGCGGCAACCCCTCACGCTACGGCAGAGAATCCTCCTGCGGCTTTTTCTGATATTCTTGGAGATCTGCCGGTCCCCAAGAAGTCGGCATCCCACTGGGAGCAGCTGGGGCACACCCTTGATGAGCTAGTCAGTTCGGATGGTTTTGCGAGACCTTCCGAAATGATTTTCAGTGTTCTCGAGGGGGTCTACGACGAAGTGATGCGTGAGTCGTTCGATAATTATGAGCATCGACGCTCGGACCTCGAGGAATTGATGAGTTACGCGGATCGATTTGACGATGTCCTTGAGTGCCTCGCCCAGCTCTCCCTCATGTCTGCAGTGGATGGGGATCCCAGTGGAAGTAAGGCCGAGTTGGATGCCGAGCAGGTTGTGCTCTCCTCTGTTCATCAGGCAAAGGGGCTGGAGTGGAGAGTTGTTTTTGTGATCTCCCTGACAGATGGAATGTTTCCAAACGGGAGAGTGCTTGATGCAGATGATGAGTATATGCTTGAAGAAGAGCGCCGGCTTTTCTACGTGGCGATCACGAGGGCGAAGGATGAGCTCTATCTCACCTATCCGCAGATCAATCCCAAGAGTTACTCTGGCGAGGTTATTCAGAGGCCTTCCCGCTTCCTCGATGACTGTCCTGCCGAATTGATGGAGGAGTGGCAGGTCTCAGGCGAGTGGTAAAAAGAACCTTTCTTAGCAGCTTCTTCCGCCATCGGGAAGAGTTTCGGTGGATCCGGACAGATCTTCAATTACACCCCGCGCACGAGGCCACGCTGCTTTCGCCTCCAGAATGATCCAGAGCTGCAGAGCGATAGTCGCTAGTCCCAGAACTGCGAGGAGGAATTGAGAGTTCTGGAAAAATTCATAGACTTTGATCGTCATCGCGATTCCGGGGAGAATGAGCATCACGACAGTAGGGGGTATGATAAACCAGATGGGAAGAGAGCGACGCCATAACCAGAATGTGATCACGAGGAAGGCAAGGCCAGCCAGGAGTTGATTGGTCGCCCCAAAGAGAGGCCAGAGGATCAGGCCTCCCTTGCCAGCTGATTGCAGCGTCCAGGTGACCTCGGGACCGGGAGGCGGCAGGGCGGCAAGAGCTCCGGCAAGAAGAATCGCGAAGATCGTGGCGCCATGCTTGTTGCTGAGAACGGTGAGCGGGCGAAGAAGTAAGGGCGAGGAAGGATGCTTTTTGCTACTCGTGAAGGTTGAGGCCAGTTCCTGCACAACGTATCTCTGCAGACGACAGGCGGTATCGAGGGTGGTGGCAGCAAACGAGGCGACAAAGACTCCCATCAAGGCTACCGCGAACGGGGCCTTCAGTCCCAAGACGACAAGGAAGTTGGCAGAGCCCTCTACAAAGGCGCCTATCTTGGCTGCGAGGCTGCCCGCCGCAGACCATGAGCCGTAGCGGGCATCATACGCAGCACTCCCGAACAGGGTCTCGCCGTCAGCTTGAGCTCCCAAACCCAGACCTGCGACGCAGGCAAGAATAACAAGAACGGCAAGGAATCCCTCGGTGATCATCGAACCGTATCCTACGAAGAGGGCATCAGACTCTGACTTCAGCTGCTTGGAGGAGGTTCCTGAGGAAACGAGGCAGTGAAAACCGGAGATTGCACCACAAGCGATCGTGATAAAGAGGAAGGGAAAGAGAGAAGGGGCCCCGTCTGGGGCGGAACGAAAGGCCGGAGCCACAATTTCCAGCGCCTGACGCTCTGCTCCAGGATTCGGAGGAGCCCCTCCGATGAAAGCTGCCGCTATCAAGCCAGCCACGATGAGGCCGAGAGTAGAAATAAGCTGAAGCGAATTGATGAAATCCCGGGGTTGAAGGAGGGCCCAGACTGGTAAAACCGAGGCGATATAGGAGTAGACGAGAAGAATGCACACCCAGGCTATGGTCGGCATGGAAGCAAGGGTCTCGTTTATTGTTGCGAGGAAGCCAATGTTTCCGAAAGCGACGGTGAGATACATGATGCCCAGTGTTACGAGCGAGGGAACAACGAGGTTTACTCCGTGCCGGTAGAGGTAGACTCCAATTGCCACAGCGATGGGGATTTGAACGAGACAGGGAAGGATAGCGGATGGGTATTGCTTTAGGACTGCTGCAATGACCAATCCGAAAATGGCGAGGACGATTGTGAGGGCGAGAAAGAGAACAGAGAGAAAAAGAAGCCTCGTGCGCTGGCTCAGAACGCGTCCGGCAATGTCTCCCACGGTTTGGCCGCGATTTCGGATTGAAACCACCAGTGAGCCAAAGTCGTGGACCGCTCCGATAAGAATGGACCCAAAGAGCACCCACAAGAGGGCCGGCACCCAGCCCCAGATGACAGCAAGAGCAGGTCCAACAATAGGTCCAGTACCTGCAATGCTGGTAAAGTGATGCCCAAATATGACGCTCTTCCTGGTAGGAACGTAGTCATTTCCATCCTCCATCTCCTGGGAAGGAACCCGGGCTTTGGGGTCCAGCTTGAAGATCTTCCGGGCGAGAAATCTGCCGTAGGTGTGATACGCGACAAGGTAGAAAACAAAAGCGCCCAGCGCGATGGCAAGAGTCTGCATGATCTAGGAGATTCAGGTGGTGAGGAGGGCAGTCGCCAAACGGTCAGAAGTTCACCGGTCTGATTCGTCTGCGTTATATTTTGCGGGAGAGAGCGCGTCAAACACAGGCCCGGGCACGTAGCGCCGAACGGTATCCTCCCACCCCTCCGGGCCGATTAACCCCTTGATCATACTGGAGCTAAGCTCTGCGATATCACGGGGCGGCATCAGGAATATTGTTGTGATCTCTGGCGCAAGGTCTGAGTTGATATGGCGCATCACTCGCTCATATTCGTAGTCATCAGCGGTCCTGACACCGCGTAGGATGTAAGCCGCTTTCTTCTCCTTCGCGTAATCTACCAGATAGCGGTTATCAAAATGAGAGATCTCAAGACGCTCGCAGGATGGGACCGAGGCCTTTAGTAGCCTGAGTCGTTCCTCGATGCTGAAGCTGTATTGCTTTCCGGGATTGGTTCCAATGGCAACTATCAGGCGGTCAAACAATTCCAACCCGCGTTGAATCATCCAGAGGTGACCGTTGGTCGGAGGGTCAAAGCTCCCTGCGTAAACAGCCGTATGCATGATGTTTCTGTCCTCCCTGCCGGAGGTTTTAAATGTTCCGCCGGATTATGGCGGTTCGTTTTAGCATCTTAATCCATTCGTCATAGCGGACCGAGCGTTTTTCCATCTCGACCTCCCTACGCATTCTTTCTCGCATTTCTGTGTCGAGTGCGGGAGTTGGCCCCGGGCTGATTTTAACAATCTTGACGATGGTAAAGCCGATCCTGTCTTTTAGCGGCCCCACTATGTCGTCTTTCGAAGCTTCGAAAATGATATCAGCAAATCCGATCTCGAGGTCGGAGCGCAAGGTGTCTTCCCAGAGGCCACCCTTGTCAGCAAAAGCTCCCGAAGAGTGAGCCTCGGCGGTAGAGGCGAAGTCCGCCCCGCCTCGAACCTCTTCTGCAAGCTTTTCAGCGAGGGAGAGTTGTTCCTGCTGGGTAGCAACCGGGTTCTCCTGATTGATCGCAGGAATGTAAATTTTCCGGAATGTAATTTTATCCCCGGTCTGATCCCGCAATTCCGTAGCGCGTGTCTTGAAGCGTGAGGCGATCTCACTCTCCGTTGCAGGTGCGACATCCTTGAATTGCTCCCGCTTGAAGGACTGCACCAGAATTTTTTCCTGTTGCGATTTCTCGAATTCTCGTCGGGTCATTCTTGTCGATTGGAGATACTTCCGGAATTCCTGCTCGTTACCGTCGAAATTGATTCGGATAAATCGTTCAACATCCTGTTTCACGATGTATTCGGGGATCTGAAGCTTGCGCTCTTCGAGGTTGCTGAGGACCAGTTTGTGCTCAATAAGCTCCTCCAGCACTTCATCTCGCGCCTCAGCAAAAGCCTGTTGGAACTTTTCACCGCGGCGGGGATACTTTGCCAGCAGAGAAGAGATGGTCGGGGCGAGTTGCTGCTCAACCTCCCGGGTGCTGATCATCTTGCCATTTACGGTCGCCGCAGTTTTGAGGAGTGGCACCGGCGCGGCTGCCAAGGGGGCGATCAGGAGGGCGATAACGGAGAAAATAGTTTTCATGGTCGATTGAGGGACTCTAACCACTCTATTGCCTCAGAAAGCATACTGCTCGGAGCCTTCGACCTCAAGCGGGGAAACTGGCGGTTATCGACCATCAGGAATCCTCCGTTACGTTGGACCATGAGCCGATCTCCACGGATTTCGACGGTCTCCGCGTCAGCCATTGTTGCCTCAAATCTAAGCCGGGTGACTTTAATAAGATTTCTCGCGGGTCGAGTGATCGGGCCATAACGATCCCGGAGCCTTGATTCGAAGGCGTGTAGCTCTTCCAGAGAGGTCAGGCTTGCCATTTCCCGGTAGGCGGCCACCCGAGCCTTGGAGTCTTTGATGTATTCTGCGGGGAAAAAAGCTGGAAGCTTCTGATCATCAGTCTCTTCGTATCGAGATTCTGAAAAGATAATGAAGCTCGCACGAAGAATGACATCTACCCTTCGGCGAACCTTGCGGCCGCTGAGCTGCTCGACGGATTGCCTCAGGAGCTGGCAATAGAGATCGAAGCCCACTGCGGCTATGTGGCCTGACTGCCTTGTGCCAAGCAGGTTACCAGCACCGCGGATCTCGAGATCGCGCATGGCAATTTTGAAGCCTGATCCCAACGCAGTGTATTGTTTGATCGCGCTGACTCGTTTTTTTGCATCACCGGTAGAAACCTGATCTCGGGGCAGCATGAGGATGGCATAAGCTCGTCTGTCAGCCCGTCCAACCCTGCCTCTCAATTGATAGAGGTCCGCCAGGCCGAAGCGATCTGCCCGGTCTATCATGATGGTATTGGCGTTGGGGATATCAATCCCGCTTTCGATAATAGTCGTAGAAAGGAGAACATCGGCTTTGCCCGCGACGAATGAATGCATCACCTCCTCGAGGTCTTCCCGGGCCATTTGGCCGTGGCCAATTAGGATCCGGGCTTCGGGAACCAGTTCGAGCAGGCGCTTTCGGATCATGTCAATGCTCTGAACCCGGTTATGCAGAAAGAATACCTGTCCTCCACGCTCCAGTTCCCGGCGAATGCAGTCCCTTATGACGCGTTCGTCATAGGAGCAGACCGAGGTGTGAACCGGAATCCGATTCGGAGGAGGGGTGTCGATAGTGGACATGTCGCGAACGCCCATAAGGGAAAGGTAGAGCGTGCGCGGAATAGGGGTGGCCGAGAGAGAAAGGAGGTCAATCTGATGGAACCGCTCCTTGAATTGTTCCTTGTGCTTAACGCCGAACCTTTGTTCCTCGTCAACGATAGCGAGTCCGAGCTTATGAAAAATGACATCGCCGGAGAGAAGGCGGTGAGTGCCGATCACGATATCCACACTTCCTTCTGCTACGCCTCGGATGGTGTCGGAGATCTCACTAGGTTTTCTAAAGCGGCTTAGTAGGTCGATCCGGATGGGGAAGTCGCTCATTCGCTCGCGGAATGTCCGCCAATGCTGTTCGGCCAGCACGGTCGTTGGGACAAGAATGGCAACTTGTGATCCGCCGGTGACAGCCTTGAAAGCAGCTCGGATGGCAACCTCAGTTTTGCCGAAGCCAACATCGCCGCAGATGAGGCGGTCCATAGGCTGGCTGGACTCCATGTCTGTCTTTGTTTCTGAGATTGCCTGAGCTTGATCGACTGTTTCTGTAAAGGGGAAGGAGTTCTCAAATTCCCACATCCACCGACTGTCTGGCGGGTGACTATATCCTTGTTGAGAGTCGCGCTCGGCATGTGTGCGGAGAAGCCGAGCCGCGTAGTCCATGATCGCGGCTTCTGCCGATTTGCGGACTTTTCCCCAGCGACTATCGCCTAGCCGACTCAAGACAGGAGCCTTACCTCCAACTCCGACGTAGCGGGAAATGAGATGGGAGTGGTCGATAGGTACATGCAGGGTGCTCCCGTCCCGGTATTCGATGGAAAGCTCCTCTTCGCCGTTTTCCCCGGCTGTCAGGCCGCGAAAGCGTCCGATTCCGTAGTCGGCATGCACGACGAGATCGTCTTCGTTGAGTTGATCCAGTTCGGTGGCGGCAGCATGAGAACGTACCTTCTCGAGACGGCGGAGGCGATTGTTTCCTCCGGCAGGTTGGGGGCGACCGAGTAGTTCTCCCAGAGAAAGAACTGCCATTTTTGTGGTCCGCAGAACGAAGCCTTCTGGAATCGAGAGGTCGAGGAATCGATAGTTGCTCTCTGGGAGATGAGTTCCTGCCAGTTCGCGAAAGCGTTCACGTTCTCCCTCGGACCCAGCGGCGATATAGATGGTCCATTGCTCGGCAAGCCATTGGTCGATATGATGAAATACAGTGCTTTGCTGTGCTCCATGGAGCACGAAGTCGCCGGCATTGAAGTGGGCAAAGGGAGTGCCATATGCCTCCAACATAAGAGCTCCTCCTGAGGGGTTATCAGTGAAGATTAGGTTGGCATTCTTGATCCCTTCCTCAAGGGCAATGATGGTATCGGTGTTGGTAAGCCAGTCACAGACCTTGTGTTCCATCGCCGGAGCGCTAAGCATCAACTCAGCGTGATTCATCCGGCGTATTGAGGTTTGTGAATCGAGATCAAATTCACGAAGGGAGTCTAACTGCAGATCGAAAAACTCGAGGCGTAGCGGGTCGAGTGCCTGAGTCGGGAATACGTCAAGAATTCCTCCTCTTCTGGCAAACTGGTGACGGGCGTGGACCTGAGATACCTCCTCAAGACCTGCAGAGATCAACTGCTGCTGCAAGGCGTCAGGATCGCACTCCTGTCCGGCCTTCAGGTGGAGGAGAGAGGATTCAAGTTGAAGGGGGGAGGGCGCCGGATGGGACAGGGCGCTTGTGGAAGCGAGAATGATTTGCGTTCCGGTGTTTTTTCGCTGTTTGCCGAGGTGTTGAAAGGCCGCCAGGCGCTCGGCGTCGGGTTCGGGGTCGAGAATTTGAGAATCAAGAAGCCCGGAGGGAGGATCTGGAATGCCCGTCGCCTCCAGTCCCCAGCTTGCCAACTCGGAGGATATTCGCTCTCGGTGACGAGCGGAGCCTCCCAATACCCAGAGATTGGAATGGGAGTTGACGCTCAGAGATGCCAGAGCGGTTGCAAATGCGTGCGCAGGAGGCTCGATAGGGCCTATAGAGAGGGGTTTTTCGCCTCCAGCTAGATTGGACGCTTCACCGAGGGCGCATCTGTCCCTTGCGAAAGCGAGGGCCTCCGCAGGCGTAGAGATTGTTGGAGCTGGGGAATCTGAGTTGATTCGCGGGCAGGGAGACAGGGCGGGTGGACTTGGGCAACTTAGATCTTCACAAATGTGAATAATTCGGTATTTTGTTAATAACCTGTAAATAACTGAAAATCACTCATGGGGAGACTCCTCGCAAATCCACTCATATTTGCCGTTACACTTACATCCCTGCTTGTCACGGGGTGCTCATCTCACAGAAGTTTAAGCCTTGGAGGCGGGGGTGGTTATCGAGGAGGACCAGCTGGGATGCTCTATTCTCATTCCGCTTCTAGGAGTGGCGAGAGATCTTCCTCGGCAGCGGGCTCGGGACAGTCCCGGCAAGGAATACCAGTCAGTGTTCGTGCGTTAGTGCCGCGCAAGGCTCCCTTGGCGCTTCTCTCGGAGGTCAGGGTTCACAAGGATTACCTTCCCAAAAGCGCTCGTGGACGCAAAGGACAGAGTTCGATGCGACCTCGCTATATCACCATCCATAGCACTCAGAACTGGAGTAAGGGTGCGGATCCGTGGCGGCATTCACTTGCGCTAAAACGCAGCAAGCTAGGGAGTCTCTCATGGCACTATACGATCGATCAGAGTGTGGCGGTACAGCATTTACCAACGAACATTACTGGGCGGCATGCCGATTTCAATGGGCCGGGAAACAAGTATTCGATTGGGCTCGAGATGTGCGAGCATAAGGGAAACAGTCTCAGCAGAACGATTGGTCGGACTGCCAAGCTCGCGGCTTACTTGATGTATAAGCACGGGATTCCACTCTCGAAGGTAGTCCCCCATTATCACTGGCCCCGCCACGGAATGAATCCGCCGCACAAGAACTGCCCTCATTTTCTCCTCGATAACGGGCGGCCGGGAAGAAAGTGGCGCGGCTTTCAGGCGAGGGTCAAATACTACCACGATCTGATCACGGTCCAGGGGCCGTCTTATGCAATTCGGTAAAGTTGGTTCCTTTCGACTGGGAATTGCAAATCCGGATAATGTTGTGGGCCCATTACTCTACGGGATCAGCTTCTTTGCTGCCCGCAAAGGGCGAGTAAAACCTCCTGTGGGAACCTCTTCTAACCTGTGTCGAATAAGCCTCGGTATCACTACGTCTGCCAGCGTTGCACAGCATGCTGTAAGTGGCCCGGAGACGTGGAGTTAGAGGATTCGGAGATCACGGAGATTGCCTCCTTTCTTCGAATGGCTGAACATGATTTTGTCCAGGAATTTACCAGAATCAGGGCGAACAGGACGGGACTCTCTCTCGTCGATAAAGATTCGAGCAGCGAATGTATAATGCTGGATGGGGATGAATGCCGCATTCAGGAGGTGAAGCCTGTTCAATGCCGAGGATTTCCCAATACATGGAATTTTCCCGGATGGGAAAAGGAATGTCAATCTATCGCGGTGCCGCTCAGAGGAGAGGCCTGATGCCTGAACGGTCGGCCCGTTATTCAGTAGGAGGAGGGGTTTGTGACCGTAACCAGCGAAGGGCCTCAATGTCTCCAAGTGCCAGTGCTCGCATGGTGTAGCCTTCGAGCAGTTCGGGTGATGTTCGAAGCGCTTCGGTTGGGGGGGGGAGTTCCCTGATCTCATTCCGGCGACGCTCTATGGAAAGCAGGAGAGTCTCAGGATTTATGTTCTCGATGGGGAAGGGGGCGTCAGGAGGAAGATTCGCGTAGGCGTTTCCTTGGATGGAAAGCCCAACCAATCCCGAGAGTATATCGTTTTCCTCGGCGAGAAATGAGCCGAGGCCCGCGTTGCGTCGCCTCGCAATGAAGGCTTCCTCTGGAGAAGCCTGCTCTGCGTAGTCCTGAAGGTTTCGACTCAGGGTGAGCAGCGGAGAGAGGTGAGGCAAGTCGACGGCGAGGGTGGCGTAGTATGCAGAGGCGGCACGATCGTTGCCTGTCGCGGCAAGGGTCTCAGTGAGGGCGATCAATGACTCGGAGGTAAAGGTCTGGAACCTTTTGGGATGATCGACTTTTCCGAGAATCTCTAGAGCTGAGTTCTTGGCCTCATTTTCCCAGGTGAGTGCTGCAAGGAGATATGATGTAAGCGAGTTATCAGGTTGGGCCTCCTGAAGTTGCCGGGCCCATTCAATCCGATCGTCGTTGGAGAAGTCATCACGCGAGGCAAGGGCAAAGAGGATATGCGGGTTGGAGGGTTCTCGGGTAATCGCGGCCCTCATGAGATTGGGGTCCTGCAGAATTATTCCTGCAGCAAGATACCCTTCGGCCGGGTGACCTTGGTTGGCGAGGTGGGTATCAAGTTCTGACCGTGTGGGAAGCTTGATGCCTGTGATCGCGAGGAGGTCCTCAAGACTGTCGACCTCTGGGGCCTCGTTGAGAGCCTGCTGAAACAAGGCAGAGTGGTTGGATTCGGAAGCTGATGCAGGTTGCCGGGTTGATTTACGGAATGGACTTGAGAGCGGAGCGCTACCCTTGGCTTCATGGAATACATGCTTTGAAGCGCCTGAGATGCAGAGCAGGAAGATAAGCCCTCCTGCCAGGGCTGCTCCCAGATGCGTAAGAAGAGACTTGGTCACGCGGTCGAAGCGGGTGGGATTTTCCGGAGTGTGTGGATTCGGACCAGAACAGGGGGATGAGAATAATCAAGAAGAACGCGGAATCTGTGTGGCGTGAGATTTGACAGGTTGTCCGCGGAAAGTTTCTTCAGAGCCGTAATTAGATGTTCTGGGGTTCGCTGTGCCCCTGCGGCATAGGCGTCAGCCTCAAACTCGTGTTTACGGGACCAGGCGTTAAGGAAGACCCCGAGGAAGCGGCTGACCGGGCTGAAGAGAATGCCAAAAAAGACGAGCCCAGCGTGAGGGGAGATGTTTTCTGCTGGGATGCCAAACGCGGCAAAGAGCTGCCGGGAGAAACTGGCCTCAGGGTCGATTAGCTGGCCGAGAAGATAGAACAGGATCGCGAATTGAGCCAGAGAGAGAACAATTCGCTGAATAATATGCTTCCGTTTGAAGTGTCCGATTTCATGGGCCAGGACGGCTACGAGTTCCTCGGTCGAGTGGTTTTCGACAAGAGTGTCGTAGAGGGCGATTTTCTTGTTCTTACCAAAACCCATAAAAAACGCGTTGGATTTTGCGGAGCGTCTCGATCCATCCATGATCGTTATTTCGGTGAGAGGGAATTCACACTCCTTCGCCATGTCATAGATAGCGTCCTTCAGCGATCCCTCCTCCATGGGTTCAAATTTATTGAAGAGTGGCATGATCAGTGAGGGAGAAAGGTAAGTGATCGCCAGAATAAAGACGCTGAAGGCGAGCCATGCCCAGAGCCATGCGTTGGGAACGTTTTGGAAGATGAGGAGGATGCCGGCAAGAAGAGGTGCTCCAATAAGAGCGGTGAGAAGAACGGTTTTGAGCTGATCCATCACGAAGGTAGATCGGGTGGTCTTGTTGAATCCGAAACGCGCTTCCAGGACGAAAGTGGCGTAGATTGTGAGTGGCAGGCTGAGAATGTAATTTCCAAGAAGGAGACCGAAGACATAGATGAGGCCAGAGAAGACTCCTCCGAGGCCGAGGGAGCGGGTCAACGAGTCCCACCACGCGAATCCGCCGAACAACCAGAAGGACAAGAGGATCGTCAGCGAGGCAATTGAGGAGAGAATTCCAAAGCGCGATGTGGCTCGGGTATATTCCTGAGATTCGGAATACTTCTCGGGATTATAAATATCGATGAATTCCTCGGGGAGTTCGGGCTTGAGGGACCCAAGGGTGAGAAGCGTGGCGATAAAGTCCAAATTCCAGAGAAGAAGGAGAGCGATGATGAGCAGGATGGCTACGGTATTGAACTCAGGCATGGCCAGGGTGGAGGTTTCCGAGGGTTTAGCCCGGTGAAGCGATTGAGGCAAGAACAGCTCAAATCGAACTAAGATTTCATGTTCGGAGGCCTACAGGACTCTTATTCTCCATGTAAGGTTGGGTTGTGTCTGGGGGGCGGTCGTGGACGCGGTTTGAGGTCTCTCAGGTCGAAACGTTCGATTCTGATCAGGGAGATAACCCACGAGGGGGAGTAGGGGAGTGGTAATGGCATGTTCAGGCGCGATGTAATGGTGGCTATTGGTTGTGCAGCTCCCATTATTTTGGTGTATCCTTTTTGAACAGGAGGAGTCGTGCTCCCCCCTCCCTAGTGCCCCGATGGAAACCCCCAGCCCCCGACGAGTCTTATTCCGCTTTCCCGCGATGTGGGTCAGCGGGATTCAGTCTCTCCTATTTTCCGTCGCTGCAGTCGCCGTTCCGGTCGCGGTAGATGATCGCTACCAGGTCACGGAAGATCTCGTTCTGAATACTCAATCTGGACCTCTTATTGCAACGGACCTAGATAGTAGTAACGGCACGATTAATCCGTCTTTTGATGGAGAGTGGGACTATCTCGACCAGCTGGAGAACCAGCTTGGCGCAGGGATGAGTTACCCCGTGGATGGATTGGGAAGAGATTGGACGAGTGTCGATTTTGAGGTGGGTTCATCCACTGTTGGTCCATGGGTCTCGGGAGCGCTCCCCCTGCAGGGAGGAGTGGTGCAGGCCTTTCCAGCCGCAACTCCGAATCTTCTGCTTGGTATCGGCGGCGGACTAAACGGTCAGAATTTGGTAACTACCTACCTTTTTAGGAATACTTTCACCCTGAGCGCGGAGGAGGTCAGTGAAGAAAAGTGGATTGCCAATCTTGCGGTTGACGATGGTTGTGTGATTTTTATCAATGGAATCGAGGCGGGCTCGCTTTTTATGCCGGATGGGGCGATCGATTCGGATACTCTGGCGTCTAACAGCGATGAATCGTCTTACTTCGCCGTTGAGCTCGATGTCGCCGGCGTTCTGAGGGAAGGGCAGAACACCATTGCGGTGGAAGTTCACCAGGCAAATCTCGGAAGCTCCGATGTAGGCCTCGATTTAAGTCTTGAGGGGGGCGGTGGAGCCTCTGGAGGGTTTGTATTCTCGGATGACGTGTTTGGAACGACTCAGCCGGAATATGCGGCTGGCGCGCTCGATCCTGCTGGAGGGTTTGCGGGTTCGGGGCTTCGGATTACTATCGGGGGTTTGGACAACCGGTTCGTTCCCGGACCTCATGCCACCTCTGGAGCTTTTACCCAGAGCTTTACGATTGCGGCCTCTGCATCGGTTCAAATTGATTTCAGATATAGGCTGGTTAATTCTGACCCCCTGGAAGCCAGTGAGTTCGGCGAGGCGGTTTTGGAGGTTGATGGAATACGCTATGGTAGTGACACGGATGACTCTCTCGTTCGAATCAGCAATGGTGGGGATTCCGGTTGGAGGTCGGCAAGTTTCATCCTGCCTCTGGAAGCCGGCAGTCATACCATTGCGCTTGGTGCCTACAGTGGTGGAACTAGTCGGGGAAATGAGGTTATTAATGTTTATTTTGATGATGTCCTTGTGCAGCAGGGGGATGGCGCGATTGGCGGTGTTTTGAGTAACGACTCTGTCGGTAGTGAGCCAGTGGTGAGGGTTATCACCCCTCCGGTGAATGGAGATGTTAACATGGCTGAAAGTGGAGTGTTTCTCTATATTCCTGACCCGAATTTCTTTGGCATCGACAGGTTTACATACGAAGTCTCCGATGTTGCTGGAGTTTCCGACGAGGCTGAGGTGGTTATTGAAGTCGTGCCGGTGAATGATGCTCCGGTTGCTCTCCCTGAGAGCTTTGCGCTTGATGAGGATGAGCTGCTTGTTGTCGACACTGGCGCCAATAGCATACTTGCGAATGACGAGGATCTTGAGGGAGAAGTGTTGTCGGCGATTCTGGACGAGGGGGTAAGGCATGGGACTCTGTCGCTTGATGCAAGTGGTCTCTTTACCTATGCGCCGGAGGAAAACTTTTTTGGAACAGACTCCTTCAGCTACAGGGTGAGCGACGGGGTGTTTGAGTCTGCGCCTGTTATGGTCACTCTGCTGGTTGGTCCGACTCCTGATCCTCCAGTTGCCAGAGATGATCTTTTCGAGGTCGGGGAGAATGTTGCTCTCGAAGCGATTGCAGAGGGTGGCGCGCAAAGTGGCGAGCAGGGTGTAGTCCCATACGGAGCAGAGTGGAAGTATGATGATAGTGGGTCTGATCTCGGCGAGGCATGGCGGGCTCTCGATTTTGATGATTCTCAGTGGGCTAGTGGTCCCGCTGAGCTGGGTTATGGCGATGATGACGAAAACACCCAGGTTGGGTTTGGGGGAAATCCCAGGAACAGGAACCCAACTACCTATTTCCGGCATACCTTTACGGTAGATGCGGTGAATTCGATCATCGGATCAAGGTGTCGCGTTTTTCGGGATGATGGGATCGTAGTCTATCTTAACGGGGTAGAGGTTGGTAGGGACAACATCGGGGCAAACCCTTCTTACGAAGACTTCGCGAGCAGCGCTGAGGACGATGGGAACCTGGAGATTGAGCTATCCCCGGTTTCTCCAGATCTATTCGTGGAGGGAGAAAATACCCTTGCGGTGGAGATCCACCAGAGCGATAGGCAAAGCTCGGATATCAGCTTCAACCTCGAGCTTGAGATCACGAGAGCTCAGAGATCCGGCCTCCTCGCAAATGACCTGGACCCCGATCAAGCAGGGCTCGTCGCGGTCCTCGAAAGTGGGCCTGCCAATGGTGTGGTTAACCTCGATGAAACCGGGGCCTTTACTTACACGCCTCCACTTAATTTCGAGGGAGAGGATCAATTTACGTATCGGGCTCTCAATCAGGAGGGAGCTTCGATTGGGGTTGTTACTATCAATGTGATCCCAGGGACAAATGACATTCCCGAAACGGAGCCAGACGTCTATCAGATATCAGAAGATGTGGAGTATTTCCGTAGCTCTGAGGAGGGTGTGCTATCGAACGATATAGATCCCGATGGGGATCCAATTCAGGCGGCACTTGTCGAATCGACTGCCCATGGAGAGCTCTTGTTTAACGAAGATGGGTCGTTTTCTTACGCTCCACGTCGCGATTATTTCGGCCCGGACTCCTTCGCCTATACGGTCTCTGACGGTATATCCGTATCGCCTGTGGAAGTCGTTATTCTGAACGTAAGTAATGTGCCAGACGCTCCTGCAGCTATTGAGGACACCTACGCAACAGATCCCGGGGATTCAATCATAGTGGATGAACAGGATGGGGTCCTATCTAACGATTACGATCCGGATCAGTCGGCTCTGGAAGCTGTGCTGGTTACTGGGGTTACGAGTGGGGAGCTGGTCCTGAGCCCTAACGGTGCTTTTTTCTATCGTCCGGTAGATGCGAGTCCGGGTCTGGTTTCGTTCGCTTATCGAGCGAGTGATGGAGCTCTGTCATCACCGGTGACGACGGTGCGCATTTATCTGGATCAGGCGCCTCAAGGTCTTCCTGATGACTACGTGGTGTCAGAGGACGCTCCTCTCGAGGTTGCCAGTGATCAAGGAGTGTTGGCCAATGATGGTGATGCAGAGGGAGACTCTCTGACCGCGGTTCTGCTTTCACCAGCTTCGCATGGGGCCTTGGATCTCCGTTCGGATGGATCCTTTAGCTATACGCCGGAGGAGAATTTCGAGGGGCCGGATTCCTTCCGCTATGTAGCGGCCGGGGGCGCGCGCTCTTCAGATCCGGTAGTAGTTCGGATCGCTGTGTCGGAGGTGAATGACCCTCCCGTGACAAGAGAGGATTACTACCTGGCGATTGCCGACCAGGAGCTGCAGATTGAACCAGAGAGCGGCCTTCTCCGGAATGACACCGATGTGGATAGTCTCTCGCTGAGGGTATCGGTGACCAGGGCGCCTGCTCATGGGGAGCTGCTCATGAATGAAGATGGCTCATTTTCCTACATGCCTTCCCCGGGCTTTTCTGGAAGTGACAGTTTTACTTACAGGGTCAGCGATGGCTCTCTTTATTCCGGACCGGAGACTGTAAGCATTCAGGTTGGAGGCGCTTCCGATGCGATCGTGATCAATGAGATCATGTATCACCCTGAGAGCGGGGCTACGGGTCAGGAATTTATTGAGTTACTCAACGTTGGTGACGGGCCGGTTAGTGTCGAAGGTTGGGAGTTCACAAGTGGGGTCGAAATGGTGCTTCCAGATCTTTCTATTCCGGCCGGGGGACTGCTGGTCGTGGCTGCAGATACACAGGAATTCGTTTCCTTCTACGGAGCGGTTGACCTTCTTGTCGGTGGTTGGAGTGGCTCCCTGAGTAATCGAGGTGAGAGGATCCGTCTGGTGGATGAGAAAGGAGAGCAGGTTGATGAGGTGTCATATTATGATCAGGGAGAGTGGGCCGAAAGAAGAAGGGTGACAGATACCGGAGAGTCGGGGTGGGTATGGGAAGCAAGACATGATGGTAGAGGTGAGTCACTCGAACTCGTTTATCCGGCTCTTACTAATCGGTCAGGGCAGAATTGGAGTGCAAGCGAGGGTGGGGCTACGCCTGGAGCGGCGAACTCTACTGCCTTGGAGGAGGGCGGGGTGGCGCCTTTAATTCTGGATGTTGGGCACAGCCCCCTTGTTCCTAGCTCGACTGATACGGTGACGATTCGCGCCAGACTGAATGACACCACAGTCCTGGGTCTTTCGGTGAAGGTGCTCTACAGAGTGTCGACGCTGGATCCTGAGGATTTCACGGAAGTGGTGATGTCAGACGATGGTTTGCATAATGACGGAGCGGCAGGCGACGGGGTGTTTGGTGTTGTCCTGCCGGCAATGAATGATCAGGAGATCGTTGAGTTCTATCTGTCAGCGAATGATGGATCGAACGTCAGGACATGGCCTGCCCCTTCTGACGTAGGACAGGTAGCGAATCTCCATTATCAAGTCGACGATGCTTCCAATCCCCCGGGAGAAGGCATCTACCGCTTGATCATGACAGCCTCGGAAAACCGGGCTTTCAACCGTATTGATCGGGATTCGAACGCGCAGCATCACTGTACTTTGCTGGCTGATGACTGCAGCGGTCCGGTGGTGCGGTATCAATGCGGGGTCCGGGTTCGGGGCGCAAGTAGTAGACAGGATACCCCCCCGCCGATGAGATTGAACCTTCCCAGGGACCGTAAGTGGAATGGAGAGAGTCAGTTAAATCTCAACACCCAGTTTACGTGGCTTCAGTTCATTGGGATGAAGCTTTTTCAGGCGAGTGATCTTCCGGCGCCGGACAGCAAGCGGATTGCACTGCGGAGGAACGGACAGGATCTCGCCCAGGATACGGAAGAGGATTATGGAAGCTTTGTGCATCTTCAGCCTCTGAATTCTGAGTTCATAGATGATAAGCTGCCGGATGATGCGCAGGGTAACCTTTACAAGAAGGTGCGACCAGATGTGAACTGGGCTTATCGCGGCGGTAATCTCGAGCGCTACGCCAGAGACGGATGGGGAAAGCAGACAAACGAGTCGGAGGACGATTGGGCGGACCTCGATGAGTTCCTCCGTGTCATGAACCAGGCCGACGCCCAGCCCGACTATATTGACCAGGTTGAAGCTGTTGCGAATCTGGAACAGTGGATGCGTTGGTTTGCGGTTGAGACTCTCATCGCAAACGGAGAGACCAATGCAAGTAACGGCACTGATGACGATTACAGCATGTATCGAGGTGTTCTTGATCCGAGGTTTCAGTTCATTCCCCACGATCTGGATACAATACTTGGAAGGGGTGACGGCTCCAGAATTACGGATCCGGAGCATACCTTGTTTGACATGACGCTATCGGGGGAATCTCTGGGCCCGCTGGTTCCGCTTTTTGAAGAACCGACAATCAGGGTTCGCTACTTCGAGGCCCTTCGGAATCTGATAGGCACTAGTTTCTCCAAGCAAAGATTCGATGCGCTTGTAATCAATCACCTTGCTGGGTGGGTGCCCTCCGGGGTTCTTGATGATGTGATTGATTTTATGGATGCCCGCCGTGCGTTTGTGCGGGAAACCGTTGACAGGGAGCTTGGAGGCGCGCCTCCTATGCTTGAGCCTGCAACCCTGATTGCGGAGGAGTCTCCTCGTGGTGCCCTGTATCTGAGTGAGCTTCTCGTATTAAACGAGTCGTCACATGAGGTTGATGGGAGATTTCCCGATTATATCGAGCTGGCAAACTCCGGGGCGAGACGTTCGCTCGCAGGCTATTCTCTTACGGACGATCCATCGGACCCGCAAAAGTTTGTCTTTCCTGTAGGGGTAGAGATCGGTTCAGGAGATCGCCTGATGCTGTATGCTGATTCAAGAACTGGTCCGGGGATCCGGCTGGGCTTTTCCCTGAATGGATCGGGTGAGCAGGTCCTGTTTTTTGATCCAGCTGGGACGCTTCTTGATTCGGTGACCTTCGGAGCCCAGATCCCAGATCTCTCTATCGGTCGGGGTGGAGCCGCGGAAACCAGCTGGGGGCTGAATATGCCAACACCCTCGACAGTGAATCAGTTGCATTCCCTCGGGAGCCCCTCGGGTCTTCGCATCAATGAATGGCTGAGTAAGCCGGAGTTGGTCTACAGTGAAGATTTTGTGGAGCTCTACAATCCAGATCCGCTCCCGGTTTCGTTGGGGGGGCTTCGTATTACTAACGAGCCAATGCGCTCCATGGGTGGAGCGGTGATGCCAGCCCTGACGTTTATCAAGGGTGGAGGATTTGTAGTGTTTGAAGCGGTAGGCTCAGGAGCGGAGAATCCCTCTGAATTGCCGTTCAAGCTTGAAGCCGGGCATGAATGGTTGGCTATTTATGGAGTTAATCAGGTGGAAATTGACCGTGTTCACGCGAGCTGTGATGCGCCCGATCAGTCCAGAGGTCGTGAAACCGATGGTGCAGCTCTTTACGCTAATTTCGAGCTTCCCACTCCTGGCCTTTCGAACGCCACTGATCTGGCAGGTGAGAGCCTAGTTCTTCAGTTCCTGAGGATCACCGAAATCATGTATCATCCGGCTGAGTTCCCTGACTCAGAATACATTGAGTTGCGTAACGTCGGGGATCTGGAAATCAGCCTTGCTGGGGTTGAATTGACAAGAGGGGTTCGCTTCAGCTTTCCGGATGTTGTTCTCGGTCCTGGTGACTATGCCGTGGTTGTGTCCGATATAAACGAATTTGAGGCGGCGCACGGCGTGGGTATTAATGTGCTGGGAGAGTGGTCTGGAAGGCTCGATAACGATGAGGATCGTTTGAGGCTTGAGATTTCCGAGCTTAATGCAGCAGTGCATGATTTTACTTACCGAGATTGGTGGTATCCCTCTACCGATGGAGAGGGTTTTTCTCTGATCATCGTCGATGACTCATTGCGCCCGGGGACATGGCAGGAGCAAGCTAGTTGGGCAGCAGGAGTGGCAGGTGGAGGATCTCCCGGGATCAGCGGCGGCTTCTTTGTCTTCGGAGGTGCCAGTCAAGAGGTAAGCCTTCCGGCCGCAGCTACGCTGGATGCAACAGTGAGTTATGGCTCCCTGAGTCCAGATTCGATTACGCTCAGGTGGAGCCAGCAGGAAGGCCCTGCACCGGCGATCTTCGGGAATAGTGAAAACGAAGATACTATCGTAACTGCAGCTGTCGGCGGACGGTATACGTTTTCGTTGGAAGCCACTGCCTCGGACGGTTCCTCGCAGACCGGGAGTGTGTCTGTTGTGTTCCGGGATTCCTATGATACATGGGCACAGCGGCGCTTTGGTGACGTTGGGCAGATGGCGGCGCAGAGAGCGGCAGATCCGGATGCGGATGGATTTAGCAACCTGTTGGAGTTTGGTCTAGGTCTCGATCCCGTTTTGTCGGATCGGGATTCTCTTGCTGCTCCCTTTGTGGCGCCCACTGGGGAGCTTACGATGGTGTATTTCCGTCCCTATCTGTCGGAAGCAACTCGCATTGTTGCAGAGGTGTCGTCAGACCTTCTTTTCTGGCAAGCGGGGCCTGAAGTGGTCTCGGAATCTGTAATCTGGCAGACGGTCGAGGGGGAGTGGGTTCAGGCCCGGGATCTCTTTCCTTACGATGGTGCAACTTCCCGGTTTATCCGGCTCCGGGTGGAAGCGGATTAAAATGATATCAGGGATTCGATACGCCCAGCGGAGGTACAGCGTTGATCAAGGAATTGATCCTGGGATTGCCGTGAGTTTGAAGGTGCGGTAATTACGGGTCTTGCCATGAAAAAGCGCAGGATAGTCCTCCTACTGATTTTACTAACCCCGGGAGGGGGTAGTTTCGGGCAGGATGTGAGGGATAGCCCTCTTCAAGGCACTGAGGAAGGAGTGGCGGCAGGAGAAGAGGCCTCCGTGTTAACGCGTCCAGATGCAAGGACGATGACCTTGAGTATCCCTGGACCCAGAGGATTGATTACAGACCGGAACGGTAGGCCGCTTGCCGAGAACAGGGTGGGGTATCAGCTCGCGCTTCAGTTCGCGCATTTTTCCGATCCGGGTGATGAAGATATTCTGAATTGGGCGAAGAAGCGCCTGAGCCATGCATCGAAGATCGCAGAGAAGAAGTATGTGGTTTCAGATGAGGACCTTCTCTCTCACTATAAAGACCGGCGCTGGCTCCCCCTTGTTTTTGGCGCTTCCCCAGTGCCGCCCGAGAAAGAGAAGGCGTTGAATGGGCAGCTCATGTCCGGCTTGATTATGCACCCTGTCTACTTGCGGCATTATCCGGGAGGAGACTCAACAGCTCACGTCATCGGATACGTGAGGAGCAAAGGAAAATTGCCTACGGGTCCGATCGTTCATGGTGACCTTCTTTTTGAGGATACCCGTGGAGACGCCGGGCTTGAGAGGACAATGGACGAGGATCTGACCGGAAGAGCGGGAGAGCGGAAGTTGATTTTTGATTCCAACGGCAGAAAAATTCGCGATGAGTTAACCGAGCGCCCCGGGATCGGACATACGGTTGTAACGACCTTGAATCTCGATTGGCAGCAGCATGCGGAAAAGGTTCTGAAAGACAGTTGTCAGCGTGGAGCATTCGTAGTTGTGGATATTCCAACAGGTGAAGTCCTTGTTCTCGCTTCCAGACCTAGCTACGACATCAATGTCTGGATTCCGCGTATCAGTAACGAGGAGCTTGGAGTGCTCATGGATGATGAATCCCGCCCCATGTTTGGCCGTGCCTTTCAAGGGTTGTATCCCCCCGCGTCAAGCTTCAAGCCAGTAGTAGCCCTGACCGCCTTGACCCAGAAAGTAGTTGAGGAATGGACGGAGGTTGACTGTCCGGAGTTTATTGAAGTGGGAACGATCCGACCAACCAAGATGTGGAACTGGACGAAGGAACCCGAGGGTCTTATGAATGTGACCCGAGCGTTAGCTCGTTCGAATAATTGCTGGTTCTATCTGGTTGGAATCGACACCGGGCCGAGTTCGTTTTTGTCGACAGCGCGAAAACTTGGGTATGGATCCGGATCTGGATTGCCCCTTTTCGGCGAGTCCTCTGGACGAGTCCCGACAAATGAGTACGTGCTTAAGAAATACGGAAGGCCCTTTACCGATGGTGATACAGCGAATTATTCCATCGGTCAGGCTTGGGAAGCCACCCCTCTTCAGGTTGCTCAGTCCATGGCAGGAATTGCGAACGGCTCTGTATTGCCGAAATTGCAGTTGATCCGTCAGATTCAGGATCCCGCTGGGGGAGTGCTTGAGGCCGCAGATCCGCAGTCTCGCAATTCTCTCGATTTGGATCCGGACGCGGTACAGATAGTCCATCAGGGTATGTACGATGTTGCCCATTCCTCCTGGGGCACCGGACGGAGGGGAGGCCTTACCTTTGCCGAGGTTTGCGCAAAGACAGGAACAGGCCAATGGATCCCTGCGCTCAATCAAGAGGTGGCTTGGTATGCCGGTTTCTTTCCAGCAGAAAATCCACGACTCGCATTTACAGCGCTTTATGAAGGTGATCCGGGAGAGGATATCTCTGGTGGCAGGAAGGCGGCACCAATGATTCCGGCGTTTTTTGAGGAATTTAAGGAAGAAATCGAGAATATGATTCGTCCTCCGTCCAAGGCGCTCGTCGTGGTTGAGGAGCAAGAGGATCCTGCTTCGCCCATACCTGCAGCGCAGCCAGTTGACGAAGAGGGTAACCTGATCCCCTTAAATGGAAAAATCCTAAAGGCAATTCCAGTGGAAAAGTGGGAAGAAGATGGAGAGCCAGTAGATCCGGTCGGGGAGGCTCTTCCTGCTATTCCTGTTGATGGAGCTCCGGTAGCCATTCCGGTTGAAGAGGATGAATAGGCTAGGGACTTGGCGCTGGACGTTTGATGTTCATCGGTCCAGACACAACAGGTCAGATACGTAATGGATATCCAAATAGCAACTCTCTGTGATTTCGCTGCCGACTATGGAAACGGTAAGATGGTGATTAACGGGACCTTCGATGCGCTGCGTGCGACGAAGCTCCCAGTAGTGCATCCCCATTGTTCCCTCGCAATGCGAATTTGTGTTCTTCCGGAGGACTCCGGTGACCACAAGATGACGATCAATATTATTGATGAGGATGGGAATTCGGTGGACCCATCTAAAATGCCAATCCGTGCGGATATGCCGATTAAGGTTCCTGATGAGGTCCCTTTCCTGACTCGTAATCTTGTTCTTAACTTTCAGGGCCTAAAGTTCTTGAGTGCCGGAATTTATCATGTCGATGTTACGGTGGACGGAGAGCTTGTTATCAGGCTTCCACTCCGGGTTGTGAAAGTGCAGGGTCAAGGCGCTCTCTCGCAGCCTGTCGAGGAATAGATTAGCGTAATGATAACAAGGTGGCTTCCCCTCTTCTCTACGACTGTTCTCTAATCACGGGGGCCTCAAGTGGCCTCGGAGAGGAGTTCTCCTGTCAGCTTGCTCCTCATTGTAGACGGCTCGTCCTCGTAGCGCGCCGGGAGGATAGGTTGGAGGCTTTGCGGGACCAGCTGTGTAGTGAGAACCCGGGACTTGAGATTGCGATATTTGACGCTGATTTGACTTCGTCGGAGGCGCGTGAAGAGCTGGTTGCCAAAGTTAAGGAAAGTGATTGGGCGCCCAGTCTTCTGGTCAATAACGCCGGGATGGGAGATTACGGAGAATTCGTAACAGGTGACTGGGGGAAATTGGAGCAGATGCTGAGCTTGAACATCATTGCTCTTACGCATCTGACCCATGGATTTCTTCCCGGCATGATCCAATCAAGGCATGGAGCAGTGCTGAATGTCAGTTCTCTCGCCTCTCTGCTCCCCATCCCCGACTTTGCGGTCTACGCAGCGAGCAAATCCTACGTGACCAGTTTTTCCGAAGCATTGCGGCTCGAGTTGAATGAGCATGAAATTCCTGTCCTGACTGTCTGTCCAGGTCCGGTTCATACCGGGTTTGGAGAGATTGCGGGTCGGGAAGGATCCCTTGAGGGTAGTCCGGCTCGGGAGTGGTTCTTTGTCTCCAAAGAGGAGGTCGTTCTCGATGCTTTGCTAGCGCTCCAGCGCGAGCAACCTCGATCCTATCCAGGCTTGAAGGTGTCTCTCATTGCTGCGGGACTTGCTAGTATGCCTCCTGGGATACTCCGTTATTTCATGCGCAACAGGCCACGCGCCGTCCCGGAGGATGGGGATTGAATTAGCTTTGCCATGTCCCGAAATCGCAAGAAGTCAGACCGTCCTCCACTCGATTATCGAGGGGCGATTCTCGGAGTTGGGCTATTAGTGGCCGGGCTGTTCGGGCTCCTGGTTCTGTTCACTCCACTGGGAGGTAAGGTGAAGGCTGGTCTGGCAGAGATCTTTGGCCAAAGGTCGGCTCCGGTTCAGAGAAATCAGGAAGGCGATGTTTTGATAAAGACTCAACCTGACAGGCCTCTCTCTCCCCTCGAGGTAGATCCCGACCCCCAGTTTCCGCGTGGGGTTCTCCGACCTCCATCAGGGACGGATATAAGGAGTCTCTCAAAAGGTATTAATCTTAAAGTCGAGTTTGATTCGGAAGAGGGTGACCTCGCCTCCTTGGAGCGAAACGATGAGGAATCCTATCTTGCTGAATACGCCCTTAAGGTGCGGATGCCTCGTCCGGCGACTTCTCTTTCTGAGGTAGCTTTGACAAGCCCTCACCTCATGGATGTCTTTCCGGGACTGAGAGAAATGATTCCCCAAGGGAAACTCTCAGCATGGTATCGGCAATTATACGCGAATAAGACTGCGAGAGTCAAAAGTGACATAGGGCGACTGGGAGAGATCCTGAGCAGGCATAACTTTTACGACTGTGAGACGATTTTGAACCTGCGATCGGAGAGGACCGGACAGCGGCTTTTCCTGATGCAGGCTGAGATGGATGTGGTGTCCGATGGGTCCGATGGCGACAGGCTGCCCCAGATGCCGGATGGTATCGTGAGCTCAACGAACTATCAGCCCTTTACCAGTTACCGGTGGAGGAAAACAGGGGCCACTCCTAACCCCATGATCGCTGGCTGGGAGAGTAGAATTGGCAAAGCCAACAAGGAGCTTGAGGGCTCCTCTGTCGGACAGGATCGTGCGAGCTGGCTAAGGGGCAGGATAAAGATGCTCGAGACGGGTATCGCTGACATGAAGCTCGCGAGTTTTCTCATCGCTGAATACGACCCGTTCATCGTGATTCCTACAAATATAGTGAAGGACCGACGGGATCCCTACGCTCCCAACATAGGGGATTTTGCGATCGTCCTTTATGGGCGAACTGCCTACCCGGCTATCGTTGGTGACGCAGGTCCGACCTACAAGGTAGGGGAAGCCTCCTTGCGGATGGCTCGTGAGATCAATTCTAAGTCGACCCCATACAGTCGCCCGGTATCCGATCTCACAGTTACCTACCTTGTATTCCCTCGAAGTGCAGATGATCCGCGGAGGGCTCCTGATTACCAGCACTGGCATAAGCGTTGTGAAGAGCTTGTGGATAAGATTGGAGGATTGGGTGATGGCGTGGAATTGCATCAGTGGAAAAATCTACTCGCACCAGAGTGAATCCAGGTTTTTGTGTTCCTGCTCTGTTAGGGTCAGGTCGCGAAAATATCGATAGATAGAGGTCAGGGATATTCATTGCAAAAGAGAAACAAGCTAGGGTGGTTTGACTTCGGTAGCCCGGGCAGAGTGGCTGGAAAATCTGTAATCATGAGACGCCAGTAGAATTATGTGATCGACTTGGCTCACAGGGCTCAGAATTCGAACGAATCCGAGTTCTTTGTCCATCTGATGAACTGCGCCAAATCAGTCACGAATTTGGTCTGGAGGTTGTCGATTGGCCTGTTCTTGCTAATGGCCGTCTGGAGTTGCGGCACTACCTCAGGGAGTAGACAGTGAGTGTAACTCTCCATCGGTATGGAAACATTATCATGAGCAGGTGACTCTGGATCGCCTGAGTGCGCCCTACACGAGGATGTTGGCTCCAAGGCCTTAGGCTGGTCCAAGCTCAACTTTTCTGGCTATGAGGCCTCGTTGAAGCTTGGTCCTCAGGGCGCTTCTGTGGGAATCTCGTATTGTTTTGCGAGGGCTAGGACCGCTTCGGAGATTTCATCGTTAAGCTGAAGGAGGGAGGGTATTTCCTGCGACAGAGAGGCCTTCACTGTGTCCTCCTTCCGTGGGGGTAGTGGCGCGTAACGCCCCAGGGATTGATCGACAACGGGCGGATTCGTCCAAATCTTAAGGAGCCTCAGTGCTTCCATACGCTCATGAAAGGGCATTTTCGTATTTGCCGAAAAACGGAGGAGCCGGGAGGCATTCTGTCCTCCACCAGTTCGGAAGGCGCTATGCAGAATTCTCCTCAGAATTATACGAGAGAGAGGACGGCCCTGCTGGCCTGGGGCATACTCGTCTAGCAATGCTGCCACTGCGGGGCGGGATTGCTCCACGGGTAGATCGTGAACTGCCCTGATAGCTTCGTCTGCAATCTCACTTTCTTCGTCAAAAAAGAAATGAATGAGATTTGGAGAGAGTAAACGTCTGAGCGCCAAGACAGAGGCTCTCCGGATGGCTTTGCTTGGGTGTCTGGATAAGGCCGCAAGCTTGGCCTCGGTGCCTGCTCCAGCCAGTGCCATGACCCCGGCGTGGCGGAGATAGGGATCCTTGTCCCCGTTTTCGGCCAGGAGCAGGAGAGCAGGGTTGAAGGCTGCTGTTACCCGAAGGCGAGCGAGTGAGATCGCCGCGAAGGCGCGGACACGGGAAGAGGGATCCTGTAAGGAGTTGATCAGGCATCCAGCGTCCTTGAGAGGGGCCTCTCCGAGGGCGCGGGCTGCTTGGGCACGAAGCTCTTCTTCTGGATTTGCGAGGAGCTCCACTAAACGGTCGGTCGAAGCAATGGATCCAAGGCGGCGCGCGCGAATCCAGAGACCCCATGTGCCGTGGAGGGCGAGATCGAGGCTTTCCCGCTGTCGGGTTGCGTTGATGAAGTAAGGGACCGCTTCGGGGCGGTTCGCAAGGGCTAGCTGGGCCTGGAGTCGGACGCGAAAATCTCCGTGTTTCATCAGCTCAAAAAGCTCAATGGCTGGAAGCTTCATAAGGCCTTCCTTGGAAAGTAGGCCGGCTACTCCAGCCTCTTCGAGAGGGGTTGGGTCCGGCTCAGACATAAGGGTGAAAATTCTCCCCTTAGGCTCTGACTTATTCTGCTCAATGATGTCGCAGACGTAGAGGCGCCCATCGTTGCCAAATGCAAGGTCGGTTGCCCTCGTGCCCCAGATCAGCTTTTGGGGGCGTTCCATTCTCATCCCGGCGCCCTCCGTTTTCAGCTGGAAAGACCAGATTCCAGAGCCTCTAGGATCAGGGTTGTTATCGCACAGGAGGAATGAATTTAGAGCGCGATCAGGAAATCCTGTCCCCGGATAGTACGCCAGCCCTGCGGGATTGACAGGGAGGAGGCCCACGGGTGGTAGAAGAAAGGCGGGTTGTTCCTCGTGGTGGACATCCCATTGGCGCTCCTGCATCCACTGATTCAGGGGTCGCTGTGGATAGCCGATCTCTCGGTGAAAGGTATGGAGGTTCTGATGGCCCGTGCGCCACCCGCTGTCTGCTCCATCAATAATGTATATGATTCGGGCTTTGTCCCCTTGGCCAGAATCGCTATCCACGGTCACAGGATTGCCCCTGCGATCGAAGGTGATTCCCTGCGGGTCTCTCAGCCCAGTATGAACGACTTCAAAGTGCGACCCATCTGGATCGAACCGATAAACCACCCCCTGATCATTATAAGAGTAATTGCGGCCTTCCTGTGTGGAGACATTCAAGGATCGGTCTCCAACTGTTCCGTAAAGTCGCCCATCAGGGCCAAGTGAAAAGCCGTCGAGATCATGTCCTGCCAGTGAGATTCTCGGCCCAAACCCTGAGAACATTTTCTTACGCTCATCAACCTCTCCGTCATCATTTGTGTCTCGCAAGGACCAGATATGAGGAATGCAGGCAAAATAGACCCTGTCGTCAAGAGGGAGGACACCACCTGCTGCCCCATCGAGGATACCATCAAACCCATCAGCGTAGATTGTGTTTTGGTCTGCGATGCCATCTTTGTTGGTGTCCTTCAGGAGCAAGATCCTGTCGGATCTTTCGCTCATTTTTGAGATAGGATACCGGTGGTTCCATTTTTTGTGCAGAACCCTTCTGTCGTTCACTGTCAGGGCGGCGATGTCGTCGTGCAGCCAGTAGGGGTGGTCCCGGGTGTCAGGAACGCAGCGCCCAAAACGGTGCGTTTCAGTCACGAGAAGATTTCCGTCCCTGTCGATGGAGAGGGCATTGGGGTAGTGAAGGCCGTGCTCTTCATGAGTAGCAAAGATTTTAAGGCTGCTATTTTTGGGAATCTGTAATCCTGGGATTATGGAGCTGCCACTGAGCCCTGCAATCATGGGGAGGCCATTCCTGGTCGCGGGAGGAAATGGTGGTTCTGCTTGATCGCTGAACAGGATATGGTCGACCAAAATATAGCCTTGCCTGCGAGTCGAGGCATCCACAAGCCTAAGGGCGGCCTTCTTCCCTATTAGAGCAGTAACATCCCAAGTTTTTGGGAGCATGTTGTGATCGGCCCGCCCGATGGCCTCCTTCAAGATCTTCTGATCTACCAACAGTTGAATAGAGGTAAGTCCCTTCAGGCTTCCGCCCCCGATGAGAAAGCTGATGTAGGGTTGCCGGATAGTGAATGAGGGCGAAGTGAGCGAGCCCATCCCTTCCGGTCCTTGAGCGAATGAGCTTGCAAAGAATTCTCCTGCGAACCCGGTGATCTCCCCTGGTTGATTTCCGCCTTCCCCGGAAGAGGGTGATTGTCCGAAGGCGTTGCCGGTCTTGCGCCACGCTCCGAAATTTCCCTGTTCGAAGTCCTCAAAGAGGCTTTGCTCTACTGCAAAAACTGCTGTGAGAGAGATAAATAAGAGGATGAGAGATAGGATTGCCATCGGGTTTGGGAGGGGCTCTCTCAGTCGAGCATGGAAATCAGTTGGTCTTCGGAGATGATTTCAATTCCAAGGTTATCTGCCTTATCTCGCTTGGATCCTCCTCCTTCACCAGCGAGGAGAAAGCTGGTGCTTTTGGAGATGGATCCAGTCACCTTTCCTCCGCCGTTTTCGATCATTTCCTTATACTCGGATCGTGGCTGAGAGAGGGTTCCTGTTATGACGAATGTTTTCCCCACGAAAGGCATTCCGGTAGTTTCTTTGCTCTCAGATGGACGCGGGAGGAAGTTATCTGAAGTAGGGCAAAGTTTTAGTCGTTCGAATTGTTCCATGAATTCTTTCCCGTGTTGGGAGCTGAAGAAAGTCATCAGGTTCCTTGAGGCTACTGCTCCGATGTCAGGGGAGACCTCGAAACCAGCAATCTCATTTTCCGCCTCCGTAATCCTTTCCCTCAGAGCGTCATGTCGCTTTTTTCGGGCGCTTCTTTCTGCTTCATTGAGAGGAGGTCTCTCCTTGTTCAGTGGGGAGACCTCTTTTCTTTCCTCCTCAAGATCTGCAAGCAGGCAAATAGTGCGGAGAATTTCGCTGGAGCAGATGTCCGGTATGCTGTGGTGAAGGCGGCTCAGTTCCCTTGAGGCGGATTCTCCGATCTGTGGAATGCCCATGGCGAAAATCCACCGGGATAGCGGCTGACTCACCTTTGAATTGTTTATGGAGTCTATCAGGATTTGGGCTTTCTTTTCTCCAAAACGTCGGGGTTTGGAGCTTTCTCCGGTCTGGAGGCGTGCAGGGTCAAGGAGAAGGTCTGACAGCTCGGGGAGCTGAATAGAGAAGAGGTCCAAGGGCGACTCCACCATTCCTGACGCAACAAGTTTGATAGCGACTGATTCCCCAAGGCCTTCGAGATCAAGTGCCTTTCGTTGAGCGAAGTGGGTGAGAGCAGCGACAGCTTTTTTGGGGCACAGCGGATTCTCACACCACCATGTGATAACAGGCCGCTCCTTGTTCTCTGAATTCACCCTTTCAACTATGGAGCCCTTACAGGCCGGACATTTCCCTTCAAGATGGTCCTGTATCGAAAATGGTTTTGCCTCCGGAGGGCGGTGCTCCTTAATAACTTTTAGGACTTCGGGTATGATTTCTCCAGACTTGTGGGCCAGGACGGTGTCACCAATGCGGATATCACGTTCTTGAATAAAGGACTCATTGTGGAGAGTAGCCCGGGAGACGGTCGTGGCAGAGAGAGAGACGGGTTCCAGTTCGGCCACAGGAGTGAGGATTCCACTCCGACCTACCTGTACGGTAATATCCAGAAGACGGGTGGGCTTTTGTTCCGGAGGGTATTTGAAGGCAACTGCCCACCTGGGGGCGCGGGAGGTAGCTCCAAGCACAAGGCGATCCGGCAGGGAAGCAACTTTGATAACGGCGCCGTCGGTGGCATAGGGAAGCTGGAGTCGCCGCTGTTCGAGTTCGCGGATGGCTGAGAGGACACCATCGAGAGTATCTGTAGTCCATGTGGGTTCGTTACATGGGATAGAGCAGGAATTGAGGAGTGAGCGGAAGTCCCCCTCGCTCAAGAGATCAAGGCCCTCCATAGCGCCAAGTCCGTGTGCGATAAAATCAAGGGGGCGCTTTGCTACTGCCCGGGAATCGAGCTGTTTGAGGGTTCCTGCAGTTGCATTCCTCGGATTCGCGAATGTCTGTAAGCCTGCATCTTGCCGCTCCTCATTGAGACGAGCAAACGCCTGGTTAGGCATAAAGACCTCTCCGCGGATTTCCAACATTTTGGGATAGGGGTTATCAAGGGTGAGCGGCAGGGTAGGAATAGTTCGTAGGTTTGCTGTGATCTCGTCGCCGGTAAGGCCATCTCCACGAGTGGCCCCGTAATCAAGAGAGCCATCCCTGTAAACCAGAGAGGTGGCAACGCCGTCAATTTTTGGTTCGATCGTGACGGTGATGCTTTTTTTTCCGAGATTCTTCTGCAGCCGCTGGTAGAATTCGAGAACCTCCTCGTCGGTGAATACGTCATCAATAGAGAGCATGGGGACCGGGTGGGCTACCTGTTCAAATCCCTCGAGTGGGGCTCCTCCTACCCGTCTAGTAGGGGAGTTCGGATCATCAAGATCGGGATGAGTTTTCTCCATGCCCTCAAGTTCACGGAAGAGTTTGTCATACTCAGCGTCTGTTATTTCAGGGCTAGCTTCCACATAGTAGAGCCGGTTGTGTCTCTCTAGGAGGGAACGGAGCTCAAGAGTTTTCTGGGCTGGGGACATGCTGCTAGGACGGAAGGTAGATGATTCTCATCCAGTGGGGAAACTCCAAACGCAAGATGGAAGGGTCTTCACGCTTAGACGGTTTTCAACACGCTGGCCGCCGTAGCGCCTTGCAGATCAGGGCGCCAGTCAAGGCCCCGAGAAGATCTGCCCCCCAATCCCCAAGGTCGTTGCCTGAGCGGCTTGGGATCCAGGATTGATGCCATTCGTCAAGTGCTCCGATCGTAGCAAGGGTGATCACGACGACGAGGAAGTTGCGCCGCCATGAGGAGCTTCCACGGAGATGTAGCGCGATTGAAAACAGGAGAGCCCCAACGAGAAAATAGGTAAAGTGAAGAACCTTGTCGAAACCGGGGAGATCAAGGTTGATGGTTTCGGGAGCCGGCCGTTCTGAAAGGATCCACAGGATGAGAGCCCAGCAGACGAAGGCAGAGAGCCATACGCTGCTGTTCCTGAAAGGAGAGAGAAATCTGGCGACGGGCATCAGCGGTCGTCACCGCGTTGTTCAACCTCCAATCGCTCGGCGAGCCACTGTTTCATCATGGATTGATAATTGAGGAACCGCTCTCTCGCAATGCGCTTGATTCTAGAAAGCATTCTTGGGTCGAACCGCAGAGTGATAGTCGTTGATTCGCGGCTGTCCGGGACGTGCTCGGAGGCTTTCATCAAAGGAGGCATCAGTTCATGTTCTTTCCAGAACTGAGCCTCTTCAGCTTCACTTGCAAAGTCTGGGATTTCACCCCATGTAGAAATGGATTTCATACCCTACTTGTATTGAGCATATTTGCGGTCGTAATACTTTCGCTCTCCTTCAGTGAGATCCCTTACTGCCACAACGCGCACCTTCTTGCCGTCGGACCAGAAGCAGAGGAAGAGGTAGCGGTCCTCTACGGTACGGCCGAGAGAATAATAGCGAGTCTCTCCGTCGCTGCGGTCTCGATCAGGGAGGAACCTGACCGAAAAAGGGTCTTCGAGGGCCTCTTCGATCTCACGGGGTTTTATGTCCTTTAGATCGAAGTGAACGTCCAGCAGGTCGAGTTCCATCCTTGCCACAAGGCTAAGGTAGGGAGATCCGGTTCCACAATGAAATAAGCGGGAACTAAAAATGGAAGAACTGGAGGAGGGGGTAAAGCGGTGTTCTTTTTGGAGAGATTAGGCTAAAGAATCCCCGGAAAGAGGCTGGAGGTATGTAGCAGCAGAGGATTGCAGGTGATGGCGCAAGAACCTCTCTGCAAATATTCGATGGAGGAGGCGACAGCCTGATTGCATCCATATACAGGCCTTCGTTGTTACGGCAGCTCGCCCTATGAGGTCCACTCCCAACGGGATCAAGGCTCTGGGGTATCCAGCAGAGTTTCTTTCAAGGTGGAGTATCGCTCGGACCCGATGACGAAGTAGTTGGGATTTCCAGCTACTTTCCCATAGAATATGCGATTTCTGGGCGAAGGGCTGGCAGCTGCGAGTTCAAATGAGGACTCGCGGAACCCCTGTAGCTCGCCGTCTTCATCAAGCTCCCGAAAGACTGCAGTCAGGCGAAAGCTGGGAGAGCGTAGGGCGCGTGCGGCGGCGAGACTGGTGGGGCGCAACCATTGCTCAACGCGCAACTCCTCCATAAACTTAAGGAGTTGATTGGCGCGATGCTTGTTTAGCTCAGAGGTCACGTCTTCATGGTATTGCCGGGCGCTCCATTCCTCTGACAGGAATTTATATTTGAGCGTCAGGGCGGGATCTCCCAGGGGAACCTTGATGGGATAATGTTCGATTTTCATGGCGCTGAGATCAACGATTGAAAATGGCATGAGTAGGGAATCCTGCCACTGGTGGCTTTCTGTTGCTATAGAGGTATAGCTGGCGGGGCTGATCTCTGCGATCGTTGAGCTGCCCTGCTTCATGGCGTAGCAACGTCCTTCGGGAGAGCGACCAAACAGGATGTCAACTGGTTCGCCTTGTTCCAGTTCAAGGAGGATTCGTTTGGTTGGAGGGGAAAGGCCGTAACGTGATAAACTAGCGGGGGCATTCGAGGCAAAGCCAACAACTTCATCGCGCGTGAGCGCTGTTAACACCTTTGCGACTACAGCTTCGTTAGCGGGGGATCGCTGACCCTCTTCCTGTAGCGTCCATCGAGGGCGCCCAGTTCGATCTTTTCCCAGAAATACATGGATGAGAGAAGTCCGGGTAGATTGATGGATGGTCATTGACTTGAGAGCCGCAATTTCAAAGTCCGCCAGGGTCCTGTCCCTGAGCTGATCTACCTTCAGTGGGAGCTGAGCGAGAGAGATGCCGCCTGCCACGGGCTTACGGGGAAGCTCAAATACGAGGCCTGGTCGCTCTTCCGAGGTAGCTAATACTGTATCCGCCTCCGGAGGAGTAGGGGGCTCTATCGTCAGGATGCTCGAAGAAGGGGTCTGATTCGGTCCGGTGCCCTTGGAAGTGAGTTCAATTTGGAGCAGAAACGCTCCGGGAGGACGAGGGGGGATGGTAATTGTGTTCCGTTCATGAATCCGGATGGCTCTCATCTGGGAGAGCCCCACGATCAGACCATTGACCATTTCAGGCTTGGTTCTGGTCTCGAGGGGCTTGGTCATGCGCCATGAGGAGGGTTGATCAGGAGCTCTGCTGAGAAGGATTTCCCGTCCATCTGACCGGATCCTGATGTTGGAGACACTTTTCTGATCAATTAAAAGAGGGTTATGATCGCGAAGGAGGTTCAGGCCGCGATCAAGAATACGTCGAATGCTAGAGGTCAGCTTTTTTGGAGAAGAACAGACATAGATATGATCGTCCAAAGACCTCTCGCGGGGTCTCACAAAGAAGGTCTCAAGGAGACGCTCCTCTTTCTCGTCCAAACGATGCCATGCAGAGCGCCGCCCCAAGGTGAAATCTGCGAGAACTTGGTCGCCAGTCCCCTTGAGGGTTATCTGATAGGGGCCGGTGTCAGCGCCGGATGCACGCATTCCACTTTCCTCCTCCGTGATGGCTTTCTTCTTGAAGCTGTCCTCGATGCGAAGGTGGCGAGCAGCGTAGATAATGGTCTGCAGGATGCCGTAATCCGCGCGGTCTCGTATCGGGGTGGTCATTTGCCAGGCTCCTTGGCGCTTTACGAACCTTGCCCGGTTGTCCTTGCTCTTTTCGATAATGATTTCTTCGACATCATTCAGTTCAAAGTCTGAGTAAAGGAGGCTGCCTGCCGGTTCAGAGGAGGTTCCGAATAAGAGGCCAAGATCCTTGCTGCTCAGGTGGATGGCGGCGATGCTTCCTGCCATAATGGCTAAAACGGCAAGAATCAGGGTAAACCTTCGAGAGAGCATAGTATCGATTGTTGACCCATCGCCTAGGAGCGCCTTGCGTTCCAGATAGAAAGTGAGATCAGCAGGAAGAGCCCCGGCGCAAAGAAGAGGTTAAGCTTATTTACAAAGGACACTTTCTGGGAGGAGAGGAGAAGTTTGTAGTAACGTATCGGTTTAGGGCCAATTCCGGAGAGTTCCTCCCGGCCGATAAGCCAGTTGCTGGTATTTCGGAGAAAGTCGATATGCTCTTTCTGCCTGCTGCGAGGCCGAAGAAAGTCCTTGTTGGCCACGATAATCATGCGGGAGGTGCTTTCTGCAGTCTGCTCGTTGCGTTCGTTGCCGCGGGAGACCGAGGCAGCAAGGTAGTGTGGGCCCGGTAAAGGTGCGGTGCCGTCAAGCGGCTGGGCCGTGACGCTTTCGTTAGCAGCGATCAGGGCAAGAGGAAGGATCTGTCTTAGCTCGAGATCCTCTGCGTTTTCTCTCAACTCCAGTGACGAGGTAGCACCCTCAAACATGGTGGAGGCATTGCCGAGGTCTCCTACGGCAGCTGCGTTCGTAAAGGTCGCAGGAATATCAAAGGCCCTCTGGCTTCCCTTGGCCGTCGACAGGCGTACCGCTCTCGGGGTGACCCCGTGCTCTCTCAGGAACGCGCGAATGTTGGGGGGTTGCTCCTTTCTCGTGGGGTCCATAACTACGAGGAGAGCGGCCTTGGGGCGTTTCCAGTATTCGCGAAGGACATCCATCTCCTGTGCGTTAAGGTCGAAGCGAGGGGCCACCAAAGCGATTCCTGCCGCGTCATCCGGAATTCGGTCGAGTCCGGAAATTCGGAATGGTGCTATTTCGATGTTCAAGCTGGCGAATGTACGGCTTAGAAACGTCCAAGGGGCATCTTCTTCTGATCCAGCGATCTGGCTTTTATCAGCCAGAAAATACATGCGGCGGGGCGCTCCCTCGAGTGCTCGGCGGAGGGAGGCTGTTATCTGGTCCTCGTCTCGATAGCCAATCACTCTCCGACCCCTTCGCTGGTCACTGCTGAACACGAGCATGTCTTGAACGGCAATAAACCTGATATGGGCTTTCTGCATTTCCTCTTCGGTGCGCTCGGCGGTCTCGGCTTTAATGCTCTGGGTAAGGGAAGGAAGAGCGTCGATGATGATCGTATCGTCAACAAATGCGGTATCGTATTTGTCCGCAATCGCGATGGCGGCATCGCTGTCGCGAACATAGTCTATCAGTTGAACCCGGATAGTGCCCTGGCTGAGACGCTCGTAAGCATGGAGCATTGAAGATATTCTTGGATAGTGGGCAGAATTTCTCCGGACTGCGGCGATGATTTTAACAGGGTTCTTTCGTGCGCGGAAAGAGCTGGATTGAAGGAGATTACGAGTTTGATTTGAGAGAGTAAAATCCTTGTTCTGGCTGAGGTCCCAGACTGTTTGACGATTTCCCGCAAAGTAATTCACGGAGAGTAGAATCGTCAGGCAAAGGAAAAGCTGCAGCATCATCATGCGGCCCTCTGATCCAGAGCGTCTTCGGCCTTTCTTTGGCGGAGGGTTCTGCTCCTCAAGGGTGTTGGGTTGCTCCTTCATGACAAATTAAGAACCTAGCTTTTCCAACGCCGGTAGTTGAGGGCGTGATGAGTCATGAGCAGGACGAAGGCTGTTGCAGTCAGGTAATAGATAACCGTGCGGCTGTTAATTAGCCCCCTTGAGAAGTCGCGGAGGTGTTCGCTGGCCGAGATATGGTGAAACAGCGAAGCTGCTGGAAATTGATCTCCGTAGATTGCAGTGATATATCCTAGGAAGTAGTGAATAAAGAGTAGCCCGACGGTGATCACTCCAGCGATGATCTGGCTTGAAGTCAGGGCTGAAGCAAAGGTTCCAATGGCGAGAAAGAGGGAGCCCATGAGAAGGATCAGGAAGAACGCTCCCACAAGAGAGCCCGCGCTGAAGGGAGGGTCTAGATTCGTCAGGAGGCCAAAGATTTGGAATTGAAGGAAACTCGGAATCCAGAGAAGAAGGTAAAAGCACAGGGTGGCAAGGTGTTTTCCCAAGACGAGCTGTGAGGTCTGCACGGGCGCGGTCAGGAGGGTCTCGAGGGTTCCGGCCCGCTCCTCCTCGGCAAAGAGGCGCATGGTAATCAGGGGGAAGAGAGCGAGAAAGTAGAACCAGAACTGGGGCATATGGAAAACGATGTAGACCAGGCTTTCCGGGATTGGTGCGTCCTGAAGAGCCTTCATTGCGCTGGAGACTGACCAGCCCTGCATGACGGTTACTAGGGTTAGAAGAATCCATCCTAATGGACTCAGGAAGAAGCCTCGGAGCTCCTTGCGGAGAATGATAAGAAGAGTGCTCATTTCAGTCCTTCCGCGTAAGTTCAACGAAAACATCCTCCAGTGTAGCCGCGTAGCGGTGAAGGCTCCGTAAAGGCCATCCCTCTTCCCGGGCGAGGTTCGCCAGTCGTTCGCGGGTGTCGGTGCCAGATTCGACTAGGATAGAAAATTCGCCCCAGCTTCCACGATCTCGCTCATGGGTGACCTTCTTGACCTGATCAAGACTACTCATTTTCTCGTGGGCGATCAGGGGGTCAGCCTTTAATTCAATGGAGATGCGGCCGGCACTGCGCATTTTGGAAACCAGGTTTGAGGGGGTGTCTGAGGCGAGAACCATCCCTCCGTCAATAATCACGATCTTATCACAGATCATTTCCACCTCACTCAGAATATGAGTCGAAAGGAGAATGGTGTGGGACTCTCCAAGTTCCTTGATGAGATGCCGAATAGATCGGATTTGGTTCGGGTCGAGTCCGTTGGTTGGCTCGTCGAGGATCAGGAGAGGGGGATCGTGGATCAGGGCATCGGCCAATCCTACCCGCTGGCGGAATCCCTTGGAAAGGGTCTTGATCATCTTACGGCGGACGTCACCTAATCCGCAGCGTTCAATGACCTCGTCCATGCGGCGGCGAAGGGTATTGCCCCTTAGTCCCTTAATGTGACCGCGAAAGCGCAAATATTCACGTATTCGCATGTCGCGGTAGAGAGGGACTGATTCGGGAAGGTAGCCGATGCGTTGGCGGGTTTCCAAGGAGTGCTCGCTCACATCCAGGCCATCGACGGTGGCTGTTCCGCTGGTTGCAGGCAGAAACCCGGTAAGGATACGTATTGTAGTGGTCTTCCCGGCACCATTTGGGCCTAGGAAGCCGACTACTTCTCCCTTTGCAGCTTCGAATGTGGCCCCGGATACCGCTGAATGTCGGCCGAAGCGTTTGGTGAGATTGTCAACCTTGATCATCTTGGGTATGACGAGAACCGGTTTGCATGTGCGATTGACTCTCCGAGTAAGAGACCTTAACTAAAGCGAAACGTGGCCGGCACCAAGGAAGAAAACCCCAAGGGCCGTCTGCCAATCCCCTCTGGTCACGCTCGATGAACTCATCCGTTACCGCCCGCATGACCCCTAATCTGCTGGAAGCGAATTATCAACGCTGGCTCGATGACCCCACGGGTATTGATCCTACGTGGGCTGCCTTTTTCGAGGGTTTTGAACTGGGAACTGCCCAGCTTGAGGAGTTGGGAGAGGCTGAGCAGAATGGAGCAGCCACGGCCAAAGCGGGGGCGGAGGAAGGAGAGGACTCAGCGGCTCTACCGGATTCAGTATATTCGGCCTTTCGGGGTAGGTTAGTCAGTCTCGTCTACAACTACCGGACTCTTGGGCACACTCAGGCCCATATTAATCCTCTCGATGACTGTCCGAAACCGAATCCCAGGCTCGACCCCATCAAGTTCGGGTTCGAAGAGAGGGATCTTGGGCGGAGGGTGTCCACCCAGTTCTTTCGGAATGGAGAGGAAATGGAGCTGGGAGAAATGATCTCCGGATTAGACGCGACTTATTCAGGATCGATTGGGTTTGAGTTCATGCACATCCACAACACGGAGGTGCGAAACTGGATTCGGGAAAAGGTCGAGGGGCGGGTGATTGAGAGCAACCCCTCTCGAGACATGAAGGAAAAGGCCTTGGGGTGGATCTTCGAAGCAGAGCTCTTTGAATCGTTCATTGGGAAAAAGTTTTTGGGAGAGAAGCGTTTTTCGCTAGAGGGTGGAGAGGGGCTGATGGCGATTCTGAATCGGATTCTTGAGCTGTCTCCAAGTGTCGGAGTCAAGGAGGTGGCGATGGGGATGGCTCATCGCGGTCGATTGAATGTCCTCGGCCAGATTGTGCGCAAGTCTCTCCGCACGATCCTCTACGAGTTTACCCCAAATTATGTTCCAGACCTGGTGGCGGGAGATGGAGATGTTAAATACCACCTTGGGTATGAAAACGTGCGAACCTTTCCCGATGGGGAGGTCCGCGTCAGCCTTGCGGCAAACCCTAGCCACCTGGAAGCAGTGAATGCGGTGGTAGAAGGAAAGGCGCGGGCGCGGCAACGAATTCTTGGTGATGACGGAGCAAAGACGGACCGGAAGCAGGTTTTGCCCCTTCTCATTCACGGGGATGCGGCTTTTGCTGGGCAGGGTTCAGTCGCTGAGGTTCTCAATCTTTCCCAGCTGCCCGGATATCGGACTGGAGGAACGGTGCATGTCATCATCAACAACCAGATCGGTTTCACAACCATGCCGTCTGATGCGCGGTCCTCTTCCTACGCCACTGATGTGGCCAAGATGATTGAAGCGCCCATTCTACACGTGAATGGCGAGTGTCCCATGGAGTTGATCTGGGCAGCAGAATTTGCGTTCGCTTTCCGTCAGAAGTTCGGAAGAGATGTGGTGATTGACATGTATTGTTACCGCCGGCAGGGACACAACGAAACGGATCAGGCCGCCTTCACTCAGCCCCATATTTATCGGCAAATATCGAAGCGGAAGCCCCTCGGGAAGCTCTACGCAGATGAGCTAGTGGAGACTGGGGTTATGAGTGCGGAGGAAGTTCAGGCCGGGCACGATGAGATATGGAGCCGCTTTGAGTCAGAATATGATGAAATGAAGCGCCTTGAGGAAGAGGGGAGTCGGAGCATTTACACGGGATCCACGGCCAAGGCGCAGGAGAGCTTCAATCATGACCCGGTCAATACTGGGATATCTCGGGAGCTTCTTCAGCACCTGGGAGGCGTTCTTACGTCCGTGCCTGAGGGCTTTAAGTTGCACCCCACTCTGGCGAAACGATTCATGCCGCGGCGGGTAGATGCATTGAAAAATGGTGGGCCTTTCGACTGGGCTTTTGCAGAGTCACTTGCGTGGGGTGCTCTCTTGAAAGAGGGCTACCCCGTCAGGCTCTCGGGACAGGACTGCCGCCGAGGAACCTTCAGCCAGCGGCATGCGGTCTTCTATGATTATGAAAGCCGTGATCGCCATATACCACTTAGCCATATCGATCCAGAGCAGTCTAAGTTCTGTGTCTACAACAGTCTCCTTTCAGAGGCTGCGGTGCTTGGTTTTGATTACGGCTATTCCCTCGGGTGCCCTCAGATGCTGATCATGTGGGAAGCCCAGTTCGGAGACTTTGCGAATGGGGCTCAGGTTATTATCGACCAGTTTATTTCATCTGCAGAATCGAAGTGGCAGGTGCCCAGCAGCATAGTGATGCTGCTTCCACATGGTTATGAGGGGATGGGACCTGAGCACAGCAGCGCGCGTCTTGAGCGATTCCTCCAGCTTTGTGCTGAAAAAAACATGACGGTGGCAAACTTGTCTACGCCCGCACAATATTTTCATGTTCTGAGACGTCAGAAGCATCGTAGCTTCTTGAAGCCGCTTGTGCTCATGACGCCCAAGAGCTTGCTGACAAGGCCAGAGGCTGTTTCCCACGAAGATGATTTTCTCGAGAATGAGTGTTTTCGAGAGATTTTGCAGGATCCGCAGCTGGGAGAGCTGGATCTTGAGAAGGTCGACCGCGTTGTCTTCTGCTCGGGGAAGGTCTACTACGACCTTGTCCAGCATCGGAAGGAGAATGATCTCGGGCACACAGCGATTATCAGGATTGAGCAGCTTTACCCTTTCCATGGCGAAATGATTAAGCAGCTGATTGAGCCTTTCAAGCGTGCGGAGGCATTCGTGTGGTGTCAGGAAGAGCCTCTCAACATGGGAGCTTGGTCGTATATCTGGTCGCGGCTCGAGCAGTGTGTTGGGTCCCGGCGGGTGCGCTATGCAGGTAGAGAGAGGGCCTCAAGTCCGGCTGCGGGATCGAAAGCAATGCACCTCAGGGAACAGAAGATGCTCGTGGAAAAAGCGTTCTCCGTGTAAGGAAAAGCCCGTAGCCCTGACCCAATTTATCTATGGCCCTTGAAGTCAAAATTCCTGCTGCCGGTGAGTCCATAAACACGGCGACTGTGGGTCAGTGGCACAAGTCGGATGGGGAGAGCGTCGGAAAAGGTGAAATCCTTGCGACGATTGAAACGGATAAAGTCTCGAGTGAACTTGAGTCACCCATAGATGGGGTCATTCAAATCGTGGTGGGAGAAGGTGAAGAAGTGGCAATAGGCACTGTTATTGCAAAAATCACAGAAGTTGCGGAGAGCGAGGACTCAGGTGGATCCGATGAATCTATTTCGGGTGAGAGTGGCATTGCCGGAGAGGTGTCTGCTGGGGGCGCGGGAAGCGCCGAAGCTCCGGCAAGCGAAGAGTCAGAGCCCTTTGGATTCACCGCCTTGGATGAAGGGCCTGAAATTATCGCTATCAAGGTTCCTGCGGCAGGGGAGTCCATCGCTTCAGCAACTATTGCGCAATGGCACAAGCGAGACGGTGAAACGGTGGGAGCTGGGGAGACTCTTGTTACCCTAGAGACAGACAAGGTATCTGCAGAAATCGATGCCGAATCACCGGGCTTACTCAATATTCTCTCTCCAGAGGGAATGGAAGTCTCCATCGGGGCTGTAATCGGCACGGTCACGGTTGGGGCGTTGTCGCAAGTAGATGCGGAAGGGCCTGCAGGTGTTGGGAGGGAGGAGAAATCGGAGAGTCAGTCCCCCGGGAACTTAGAGGAAGCCCAAGCCCCGATCACTCCGGAAGCGGAATTGAAGAGTAGTTCCTCGGCGGCTGCGGCGCTGCTTGCGTCCTCTTTGCTATCGGGAAACTCAGAGGATCCGGGAGGACCTAGTCAAAGGGAAAGCTCGGACGGAGAGTCGGGAGGAGCTCCCGATTCAGGAGAGGATCGCACCACTCGGCGACGTATGACGCCTCTGCGAAGAAAGATAGCCACTCAGCTTGTTAATGCACAGCAGACCGCTGCGATCCTGACGACGTTCAATGAAGTTGACATGTCGGCAGTGATGCAACTTCGCAAGACTGTACAGGAAAGTTTTATCGAGAAGTATGGGGTCAAGTTGGGGTTCATGTCCCTCTTCGTAAAGGCAGTGGTGCACGCCCTGAGAGAAGTGCCTACCTTGAACGGACGGATCGAGGGCCAGGAAATTATAGAAAACCATTTCTATGACATTGGCATCGCGGTTGGAACCGAGAAGGGTCTTGTCGTTCCGGTGATCCGGGATGCGGAAGCGAAGGACTGCCCCCAAATCGAAAAGGATATTCTCAACTACGCCGAGCGCGCACGGGAGGGAAAGATACAGCTGGAGGATCTGCGTGGCGGGGTTTTCACCATCTCGAATGGGGGAATCTACGGATCACTTCTGAGCACTCCGATTCTCAATCCGCCACAGAGTGGAATTCTCGGGATGCATACCATTCAAGAACGGCCAATGGCGGTTGATGGCAAGGTTGAGATTCGACCCATGATGTATCTGGCGCTGAGTTATGATCACCGGATGGTTGACGGGAAAGAGGCAGTGACGTTCCTGATCAAGGTGAAAGAGTGCCTCGAAAGTCCAGCAAGTCTACTTCTTGAATTGTAGAGAATGCAGGCTGCAGGGCGGCAATAAAGATTAATGTGTTCGCGAACTAGAGTAGAAACCGGAGGCGAGCACCATGTGTGAACTTCGTCGGTTCCTGAAAGGCTTCGCGATTGGATCTGCGAATGTGATTCCTGGTGTCTCAGGGGGGACAATTGCCGTAATTACCGGAGTCTATGAACGCCTGATCGAGGCGCTAAACAGGTTCGATGCTACAACTGCTCGTCTGTTGCTGAGATTCGACTTCAGAGGAGCGTGGGGCCGGGTGGACGGCCGGTTCCTTCTTGTAATAGGGATCGGAGTGGCCGTGAGTATAGTCACGATGGCACGGGCCATGGAGTGGGGCTTCGCGCACCATCCAGTTCTGGTCTGGGCGTTTTTCTTTGGATTGATCTTTGCCTCCATTCCCTCATTGGGGTCTCTCGTGAAGGGGTGGTCCCTCGGGTCTGTGCTCGGGCTTGTGGCAGGGGCAGGGGTAGGTGGGGCCATGGCTTTCCTGCAGCCGGCCAGCGGGAGTGATAATGTGATCTATCTTTCGCTCTGTGGTGCGATTTCAACATGTAGCATGATCATACCCGGGCTAAGTGGATCATTTGTTCTGCTACTCATGGGGGGATACAAGCTCGTCATGGTTGATGCTGTTAACAGTCTCACCGAAGGGGAAATAGGTAGATCCCTGAATATTCTGGTTCCATTTCTGGTAGGTGGAGTGGCTGGCCTCGTGATATTATCGAGGATCCTAAGTTGGCTCTTTCGTGCGGTCCATGACCTCATGATGGCTGTGATTACAGGGTTTGTCGCTGGGTCTCTCGTTTTGATTTGGCCGTGGAAAATTACTCTTACAGAGAAGTTCACCCGTGATGGGGAGGAGACGGAAAAGGTAGCTGGATTCGAGGGTTGGTTTTTTCCGGATATGGCAGCCGGCTCAACGTGGGTTGCTTTCGGATGTATGTTGGCAGGGGCCGGTCTCGTGTTTTTTGGGGCGCGGTTCGGAGAGCGGGGCGGCGCCACCTAGCCGAGTGTCAGGTCGATAGGGAGGAGCAAAGGGTATTTAACTTGCGCAGGCCAAACTTTCGATAAATACTGAAACATATGAAAGGCGAGGCGGAGAAGCTAGTGGTGTTGAAGGATACGTTTGTCTCTCAGTGGGGCATCATGGGAACCCAATGGGGGATCAATCGCACGATGGCCCAGATCCATGCTCTTCTCATGACGAGCCCTGAGGCGATGAGCACAGACGAGGTGATGGAGGAACTAAGTATAAGCCGGGGAAATGCTCACACGAACCTGAAGGAACTGGTCAACTGGGGTTTGCTGCGGATTGTGACCAGAAAGGGAGAGAGGAGAGAGTATTTTGAGGCTGAGCTCGATGTTTGGGAGATTTTCCGGCGGATCGTCCGAGAACGCAAAAAGAGGGAAATTGATCCCGCCCTCGACCTTCTTGAAGGTTGTCTGGCCGAGAGTCAGGGGATGAAGAGTGCAGGTGGGCGGGCTTTCAATGAACAAATGAAGTCCCTTGAGGAATTCGTGCGCTTTGTTTCTAAAATGTCGGACAGGGTAGCTGGAATGCCCCACGGTAAGGCAATGCAGCTCGCGATGAAGCTTTTTGGGTAGAAGAAGGTCGAGAGATTGGGCCAGTTGATCCTCGGTGGTGAAGCCTTGGGCACACAAGCTCAGGTGCAGGGGTCGGGAAAACAATGTTCCGGGTGGCTTCGAGGCGCATTTAGGCCCTCTTCCCATCATAAGAAGGCTCAAGAGGCCGAAAAACTTCACTATACCTGAATGAATTCTTTGAGGGAATGTGGAATTTGGACTAAGATCGTTCAGGAGACCCTCGTGGTCCTCTAAAAAAGGGTTCAGTGACAGGAAGACGCAACATAGAGGCGGGGATTAGAACTCTGCTGATTCTCGCCACCGTGGTGGTGGTGATTGCCGGCTTGAAAGCAGCGGCAAATTTCTTCGTGCCGTTCCTTCTGGCCCTGTTTATCGCGACCGTGAGCTTTCCAATCACGGCCTGGCTTAGGCGCCATAAGGTGCCCCGGTTTTTCGCTGTGATAACGACCGTTCTGGTTGATTTCGCCTTTCTTGCGGGTGTGGTGTTCATTGGGATGACCTTGATCGGCGATCTGCAGGAAAAGTGGGAAAGCAAGTATCAGGTCGAAAGCACCCAGAAACTCAAGCAGGCGGAGGATTGGGCCGTCGCGATGATTGTGAAATGGTCGGACATTCCAGAGGTCGAGGCGCGGAGAAATGTTCGGGCTTATGTTACCGAGGACCTGACCCAGCAGCTTAGTAGCATCAAGGTCGAGGACATCGTAGGGCTGGGTACCAACGTGGTTGGGAGGGTGACTGCCTTTCTAGGGTCAGCATTTATCGTGGTTTTATGTACAGTGTTCATGCTAACCGAGGCGCGAATGTTCGGGAGGCGGCTAAGTTTGATTGGGGAGGCCCGAGGTCCGAACTTCGAGCGAATGCTGCATGCTGGTAAGGACATTCAGCGATTTCTTGGGATCAAAACAATGGTGAGTCTCGCAACGGGTTTTCTTGCTGGTTTTCTCTGCTGGGCAGCTGGCCTCGATTTCTTCATTCTCTGGGGGATTCTCGCCTGGGCTCTCAATTACATTCCGGTAATGGGGTCCATTGTGGCGGGGATTCCACCCACCATCCTTGCCCTTGTTCTCATGGGGTGGCCGAGTGCACTCGCGGTTGGGATTGGCTATATTGCGATCAACACCTTTCTTGGTAATTTTGTGGAGCCGATGATGATGGGGCGGCGATTTGGTATCTCTACTCTCGTAGTGATTGTATCGGTGATGTTCTGGGGCTGGGTGTGGGGACCGGTTGGTATGTTCCTAGCTGTCCCCATTACGATGATGCTCAAGGTGATCATGGAAAACAGCTACGAGTTTCGCTGGATAGCGGTCGCTATCGGTAAGGAAAAGCGTGAGCAGTCAGAAGATGAACAGGAGCTGAAGGACGCGGTGGAGGCTGCTGAGGGGGCGGTAATGCCCGAGGGAATCGCTCCCGAAGGTGGGCCCTCGCAGTAAGGGGAGAGTCCAGCAGCAGTATCAGGAGAGATCCTAACCTAGTCGCCTCCTGGTTCGCTGTCAGTAGACTAGAAATTTTGCATTAAGATGAAGCGCTTTCAGAAGCTGGCTATTTCGGCACTAATTTCGGTGCTGCTGCTTCTTTTCGTAGGCGCTATCGTGAGAGCAACAGGGTCCGGTCTCGGTTGTCCGGACTGGCCAACCTGCTGGGGAAAGCTCGTGCCCCCAACGAGAGCCGATCAGGTAGATTTCGAGAAGATCAATCTCGAAAAATTCCGGAGGAAAGCAGAGCGGTTTGGGCGAGATCCTGCAGAGGTCACCCGGGAATCTCTTCGTGCGGAATTTAATCCGATCCATACGTGGGTCGAGTATATCAACCGTCTCTGTGCCATGCCTGTAGGGATTCTTTCTCTAGCCTTGATGATCGCCTCATTCTGGAGAAAGAAACGAAGCGGCATTGTTTGTCTGATGAGTGTTTCAGCATTTGCTCTCGTGCTCGTTAATGCGGAGTTGGGGCGAAGAGTCGTGCTGAGTGGGTTGAAGCCAGGAATGATCACGCTCCATGTAGGGCTGGCAATCATTCTCCTGTGTGTCCTCGTCTATGTGTCCTGGAAAGGTTGCGCGGATCCGGCAAGAAGGGTCCTGGAAGGCCGGAAGGGCAAAGTGGCGTGTATTCTTGGTGTTGTTATCTTTGCCCTTACGGTGGCCGAGGGTGTGCTGGGGGCTCAGGTCAGGGAACTAACTGATGAACTGGCGATAAATGCGGGGTCTGACGAGCGTGCTCTCTGGACAAGGGAGCTCGAGAAGTCCGGGATTTACCTTATCCATAGAAGTTTCTCCTGGCTGATCGTAATTGGGGCTGGGGCCCTTCTCATATTGCTGCGGCAATCGCCGAGTGGGATATGGTGGCCCGATAAGATGATTGGTTTTCTTGTGGGGTCTCTTCTGGTGATGGGCGTGTTGCTTGCGCATGTGGGGATATTGCCCGTGGTGCAGGTTCTGCACGTTGGAGCTGCGGCGCTCCTTGTTTCCGTCTTGTTTTTCTGGGTGCTGGCAACGCGCTTCCAGAGCAGCTAGAAAGCTCTTAGAATGCCTGTCGTTCCCTCAGAAAATCCGGCGAGGAGGACTTTCATCTTAGATAATTTACGGGCGTGGCCTGGTGGTTGTCTCGAGACGCTGGCGATGACCTTTGTCGTGCTGATCGCGGTGCGTGTCTTTGAGGCGGATGCCTGGCAAAAGGCAACTCTCGTTGCGGCTTCAAGCTGTGGCCTCCTCCTGAGTCTTTTTCCGGTTCAGCTTGTCCGCAGAACTGGGATTTCGGTTAATCTTGGAACTGCTGTGCTCTGGTTGGTCTCAGCTGGTGGGCTGTTTATCGCAGTCATCGGCGGGGATTCCTTTAAGGTTTTTCTCCCCGCCATGGTAGTCGCGTTACTCTGTATTACGCTGAGTATTCCCCTGATGTCTCAAATTTACCGGAAGCATTATCCTGACCGGTCAAGGGGAAGGCTTTTTGCGTCGACTGCGGTAGTTAGAAAGGCCTCGGCATTGATAGTGGCCCTTGTTTTTGGAAAAGTTCTGGAGAACGACTTGGAGGATTTCCGGCTGATCCTTCTTATTTATGCGATCTGCTGCGTTTTGATGGCGGCCTGCGTTCTTGCGATCAGGCCTGTTCATCTGCGGAGATCGAATCAGGTAAGGCTGTTTGGCGCGCTCGAGCATTTGCGCAACGACCGAGTTTTTCGGTCCCTGCTGACGTCATGGATGATCCTTGGCTTTGGCAACCTCCTTTGCTGGTCGATCTTTGTAGAATATGTCTCTAACCCTGCCTACGGTTACGAGCTTACCGAGTTCACAATCGCCTTCATAACGGGATCGCTTCCGGAGATCATGTTTCTCCTTACTGTGGTGATCTGGGGTATTGTTTTCGACCGGGTGAATTTCTTCCTGGTGCGCATGATACTGAATGTATTTTTCATGTGTGGAGTCCTGTTTTACTTTTTCGGTGAAGGAATGTGGGCCCTTTGTGTCGGGATCTCTCTGCATGGAATTGGTCGGGCAGGTGGTAACATCGCGTGGAGCCTATGGGTTACCAAGTTCGCGAAAGCAGATCAGGTTGCCGAATACATGAGCGTCCACACCTTCATGTGTGGGGTCAGGGGTGTGATCGCTCCCTTCGTTGCTTTTCCGGTGATTGCCTTACTGGGGCCTCGGGTAATTGGAGGGGCAGGATTTATTCTCATCATGATAGCAACTCTGATGATCTGGCCTCACCTTCGAGGCAAAACGCCTGTAGAGGTAAATCGATCTTGAAACGTGAAATTCCTTTCAGCTTGGTGGGCGAGGGGCTCCCGCCCAATCTCGGGAGAGCGGAAGATTAATGAAGTTCGAGGACCTCGGCGGGGCTGACAGTTGAGAGGCTGTGAGCCTCTCCAACAGGAGGGCAGGTTAACTTTCCTCCTGTGCAATTAATCCCGGAAAGTAGCTCCGGACGATTACGACAAGCGCTCTGAAGATCATTAGCGGCGAGCAGAGAAATCCAGCGTGTGGTCACATTGTTCAGGGCCTGAGTCGCGGTCCGAGAGTAGGCCCCAGGCATATTGGTGACACAATAATGAAGAACATCCTCCTCAAAGTAGGTAGGGTTGTCGTGGCTGGTAGGGCGACTTGTTTCCGAGCAGCCACCCTGGTCAATCGCAATATCGACGAAGACACTTCCAGGTGCCATCTGTCTCAGCATTTCCCGAGTCATTAATTTTGGAGCTGCCGCTCCGGGAATAAGAACTGCGCCAATGATAAGATCAATCCGGGGTAGGAGCGATGCGATATTGGCTTCCGTGGAATAGAGGGTATGTGCTTCCTGCAGGGTAATATCCAGAAATCGCATCCGTTCGACGTCAACCTCGACGATCGTGACATCGGCGCCGATGCCAGTTGCTACTCGAGCAGCATTGACGCCGGCCGTGCCACCTCCAATGACCATCACCCGACCCGGAGCGACACCAGGGACGCCTCCAAGAAGGATTCCGCGGCCTCCTCGGTGATTTGCGAGATGATAGGAGCCGAAAATGGCAGCCATGCGGCCAGCTAATTCGCTCATGGGTTCAAGAAGGGGAAGGCGGCCGCCGACCTCGAGGGTTTCGTAGGCGATTGCGGTACAGCCAGTCGCGGTGAGGGACTCGGTCAGGACTTTATCGGCGGCCAAATGCAAATAGGCAAAAAGAGTGTGTTTAGGTCCAAGCAATTCAACCTCAGAGGGTTGGGGCTCCTTGACTTTGACGATGAGTTGGGATTCCTCGAACACGGCTTCGGCGGTCGGTAGGATCTCCACTCCGGCCTGCTGGTATTCTTTGTCGAGATAGCTGGAATTTGCTCCTGCGCCGCTCTGAACGACCACCCGGTGTCCATGTTTAACCAATTCTCCCGCGGAGGCCGGAACCATGCCCACTCGGTGCTCCTGCGGCTTCACTTCCGTGGGTATTCCGATATTCGTCATAAGAGCAGCCTAGAACAAGTTGTCGGTTCGCTCCACCCTCGACTTGCGGCCTCTCTGGAATTGGGCATACTGCGGGTGCTGCGAGAAAAGCCAGCTTAGCTTCAATTGGTAGAGCTCTCGATTTGTAATCGAGCGGTTGTCGGTTCGAGTCCGACAGCTGGCTCCAGCAGGTCGCTGTAAATCCAGGTAAGAAAAGAAGTTGAGAGGCCATGAGGGCCGACTTTCTCCACTAGTGAAAATCGTGGCTTGAGGTCTCGAGGGAAAGCTCAAGGGGAAGAGGTTCTACAGACGTTGTATAAAGCGTATGAGAATTGCTCTCTCCAACCTGCATTCTACCATGGCAGAGGAGATTTTTTTCCGTGGTAATAACAAGGCGATGATGCAGAAAAGTAGAACGTGGGATAAAGAGGTTGGCTGTTCCTGTCTCGTCTTCAAGAGAGAGAAAGCAGTGTCCTTTTGCGGTGCTAGGTCTTTGTCGGCAGATAACAAGTCCCACGCAGCTGGCACGCTGGCCATGGGGGATGAGTTTGAAATCGCGAGCTTTGGAGAGCGATGAAGGGTTAACGGGCGGATCGTGCTCTCCTTGAGAAGAGGGATTTTTTGCTGTCTGGAATTTATGCATCCAAGCCTTACGCAGTAAAGCCATGGGGTGTGGTCCTGTGCTGTATCCCTGAGAGTGGTAATCTGCCGTGAGTTTCTCGAAATCATTCATGGGAGGGAGAGGGCATGCTCTTTCAGATGCTGTTATTCTGGAGCGATTCAAGGGGGAGTCATCGCAGCTGGTGAGCAGATCCTCCTGTGGTATTTGTTCTCCCTGCCAGAGGGCGTCTCGGCGGTGAGTAATCCCTGGCAGATCATTTAAAGCTCCCGCAGCAGCGAGAAGGCGTCGTTCCTTTTTATTAGGCTGAACACGGCTCAGGAAGTCAGGAAGGTCAATGAAGAGTGCATGGGATCGGGCTTCCAAGAGCTTGGAAGAGGTTGAGTTGGAGATGTTTTTAAGGTGCTGAAGGCCGAGTCTAAGTGTTTTGTCGTCAATGACGGATGTTTCGATAGAGGAATGCATTACGGATACCGGCTTGATATGAATGCCGTGTCGACGAGCGTCGTGCAGGAGACTCGCGACTGGATAAAATCCCATTGGCTGGTTATTAAGGAGGCCTGCAAAGAACTCGGCAGTATGGTGGGCCTTCAGCCAGCAGGAAGCGTAGGCAAGGAGAGCAAAGGAGATCGCATGGCTCTCGGGAAATCCATAGAGGGCGAAAGAGCTGATAGCGCGGATCACCTTTTCCTGAACTACAGGGGTGACGTGGCGATGGGACATTCGTGAACGTAATTTCGCGGTAATACTTTCCATTCGTTCATCAGAGCGCTTAAAAGCCATTGCACGACGTAGTTCGTCGGCTTCAGCCCCGTCAAATCCCGCTATGATCATAGCCATACGAAGAACCTGTTCCTGAAAGAGAGGAACTCCGAGTGTTCGCTCCAGAACTGGCTGAAAGTCCGGGTGAATATAGTCGACTGGGTCACGCCCGCTTCGCCTGTTTAAGTAAGGGTGGACGAGCTCGCCCACGATAGGGCCGGGTCGGATAAGAGCGATTTCGACGACAAGGTCGTAAAACTCCCTTGGTTGCATGAGGGGAAGGGTTGCCATCTGGGCCCGGGATTCAACTTGGAAAGTTCCAATGGTATCTGCACGACAAAGAAGGTCGAAGGTGGCAGCGTCATCATGGGGAATGTGTGCCAGATCAATGGGTTTTCCCCGCTGGTGACAGATTCTGAGGCTGTCTTCCATGGCAGCAAGCATACCGAGACCAAGGAGGTCTACCTTGACTATCCCCAGTTCTTCGCAGTCATCCTTATCCCACTGCACGATGGTGCGGTTCGGCATGGACGCTGGTTGAATAGGAGCGATGGAATCGAGTCCGGTATCACAGATAATCATTCCTCCAGAGTGCTGCCCAAGATGTCGGGGAAAGGATAGAGCCTCGTGATAAAGGTGCATGAGAGGCTTGAAGCGGGGGTGGTCCCGGGAGAGTCCCGATTGGCTCAGGATTTCCGTCAGCGGTCCGAAGTCTCTCGTGGGAAAGGTGTGATCGTTTGGTATTCCGTCTGCTGCAGGAGGTATGTTATGCTTTTTAGTCGTGTCCGACGGGAGACCGGAGCTTTCGCTGGTGCTATCGGGGGAATGGGGTGAGGAAATAAGAGAGGAGAAGCGTGTAGCGATTGAATCGGGGAGACCAAGGATCTTCGATATTTCTCGAAATGCGGATTTTGGGCGGTAGGTGATGACATTGGCGGTCATCGCGGCCCCCCTTGGAGCGTATTTCTGGAACACATGTTGAATGACGGCCTCGCGCCGTTCCCCCGAAGGAAAGTCAATATCGATATCTGGCCACGATCGTCTTTTTTCGGAAAGAAACCGCTCAAACAGGAGGCCGCCCCCGATGGGATCGCAGGCTGTAATTCCCAGGCAATAACACACCGCCGAGTTGGCAGCAGAGCCACGACCCTGACAGAGGATTCCCTGCGATCTTGCAAAGTCTACGATCTCCCAGACGATCAGGAAATACCCGGAGAATCTGAGACGAATGATTAGCGATAGTTCGTGCTCAAGTTGCTGGCGGATCTTCTCTCCAATCTTTCCGTAGCGGTTTTGAGCGCCAAGAAAAGTCAGCTTTCTCAGAAGTCTGGCTTCCTCATCTAGGGTCAGGCTTCTCCCGTTTTCATGATAGGAGGGAAACTTGTATTCGAGGTCATCGAGGGTGAATTTGAGACGTTCAGATAAAATTTCCGTATTGATAAGAGCTTCTTGCTGATCGCGAAACAATACAGCCATCTGCTCTGGAGATTTAAGATATCTTTCAGAGTTGGTGGCGAGCAAAGACCCTGCTTCATCGAGGGTTGTATGATTGCGAAGGCATGTGAAGCAGTCTGCAAGTAGACGGCATCGTTTGTGAGAAAATAGAGGAGCATTAGATGCTATCAGGGGAATCTTGAGGGATTTGGCAAGATCGATGAAAAGGCGATTTATTCTATCCGCAGCTCTATTGTAGTGGCGGGTTAGAATGATGTAGACATTGTGCTGCCCGAAGGTGCGCCGAAGTAGGAGCGCAACCCTTGAAAGGCTTCTTCTATCCAAAGATGAAACGGACTCAGGAGTTAGAAATGCGACCATCCCTTCCGTGCGGGATGGAAAGAAAACTGATGGATCTGAATGATCGCATGACGCACCGGGCAGAATCGCTTTGGAATCACAATGAAGCTCTGTCAGCAGATGACACAGGTTCTGGTATCCGGTAATACTATCGACCAGAAGTGGGATTTCCAGAGACGAACCTCGAGGGCCGCTTCCCGGTAGCTCGGCAGTTGCCCCTACGAGTGCGCGAATTCCATGCCTTCGTGCTGCCAGATGAGCCTGAACCGATCCATATACACCCATATGGTCCAGAATAGCGATGGATTTGTAGTTGAGTTCAGCTGCACGCCGGATGAGATCCTGCGGATGACTAGCTCCTCGTAGGAAGGAAAAGGAGGACCGTGCATAGAGTTCAGTAAACAAGCTTTGGGAAGGGGTAAGCGGTGATGCTCCGGAATGGTCTGCGAAAAACAGTAATCATTGATAAATACCTTCAAGGACCCATCTATCAGGGGGGTGGTAGGCGAGACGAAGGAGGGCATTGCTGGCAAGTTGAATGTCCCATTCGACTTGCTGCCACCGCTCTTGGGGATCCCACCAGTGTCCAGAGAGAGGAAAGGGGCCATGTGAGGTCGTGACAGGGCCGCAGTGTGGGCCATTCAGGAGTGCAAGAGGTTTGGGAAATCGGCCTTCTGGATCAGAGGCAACATGAATGGTAAGGCTTGGTCTGAATCGGCTTAGAGGCAGGGAGGTGCTGTCTGGGATAAGGTTGCAATTTAGAGGTGAGGAGCGCTCTTTTTGGCCTTTTAAAGCTGCATGATTGTCTCTGTACGGGACTCCTTTCACCTGGAAGGAATCAGGGCGATGAGTATCAAGAAGGAAAGGAGTGCCCAGACGCCCGGGACCTAGAAGAGCGTTGATTCGTCCAATCGTATCCAGGAATCTACGGGGGTCTTTCAGGGCGCGCTGGAAAAGGTGGCGTTGCTTTTCTCCATGGCTGGCTGGGGCCAGCTGAAGAGACCAGCCAGTTACCGGAGCAGGGGCGTGAATTGTGCCCAGGTGGGTCTGAATAAGCCTTATTATTAGGGATGAGCGGCAGGTCGGTTCGGGAAGATCAAGGTGGTGCACGTACAGGTCTCCATCGTCAAACTTCAGAGTGATGTTGATAGAGGAGGCGGCACGTTGCGAAGATTGCAGTCGTGAGCAGAGGGTTCTCAGGCCGCGATGAAGAGCGAAGAGGAGAGGTTCCAGCTTTTCGAGAGGATATTCAAGATCCTGACTAAGAGAGAATTTTTCCGGAGGGCGGTGGAGCTTAAGAAGGCGGTGGTGTTTTCCATGGAGAATGTCATGGGCCATTCTCGCTTCGGGTCCGAGTCTCTCTGCAAGACCTTGTCTGGGCAGGTTAGCGAGCTGGCCCAGAGTCTCAATGCCCCAGAGGGAGAGTAGGTCCTGCTCCAGAGAAATCCCGGTGGATATGTCGTTAAGAAAGCTGACTGGATGAGAGCTAATATGACAGATAGCGAAAGTGTCATGCTGCGCGCCACTAAAGATGGGCCCCGAATTAAATCGTAGGGTGTGACGCAGGGCAGGGGATTGTCCTGCGAGAAGCGAAAGGTCGGGTGTTCTGGCCAGAGCGATATCGAGAGGAAGGCGGAGAGGGGTGGCCTTGCGGAGAGCTTGTTCAGCCCATTCCCCGGGAAATTGCACTGCGTGAGGAAGAGACAGCAGGTCTAGGATGAAAACTCCCGGAGCAGTCTCTTCAAAGTCGGGGCCTAGAGAAGCAAGGTATTCACGAAGAGCGCTCTGATGCAGCCGTTCATCAACAGGAGTTGAGGAAATAAGGTTGAGGTTTGAGCAACGGGCGAGAGCCTGGGTAGGGGAAAGTCCCTGAGTAACACGGCATTGAGCTGCTGCGTGATTTACGGCCAGAATGACTGGTTTCTTACTGGAAGAAGAACTTGAGGAAGCCGGATCAGATGCAGAATTGATAAGAGCAACGGGCCCAGAAGCAAGGGTTGGGTTATCCCGGAGAAGGATAGCCAAGGAGAAGAGTGGAACTTGGAAAGAGGCGTACAACGGAAATTCTTTTTTCGGTAGATGAACAAAGAGAGCAGAAGTGGCAGCCTGTTTCTTTGCTTTGAATAGAGGTTTTCCCGGGAGTTTTTTCTGCTGGGGTCAAGAGCTGATTTCTCACGAATTATGAAGCGCTATTTTTCGATGGGAATAGGTGGGCTTCAGCTCATGACGATCTTGTTTCAGGGCAGATAACGGGAATGAGGAGTCGAGAGAAAGTTGGAGCGCAGCGCAGGGAATGAGATGTTGGGGGGTAAAGATGAGAACAGTAGTGTTAGATCTTCTCGCTAGATTGCGGAAGCGATACCAGGATGAGCTAGGGATGAGATGGAGTTCCCTTGGAGGAGTGAGCAGGAGGTCAAGGATAAGCAGGGGCAGGTTTTCGTCATGTAGGAGGAGATCGCAGCAGCGCAGAGACTCCTTGCTGTCATGACAGCGAATCCAGAGGAGGCGGGAGCATGATTCTGCGTCGTAGGAACCGGGGTCAAATGAGTTTCGGCCATCGATGAGTGCGATTGGTTCGTCGGATAGAATTGAGGAGTCACAGGAATTGGATTCTCCGTGCGTGTGATCGAGGTCTACTCTCAAAATTTCAGCGAGAATAAGAGAGAGGCCGGAAGATGGATGAGCAGGGGTTAACTCGGAGAGGGCTCCAGATGGAAAAGGGGGAAGATTGGCGGAAGATGAACTGGAGCCAGAAGGATTTCGTGTCTCATGAGCTATGGGAAATTTCTCCCTCATCTTCTGACGAATGCTTGTCAGTGAGGATGCTCTGCGCGAAGTGATACTGGTCTTCAAGGGCCCCTCAAGCATGTTCAAAAGAACACCACCATGAGGGTGGGTTGGCAAGTCGAAATCTTAAAATCCTTCTGGAGGACGACTTTCTTGCAGTCTCGTTTTATTGATCAGCGTATCTGCTTCCTTTCGTGCTGTGTGAATCGGAATGAGATGTGGACTAACTGTGAATAAGTAAGGCTTCGTGCCGTTGACATGTTGATAGTCGCTAAATACAAAAATTCTGATGGGTATTCATGTAAGGCCAATAGGGGAGATGAAGTCCCAGCCCGATCTTGCTGAGCGTGTAAAGTGCTGGAAATGTGAGACTTGGTTCATGATGAAGAGAACCGCCTCGCGCTCGTCCTGCCCAAACTGTGGAAGCCAAGTGGCCCTTCATCGTCTCAAGATGCCGATGATGCCGAGTGGTAAGGAAGAGGTGAAGGCAGAGTCTCTACATGCTTCAGAGGGACAAGGATCAGTGAGATTGTCGGGGGATAGGGAGCCAGACCCCCGTGACAGAAGCGCGCCTTCTGGTTCCAAGTTGGATGGAGAAGAAATACGGCGCATGTTTGTGGAGGCTGACCCCCGTCGGGAGGGTGGGCTGGGGGGCAGGGAAATGCTCGAGGGAATTTCTCCCAAGATCCTAATTGCGGTCGTAGGGGTGGCAGCGCTGATTTTGCTGGGTCTGATCTTTTTGATCGAGAAATAGGGGGTACGTGGTGGATTTTATTCTGGCTTCGGGGTCTCCGAGAAGAAAGGACCTTCTTCTGGGTAAGTGCTACAAGTTCAGGGTGGAACCGGCCGGAATCGATGAGTGGCCTCCTGGCACATTTCCTTTTCATCAGCTGTGTGAGGAGAATGCGGCCCTGAAGGCAGGAGAGGTATCGGCCAAGTATCCAAAGGAGGTCGTTCTGGGTGCAGATACCCTTGTGGGTCTGGAGGGGGAGGTGATGGGGAAGCCGGGTGATCTGGGCGAGGCGGCATGCATGCTGGCAAGGCTATCTGGGCGAGTGCATGAGGTCTGTACGGGGGTATGTCTTCGTCGCGGAGAAGAGAAATATTCCTTCTTTGAAGTGAGCCGAGTGCGGTTCAGGGATCTGAACCGGTTGCTTATTGAGGACTATCTTGGCAGGGTCAATGTGCTGGATAAGGCTGGTGCTTATGCCGTGCAGGAGCATGGAGAGATGCTGGTGGATCAGCTGGAAGGAGCCTATGATAATGTAGTGGGCCTACCCATGAGCGAGGTGTCAAAAGGGTTGGCGCGGTTTGGCGTGGCTCCGCTAAAGTCTTAGGAGGTGAGAGGGCGCTTGCTCTGCAGAGCTTAATGCAACTGAATGAAGTTGGGAATTGGTTAAGGGGTAATATTATGGAAGATATTGAGTGTGAGCACAGTTTCGAGGTATCCCCTGATTCTGAATCCGAGGGCCCGTAGTGAGCGGGCGCAAAGGGCCCGACGGTTCGTGATGGAGAACGCTACGAGGTTTGCGATTTATGCTACAAATAGCGCTCAGGAATCAGCGGACCTCGCTCGGCGATTCTCTGAGGAAGGAGAGGAAGTGGTGGTGGCAGCAGGAGGAGATGGAACGCTCAACGCAGTCGTAGGCGGGTTGATCGGGACAGAGACAGTGCTGGGAATCCTGCCAACAGGGACAATGAATGTTTTTGCGCGTGAGCTGAATATTCCCTTTGGGCATCTTGCGGGCGCCCTCGAGGTGATCGATGGGGGTCACGTCAAGGAAGTGGATCTGTTTGAGGCAGAGGGAACGCCGTTTGTCCAGATGGCTGGGGTCGGATTTGATGCTCAGGTTATCGAGGAGACCACAACTGAGTCCAAGCGCCTCTTAGGTCCGCTGGCTTACATTCTTTCGGCCGTAAGGGTTCTTGGCTCGGAGCCTCCCCGTATGAAAGTTCACTTTGACGAGGGCTTTACGGTAGAGGGAGCTTGCGTGCTTCTCGGTAACGGAGCCCTCTACGGAGGTCAGCTGCGTCTTTTCGGCAAGGCAGACAATGCTGATGATCTTCTCGACGTGCTCGTCTACAAGAAGGCTGGCTACACGGCGGCCCTCGGATCCCTGGGAACTCTTGCTCGTGGCGGGTTTGAAGCTGATGGGAAGGTGGTGGAGTATTATCAAACCTCAGGGCTGACGGTTGAGTCTGACCGAAAAGTTCCAGTTGAGGTGGACGGAGAACTCTGGGGCAGGGCGGAACGAGTGGAGTTCAAGGCTATGGCCGAGAAATTGAGGGTTCTGGCCCCTGTGGAGCGAGGAAAGAACTGGTGGGAGCAGGTTTTGGCGAATCTTAATCCGGGCGGAAATTGAAGGGCTGTAAATAAGCCTTTCCCTTCGAGAGGGAAGTTTCAGAATCATGAGGCAGTGAAGTCCCGGCTAGATGATCTCTTTGATTTCGCATGCAGCGAGGTGAGGGAAGAGGACTTTCGGGTCTTTTGCCCGAAGGATCCGGGAGATATGAGCTACGTTGCCTTATGCACGGCTGTGTTAGCTCAAAAGGAAATTCCTGAGGATGTAGACCCGGAGTGGTTTGAAATTTTCGGTATCGCCCAGCGGGGCTCCCCGGAGCAGGTATCCCACGCGGATCGCTTCCTGCGTTTTAAGCTTTTTTGTGGAGCGGTGGCGGCAAAGTTCCTGTTGGTCGAACCTGGTCTCGATACAGTTGTGATCGTAAACTATGTCTGTTGTTCACTCGTGCAGTCTGCGCGGGCCATTGGAAACCGGGAGCTCACCGAGATTCTGCTGGGCGTCTTTCCTGCGCTAGCAAAGGAAATGGAGGATTACCGTGCCCCAAGTGGATGGGTTGTTCAGGAGTATCCATTTTGTCTCCTTTCGGGGATGCTGATGGCCGAAGACCTTGAGAACCACGAGAAGGTGGTAGATCTGGCGGGGCAGTTACTAAAGGCTGAGGAGCAGGTTCGAGAGGATAGTTTTTTTCCGGGGCATGAGTTTCTGCTGGGGCTCACAAATTACGATTCACTCCACGTTGACTGGCTCGCATTGGCTGCTTCATTGGTGAATCCGGAGAACGAAGAGGACATAACGGCTGTGAAGTCGAAGCTCGAGGAAGTTGAGAAGTGGAGGGCCGGCAAGGCAACCTGATTCGACTGGCAGGGGGCGTGCTCCTGAATGGGCTCAGTTCCAGAATCATCCGCCGGCAGCAAGGCGTATGACCTCGACCCGGGATCCCTCCAAGAGAATGCTGGACGCATAATCGTGACGCGTCAGGGCCTGGCCATCGAGTTCGGTAACGATGGGATCACTCAGTAAATTGAGAAGGGTTAGAAGGTCGCTAACGGTAGATCCCTCCTTCAGGTCATAGCTGTCTCCGTTCAGGGTGATGGTCATTTGGCTCAGGGGTTAGCAGGAGCGAGGATCTCGCGGTCCCAGTCCTTCCAGACTGGATCGAATCCCTGATTAACAAGTTGATCGGCCACTGTAGATACGGGTCGATCGTCATCGATTTCGAATTGGGGTGTGGCTTTGGTGCTGCAACCACTAAGTGCTCTTTCCTCTGGATCAATCTCCACTCGGCGTCCCTTGATGGTTCTGTGGAGGTCGTTGGACCCGACTCCGGTATAGCCTCCAGGTTCGGTGTGGGAACCAGCAGACACATGGGTCACCCCAAGGGAGAAAAGGTGATCGCGAAGAAATGCGGGCTCACGTGTGGACAGGACGATGCTTACCTGGGGAAAGGCCAAGCGAAATGCGCAGATAAGCTGGACGAGATGACGGTCGCTCAGAGTGAGGTCCGGGTTCAGTTCGTGCCGGTGGTTTCCGGCATGAGGTCGCATTCTTGGGAACGAGATAGAGAACTGAGCCTTCCAGCAGGTTCGGTAGAGATATTCAAGGTGTGTAGCAAGAGCCAGTGCTTCTGTTCGCCAGTCGGCTAAGCCGAAAAGAGCACCAATTCCTATGCGGCGAAAGCCGCCAGCATATGCCCGCTCGGGACAATCCAAACGCCAGTCAAACTTCCTCTTCGGTCCAGAGGTGTGAAGCTTTTCATAGGTTTCCCGGTGATAGGTTTCTTGGTAGACAATTAAACCCTCTGCTCCGCAGGAGACTAGTTCGGCATACTGAGAATCCTTCATGGGCCCGACTTCAATTCCTAGGGTAGGAATTGAAGCGGACAGAATTCTGAGGCAGTCCTGAAGATATCCATCGGAGACAAATTTAGGGTGTTCGCCGGCAACCAAGAGTAGATTGCGGAACCCCAGTGAGTGAAGGTGAGCGGCCTCAGCGGCAACCTGATCCAGTTCGAGAGTTGTCCTGAGGATTGGGTTATCGCGGGAAAAACCACAGTAAGTGCAGTTGTTCACACACTCATTGGAGAGATAGAGCGGAGCAAATAGCCGCATGGTATTTCCAAACTGACGTTTGGAGAGCCCTGAGCTCTGTCTTGCCATGGACTCGAGTTTTCCGGCGGACACAGGCTCGAGCATCGACGCAAAGCGTCGCATCAATGGAGAGTGTCCTCGCCTCGGGTCTGCGAAAAACGCTGAGAAGCTCACGGGGAAAGAGTGGTCTGATTTGCGGAGCCTAATGTCAAAGGGGAAAACAAGCGAGTGTCTATGCTCCGGCATTTGAGTGACGAGACCGTATTCGGTCTCGTCGGATAGTGAGTTCTCCGGATCGTGGGATCTGGTAGAGTGAATTCTGAGGAAATTGAGATTTCTTATTTCGGGTGGTATTGATTGAGCGCTTGAACATTTGGGTCAGAGCTTCAGATTCCAGAGAGAGATGAAGGGGGCAGAGATTATTAAATGCCGAGCCACGAAGTGGTTTTACCTGAGGGTCTGTGCCATGGTTGTCATGTTCGGAGTCTTTCTCGTCTTGTTTCTGAAGGACTGGAAGATCGGGTGGCCTACCAAGAATGAGGTCTTTTATACCTATAAGGCTTTTGAGAAAGCCGAAGAGCTGTTCAATGAGCGTAAGTGGGGTGCGGAGGAGTGGGAAAGTGAGGTGGCTCAGCAGGAGGTTTTTCCTGCGGGAAATGTGGTTCTCCCCGCACACGTGGATAGAGCTGAGAAATGGCCTCTTCAGCTAGCTGATTACACAGACTATAGCGCCTCTGTCATCGAGGAGGGAAATAAAACGATCCCTCCGATGTGGGCCAGCTATACTCATGGGCGGGGCTGGAGTTCTGCCATTCCAGAGAAAAGTTATGATTCGGGTAAAATTCAGGAGCAGCTCTACTATGCCATCGTTAGTGGAGTGCTTCTAATTGGCGCTCTATTTCTTCTAGTCAGGAATTCCCGCCGCTCAATGAGGGTAGATGATGAGGCGTTTTATGCCTCAAGTGGCGAGAAAGTGCCGTTCTGCGCAATCCGTAAAATCGATGTCCGCAAGTGGCGGACGAAGGGTTTGGCCTACCTTTTCTTTGAGGACGACTCTCACAAGAAGTCTAAGAATGGGACGCTCATGAGGGCAAAGGTTGACGGTATGGTGTATGGGCAATTCAGGAAAGAGAATGGAGCTCCAGCAGAGGCGCTATTTCAGCGAATTCTCCAAAATTTCAAGGGAGAGCTCGTCGAGCTCGTTGATGATGAGCCCGAAAGTAATGGGGAAAATGTGGACAACTCTGGTCCAGATCAACGAGTTGAAGAAGTCCGGTCCCAAGAGTGATTTTTCGGGGTTGCCAATTGGGGTGAGGAGAGATAATTCAAGGGAAGCGAATAAACGCTAAAGAGACATGTCAGAATCAAGCGAAGAGAAGGTCAAAGGTATCATCGTAGAGCAACTTGGAGTGAGCGCCGACAAGGTGACGCGTGAGGCAAAAGTGGTGGAGGACCTCGGAGCAGATTCCCTCGATGCAGTCGAGCTGGTGATGGCTGTTGAAGAGGAGTTTGGTGTTGAAGTGCCTGATGATGAGGCCGAAGGGCTCACCACGGTCGGGGCGATCATTGACTACGTGGCGAAGTCCAGTTCCTGAAGGATCCCAACGGAAGATTTCAGTGTGCAGGGCGGGTCCATGGGCCTGCCCTTTTCGTTATCGTAGCATTGGAAAATTACTGATGGAGAAATCAAAGAATGTATTCACCAGATGATATTCAATATGCGCTGGAAACAACCCGCGTAATCTATGAGCCTGATCGCCGTATTGATACCTTCGGGGATACCCGTTTCGAGTTCCTGCTCCTGAGTGAGCTGATGGATTCGGTAGGTAGGGTTCGGATTCGATCTGGAGAGGTAGAGGCGAACAAACCGACAATCATCAAGCCAGAGGCATACAGCGGCATTGAGTTTGAGGGGTTTAGCGACGAGGCAAATCGTTTTCACGAGTGGCTGGAAGAGCAGGGGGCAAAAATCGCCATGGTGAACTACCAGTTCAAACGGGGCGAGGTGAGAGAGGAACTGCTGCACGATTCAATGGAAGCAGTTCGGGAGCGGGTTCTTGAGGATGCTCGGAGGGCAGGCAACCCCATGCAGGTTGTTATCGAGGGAGTGGACGATGCCTGGGAGATCAGTCTTCTTCGGTTCATCTTTGAGATCGTTGACAAGAGCTCGGAAATTAATGCGTTCGATTTTAAACGGAAAGGTCTACTTTAGGCGCTCCCTTATCGGGCAGGCAAGCTGCATAGCAGCGAAGAGCTCTGCAGCAGGATGGGGTGGGGTGTCCATTTGAGTTTATGATCGGAATCATCAAGGTCATTGCGGCTGTAATCGTTTTGGCGGTGCTCGCTGCAACTTTTTTTCTCGTTGAACGATTGAGAGAAGAGAGTGCGGCGCCCCAACTGGGTGTGGTCCCGGAGGTTCCCTCAGGTGTGGCCCTCGTAAAGCCCGGGGAAATTGCGTTTGATCGTGCAAGGGAGCTGCTCGCTACGGGCCAGTTCAAGGAGGCTCGTGAGAAACTCGAATTTCTGGTCGGAGTCTACCCGTCTTCCTCGAGGGCCTCCGAGGCGCGGAGAATTCTTGGAGAACTCAATCTTGATGATCTTCTGTCGACAGAGGTGATGGAGGGAAAGGTCATGTACAAGGTGAAATCGGGAGATAATTTCACCCGAATCGCGCAGAGCCATGACACAACTCTTGATTGCATCATGCACATGAACGGACTGCAGCGAATGGATAAGCTTTTCCCTGGTGATGAGCTCGTCCTGCTTCCCTTGAATTTTAATATTAAAATTGATATTCCGAGGAAGCTTCTGAGTCTCTACCGAGAGGGGCGTCTTCTAAAGTCCTACGAGCTGCTCCATGCAAAAACCCGCGAGGGGAGTGGGGAGCTCAGATCAAAGATTGGACAGAAGATCGGCCTCCTTGCCAGCGGCGGGAGTGTCTCTCCGGTCAAATTTGAGAGTTATCGAAATGCGAGGAAAGTATTGATTCTCGATCACCGTGGGCTGCAATTACGTGAGGTTACAGACTCTGACCAGGAAGAGGTGAGCAGGGGGTTTTTCCTTTCGGGGGCCGATATTGAGGAGTTAGCCCTTCTTTTAAGAGTTGGTAACGAGGTGGAAGTCCGCTTTGCTAAGAGGTAGAATCAGCGACGATGAACGACAGTAGTGTGCGTCCCGAACCCCTCGACTTCGAAAAGCCGATTGCCGAGCTTGAGAGTGAATTGGAACATATGCGCGAGAAGGCCCAGTCAGGAAACATGGAGCTCAGCGCGGAGATCTCGGCGCTCGAGGGGAAACTGGGGGAGCTGCGACAAGACATTTACGAGAATCTCACTCCCTGGCAGCGTGTGCAGATAGCGAGGCATACGGCGCGACCGTTCATGCTCGATTATCTTACTGAGGCCTTTGATGACTTCTGTGAATTACATGGAGACCGCCTTGTTGGTGATGACCATGCCATGCCGGCTGGATTCGCGATGCTAGAGGGCCGCAGGTGTGTTGTGATAGGGCATCAGAAGGGCAGGAATACGAAAGAAAATCTCCAGCGGAATTTTGGAAGTGCGCATCCAGAGGGTTACAGGAAGGCCTTGCGCCTGATGAAGATGGCGGAGAAGTTTGGACTCCCTGTCATTTCAATGATCGACACTCCTGGGGCTTTTCCTGGTATCGGTGCTGAGGAGCGCAACATCGCGGAGGCTATTGCCCGGAATTTGAGGGAAATGATGGATTTGAAAACGCCCATCGTTACGGTGGTGCTCGGGGAGGGAGGCTCTGGAGGAGCGCTGGGAATTGGTGTAGCCGATCGAGTTCTCATGTTGGAGAATTCTTATTACTCTGTCATCAGCCCAGAGGGCTGTGCTGCAATACTTTGGAAGCATCGCAAGCATGCGCCGGAAGCGGCCGAAGCGATGCGTCTTACCGCAGAGGACCTTGCTGCGATGAATCTGGTGGATGAAGTTATTCCGGAGCCCGTCGGTGGAGCCCATCACGATGTCCGCTCTGTATCTCGCAGTCTCAAGGAGGCGCTAATACGCCACGTTGATGCTTTGAGCGATCTCTCTGAAAGAGAGTTACTGGATGCGCGCTATGGTAAATTCCGCGAAGCAGGCCAATGGAACGGTTAGAAGGCTATTTTTCCTTCGAAAGCGGTTTTTCAACCCGGCTAGTTGAGTTCGCTCTCCTTGTAAGGCACTCCCTGCTGGGTTTTGTTCCTTTCCCGGGAATCCTTGACGAATGATTCCTCAACTTGGTTTGACCGGTTGCTCCACGCGTGACGAGTGAAGGTCAGAATATCCGCAATATCCTGATCGGAAATTGTGGGATTCATAGACAAGCCCGGCATTGCGCCGGGAGGCGCATAGCGCTTGCCCGAGACTATAATTGGTCCCTGCAGCCCGTGGAGGAGAACTTTTGTCAGCCGAGTGGTGTTTCCAGTCACCCAATCGGACCCGTCAAGAGGCGGCCCGAGATTGTCAAGCCCTGCGCCATCAGCGCCATGGCATCCAATACAGGCTGCTCGTCCCATGTAGAGTTTTTCTCCCCTTTGGAACGAGGCGAGATGCTGACCTTTTATCTTCGGAGGCGCCACTTTTCTGAGATTCTTCTGGAGAGCTTCCTGTAGCCACTTGTCTAGGCTGCTGTTATTGAACCTTCCATTATTTATGCCAAGGAATACGGCCTCGCGGTCCTTCAGGCCTGTAAAAGCAGCTTCCTTTACGATTGGGTTGCTCCCGTTTGCTCTAAGGGTGCTGACAAGGGCCTCGAGAGCCTTCGAGGTTCCAGTATCTGCCAACAGGCGTGCTTTGTAGATCGAGGATTCCGCGCCGGCCTTGAATGCTGCCACCGCCGGCACAAGAGAGTTTTTCTCTCTCTGGCTCAGCGAAAGGGCCGCCATGAGTGCCGAGGAGGAGAACTTCTCGCTGTCTGACTTCAGGGTGAATGCGACATGCTCGGCCTTGAGAAGGTTAAGGCCCTCGAGACACCATAGAGCATGGAGTCTGCCGAGTTTGTGATTGCTCTCGAGAACCTCGACAAGGCGGTTTTCGCTCTGAGTGTTCCCGCGCTCGACAATGAGGCGCTGGGCCGTGTCCCGCCACCATCCATTGGGATGATTGAGATAGGGGATCAGATCGTCTGCAGAGAGCTTGCCAAGCCTCGGTGCGGGGCCCCGGGGCTTGTTCTTGTGGCGGATTCTGTAAATACGCCCATGCCCATTTGCCGGCTTATCCAGTCCTCGACTCATAATCTGTTTGCGGAGATAGGAAGTGACGTATGTCCGGTGCTGGATGATCCCATGATACATATCGAGAATGTAGAGAGAATTGTCCGGCGCGGTGTAGGCATTAACTGGTCGAAATCTTTCGTCGGTTGAGGCCAGAAACTCTTTCTCTCCGAAGGTGTGTTCGCCGACGATTGCTCCCTCTCCGTCCTCGATGCTGATCGCTTTTACTAGGTTCCCGGTGGCCTCTGTGATGAAGGCTGTTCCATAGAGTTGCTCTCCAAGGCCGTTGCTCCGGAAAATCGTCAGCCCGGAGGCCCCGGTGGCATTGATGAGCTTGTAGTTCTCTGGGGAAATCGTGCCGCGTTGGTAGCCCCGGTTTACTCCCGGAGTGACGCGTATCGGCCAGACCCGGTTCGAGCTGACGCGCGCCGAAATTCCAGCTTTCATTTTGGCGTTGGGATTGCCGAAGGCAATGTTGGGAAAGGTATAATCTCCGACCAACAGGGTGCTGTTGCTGTTGTGAAAGAGTCTGCCGTAGTCGTCACGATCCAGACCCCACTGGCCACGAAAACGAGTTTTTTCCATGACCCACTGGTCTTTAACTTTCTTGTATCGCCGATCTGACTTCGCGTTGTAGATCCAGTTATCCAAGCCGAGAACCAGGCTGTTTGCCTTATGTTCGACATTTCCTCCACGGGCATACTCCTCGTCCACCATAACTCGTTTTCCGACCGGCTTGAGTCCGCTGCGTTTTTGAAAGAAAAGGCTCTCCTGGTTTGCCCAGAGAATGCCGTCATCGAGGAGGTAGAGGCTGCGAGGCAGAAGAAGTTTGTCTAGGAATACCACACGTTGATCGACCATTCCATCGCCGTTGGTATCGGACAATACGACGATGCGGCCCTGAGCGATGTCCTCACCGGTTCCGTCGATATCGGGCATGTAACCAACGAGCTCGCAGATCCACATCCGGCCATCGGAGTCAAACTTCATCATACAAGGCATGTCGACAAATGGCTCGGTCGCAACTGGCTCGATGACAAATCCTGGAGCAAGCTTGAAGGCTTTGAGGGCCTCTTCGATTTTCAGAAAAGGGGCCGGAGGAATCACGTCCTCAGGCACGAAGCTGGCCATATTGTGCCCCTTGCGGTCTCCCTGCTGGGCGACGAGGGGCGAGGCCAGTAGTGCTAGAAGGACAGCCCGGAATATTAGTCTGACGAAACACATGGCCCTCATAGTTGCACGATACACTTCGAGTTCCCAACGAAAATGTAGCGAAGACTATTTTGTGGAACTCTTTGTTTAGGAGGGCTTCACAGGGAAAAAAGAGTGGAAATTTTTGGATATGAGGGAGCGCAGTTGCGATTCTTCGATTTCGAGGATTTTCGCCAACCCTTCCATTACGCTTAAGAGGTTCGCCGGATGATTCAGGGAGGCAGTGCCAGAGTTTTTAACGGAGTATCTCCGGTAATCCTCGGGCGGCAGCATATCGGGAGCATCAGTCTCAACCATGACTCGGTGTGCAGGAATGCGTCTAAATGCCTCACGGACCCCTTCCTTGTTCTCACGGAGAAAATAACCCGAGAATGAGAAATAGGCGCCAAGATCGACTAGCTCGGGAACCAGCTCGGCTGAGCCTCCATAGGAGTGGAGAAGGAATCCGCGGTCCGGGCGGTGATTTTTCTTCAGGATGTCGAGGAGAGGACCCCACGCTTTCAGACAGTGGACAGAGATAGGAAGGTTGTATTCTGCAGCAAGAGTAAGTTGCGAGACGAAGACCTCCTTCTGCTCTTCGATGTTGGGATTGTGAATCCAGCGGTCGAGACCACACTCACCAATATACACGCTTCCGGGGTCACTGGCGATGGCGGACGTCATTCTCTCAAGCCAGTCGTCGCTGCGAGAAGAAATCTTCCACGGATGGAGGCCGATTGACGGGAGGATGAGCCCTGGGTTGGCGCGGGCTAGATCCAGGACCCTGTTCCAGTCACTTTCGCACGTTCCATTCACAACACAGTGTGCAATACGTGCGTCCTGCATGGCCGAAAGGATGTCCGGAAGTTCCTCGAGAAGCCGGTGATCATGAAGGTGATTATGAGCATCGTAGAGAGGGATCATGGCGCTGGAAATTTCTCTGCCTTGCTCAAGGTGCGGGCAGCATTCCGGTAGCTCGTGGTGGAGTGGTCAGAGAGAGCCAGCTGGCTTGCCGGAGGCTGGTAGTTGGAATTAGCGCTACCTGGCTGCCGATAGCAGAGGTCGTAATGGTTCTCGAGCAATGAGGTAACAAAATCAGGCCAGGCTCGCCGAGCGATCTGCTCGTGCCATATCTGTAATTGAGCACGTCCGCGTATTCTTCCGAGAGGTTCAATTGCTTCGGATAGGGATTCGGGGTTTTCGAGGAAATGACGGTAACCTTCCAAGAGCAAAAGGACGCGTTCCCTGATTGGGAGGGTAAGCTCAATCACATTGGAGTGGGCAAGCCTTTGCCAGAGAGAAGGAGGAAGATAGACTGAGCCAATCCGGTTTGATTCGGCTTCCAGATAGATCGGTCGGTCGGGGTCCATGCTGGCGAGTCGGGAGTGGAGGCAGGTCTCAAACCTTCGCTGGGTGGGCTGCGGTCCGACAGACCCGAGTAACGATCCCCGATGGTTGGCCATCTTCTCGAGGTCAATCGTTTGCTGGCCTGCTTCCTCCAGGGCCGCCAGAAGAAGGGTTTTCCCGACCCCTGTGAGGCCGCCAATCACGCGTAATTCCAATGAGGGATGCGCAAGACGGCTGACAAGATCATCCATCACGAATCGCCGATAGGCTTTGTATCCACCCTCAAGAGTTCTTGCTCGCCAACCGACGGACCTGAGTACGGTAGCGACAGCGGAGGAGCGTTGCCCGCCCCGCCAGCAGTAAATTAAGGGGGTCCACTTTGGGTCGGTGTTGCGCAAGGGCCCGGAGAGGTAGTTGGCAATTGCCTGACTGACATAGCCAGCACCCAGTCTCCGCCCCTTGAAGGCGCTTTCCTTGAAGAGGGTCCCTACTTCAACACGTTGTTCGTTGGTCAGGACTGGGAGGTTTCGCGCTCCAGGCAGGTGGTCCTCGTCAAATTCCTGGGGCGTACGCACGTCGATTACCTCGTCAAAATCGGAGAGGTCAATCGGGAGTGATACTGACTCTAACGGGGTAAGGGACATATTCCGTGGAACGGGAGAGGGGAAGGAGACTCCGAAGAACGAATGCTCTACCATAATGGCGACCGGACGTGCCTTTTTTGGCCTCGCAGTTGCTATTTAGAGAACTCCCCCGTGATGAGAGCAAGATGCTGGAGTCCGGCACGAGTGAGGGATGCTCGACGACCGGTCCCTGTGAGGCGGGAGAGAGTGAAATACTCGTGTCGGGACTGAGTGGTCCGAATATAGGTAACCAGAGGTTTGGGGACTTCCCGGTGACTTGGTGCGATTACGAGAGGAAAGCCCGATGCTGTAAAGGAAATCTCCCATGAAGGACTCGGCCGGTGGTGCGCTCCCCGTCTGATCCAGGGATAGCGATCCGCAAGCTCAAGTTTTCCACGGCGAGGACAGGTGATCTTGTAGTAGGCAGAGGTGCCACTGAGGAACTCCGGTATCGTAATGCCGGGTTCCCTTTCATGTCGGAGAAAAAGGTTGGCGATATCGAGGCCCGAGAGATTCATCCCATTATGTAGTCCGTGGCGGTTGTCGCTACCGAATTTCATCTTATGCCATGCGTCGAACTGGAGGGAGAGAAGGACATTCAATTCGAGGTGGAGGTGAGCTCGCTCCCTGTTAATACCTGCACCGGTGTAGCCCATTTGGCCAAGCACATGTCCAGCAGGAATACGCTGCCCTTCCTTGACCAGAGTGGTAGCAAGGTGGGCATAGAGGCTTAGAAATGGGCCCTCGCCCCAGTCGTGTTCGACGACGATGTATTTCCCGTAATTGCTACCACCGGCACTTTTTTGAACGTAAACAACGCGTCCGAGTGCGATGGATCGGACGTTGTCGAGGGGGCGTCCTGCCGAGTCCCTCTTGACGGGGCGGATATCGATTCCCTCGTGAAACCGGGTAGAGACTACTCCCTGCTCTGTCCGTCTGAGGGTTCGGACAAAGCCGTAACCTCCGCCCTGCCAGGGCTTGCTTGTTTCGCCCTCGAAGGTTCGATAAACATACATATAGAACTTTTCAGGGTTGCTCTCCAAAAGTGCCCGGTTGTCGGTTGGTAGCTGGAGCGCCAAGCCTTGACCAAGGCAGGATGAGCTCAGGGTGCATGCGAGGACAAGGGCAGAAAGGGAGCGGAAAGGAGCGCGGTTCACTATTTCTTTTTGATTCTCTTTTTCCATGCCCGCGGGTCTTCTCCAATCCGGGGGAGGTGTTGATCGGCCAGCTTGACCTCAGCTAGCGAGATCCATTTCCAAATAACAATCAGCCCATCGTTGACGGGCTTGTCGATCACAACCGCGTCACGAACCTGTCCGTTAACTACAGCGAGAAGCAGTTTTCCCTGGTGAGCGGTGCTAAGGTTGCGCAGCCTATTGGTAGCAGTCTTGCCGAGCTGGAACACAATTCCGTAGGAGTTATTGTCTTCTGCAGGGAAGGATCGGAAGGCGACAACGTCCTTTGTGATTATGGCCGCGCCTTTTTGGAAGATGACCTCCTTGCCTGCAGTCAACTGCTTGAAGACGCGCCTGTCACCGGGCTCGGCCTGAAGGTGAAAACTTAGATTAAGATCCGGGGCTTTTTTCCCGGCAGCACCGGCAAGGCCGGGTAGCAGGAGGGTGGCGGCGAAAATGGAGAGGAGAGGGCACCGGGGCATGGAGTTACAAAGCAGGTCCGGCCCCGTGACTCAAGAACAACCGGGATAGAGCTTGCCCACACCAGTTGGCGCAATCGGGTGATTAGCGGATCCTGCGTGGAATATTCTCCGACGAATTTTCTCGCTTACTTTCCTGCCGCAGTTCCGGGAAGAAAGCGGTAGTAGACTTCAAGCATGAGCGTTGCAAGCGCAGTGACGTAGACAGGATCGTTCCTGGCTGCGGGGCCGGGTTGGGGTGGTGCAGGCCATGAGCCGTCATTATTCTGAGCCTTCAAAAGTTGGTCCCGAAACATCTCGTTATACTGAACCCAGCTTTTTCCTCCGTTGTTGATGGCGGCCTGACTGGAATAGTAGTGCTCATAAAGGTTGCAGGGTCCGGCGTCGTAATTGAATTGGGATTTCTTATCGATGTATTTGATGCCCTTTCTGGCATTGGAATTGGCAGCCCCCTTATGTTGCTGGAAGCAGAGGGTGCCAGCTCCCGCGAGGGTGGAGTGTCCATCACCGAGTGCTCGGGTTCCCTGGTAGCCGAATCCTCCATCTGCAGCCTGACAGGTTTCGCAATACTTAAGGGCATCGCGGATGCAGCGAGTCATGTTCCGGAATTCAAGTCCGGTATGTTTGCCGGCCTTGAGCGCCTGCATCTGCCAGGCCGTGATGGACATGTCCCCTCCTCGGTCGCCCGCCTCGTCGTATGAATATTCCCAGCCGCCAGATTTGTTCTGGTTGTCGATGACCCACTGAACGCTGGCCTGCACGCTTTCTTTTAAATTGGGGAGGTTGATGCTGAGTTGGCTGCAGAACGTATAAGCTTCGGCGATCGCGTAGGCGGCGATCGCGTGAGAGTAGCACCAGTGCTTGTCCTGCAAATTAGATGCCATACGGCCTTTGTTCTTCTGACAGTTGTCGACAAGGAAGGTTATCGCACCGGTTACGGTGACTCCAAATTCCACGGAGAGTGGGGTTTCGCAGTGACCTAGGTAAGCGAGCAGGACTAGTCCTGTGTAGGCTACCTTGCTCCCGCCACCCCACGATCCGTCGCCAGCCTGCGTGTCCTTGAAGTAGTGCAAAGCCTTCACGACGGACTCTTCACACTTCTCATTTCCACCGTTCTCCTTCAGGCGTTGAAGGCGGTCCTCAGGTGAGCACCGTTTGCGCATCGTGGCGGGTATATTTCCAAACCCTCCGCCCCCTCCATCGCCACCGTTTCCCCATCCCTGGCCAAAATCATCTCCACTGCCAAAATCTAGATTGGGCTGAGCCTCCGTCTCCGGGACGGGAACAGCAGTTGGAGATGGTGTGCTGGATGCGATCACCTTGGCCATGGAGGAGCTTGGAGCAGAGGGCTTGCGCTGAATCTGAGGATTGACCTCTTTCTGTTCCATATTCTCTTCCTCGGGAGCGCCAGCTTGATAGGCGACGATGGTTGGGGACTTGATGAGAAGATTTGGCAGCAAAATAAATAGCAGGATCAGAATCACGAGTGCCATGATCA
>JAQWTV010000106.1 GCA_029242545.1 Roseibacillus sp.
CCAAGAGCGATATTTGCCGTAATTTTCCCGGTGGAATTTCTCGACGAAAATCGACCAGATAAATTTCAACATCCAGGGGACGTAGAGGGCTGGAAGAAAAAGGGCGATTTTCTCAAGAGAGATTCCGCTTTCCCGGAAGACCACCGGGACAGTATGCCGGAAGAAGCCGTTGGGAATTCCCTGAGAGAGATAGAGACCCCCGATCAGGACCAGTTTTGATGTTGTGGAGGTCGGCATTCAGGTTCTCCTGGATCCTTGAGTTTCCCGGAACGCAGATCACGTGGCGAAGCCATTGTCCACAGTCCATTTGATCAGACGTCCATCTCTAAATACGAAGGTTAGAGTTCGGGTGATGATAGCCACTGAGGACATCGTCTGACAACAGGTCTCGCTGAGAGTATGCATTGTTCACGAAGAGCGATAGCTGAGAAGTTGGATCTCTCCGCTCGGAGAGAAGCAGATCCTTGCCCCTTGCCAAGCTATGAGTTTGAGGGGTTGATGCCCTTCGGGATAAACAGTGTACGGACTCTCCCTTTGGGCCGCTTCTGAAACGACGCTGGTAGCCCTATACGCGCGTCTTAGTCTCAGAGACTTTCAACCACGATGGACTGCGAAACCTCGTGCCCCGTCTTCCCGTCAGTGAGGATGATCCGATGATGACCGGGTGTCAGGTGGGCGGTGGTCCCTTCGATTTGCAGGGTGGGGCTGGACCAAGTGCCGCCCGCCGGAAGATTGCTGAGGAGGGACAGGAACCGGCCGCCACTCGGGAGCTCCGGGTCGAGAAGATAGGTCGCCGTCTCCATGGGGGAGATGATACGTGGGGTCAGGTTCTCCGGGCGTTGGGGGATGATAGCAAGGTCGTCCTGTCGGTGGTTGTCGGCACTGGAGAACCATTCAAGATACCGTTCGTCAATCAGTGCGCGGTCCTGCTTGTCGTAGTCGGCAGGCTGGACCGGACGAGGAAGCCTGTCGGAGAGGCAGAGTTCGGGAGCGGTGAATGGGTGCCCGTCATGAGGACGAGAAAGAAAGCGATACCCAGTTCGAGTATCGATGGCGATCTCGGTTAGTCCGTCGGGGCGCGGCAGCCAACTGGGAGGACGGTTCTCGTGCAGGGCAAGCATGGTTCGGTTGAAAATGGGTCCGGCGCCGCTCACGCCGGAGACCCCGCGCATGGGGCTGTTATCAAAGTTCCCTACCCAGACTCCAACCGTGAAATCGTTCGTAAATCCGATGCACCAGTTGTCCCGGAAGTCGGAAGAGGTTCCGGTCTTAACCGCTGCCTTGAAGGGGAGGCGCAGTGGGGAGTTAGGTCCAAAGGCCGCCGAGCGAGCCGCATTGTCGCTCAGAATGTCTGAGATCAGGTAACAATTTGCGGGTTCAGCAATTTGCTCCATTCGGGACTCCGGAGCGGATCGTTCATGGTCAAGGGTCATGCGGGCAGGCTTGAAGGTGCCCAGTCGAGCAAGGGCCGCGTAGGCATTCGTCAGCTCAAGAAGAGAAACCTCTGCGTTTCCGATAGTCAGGCCCAGTCCATAAGACATAGCCGGCTGGTCGAGAGTCCCAATGCCAACCCGTCCAAGTAAGGAGTGAAGTGGGACGGGTCCTCCAATCGCATTGAGGGTTCGCATCGCAGCCACGTTGAGAGAATTGGCGAGGGCATACCTGATGGTTACCGGACCATGGAATTTTCGGTCGTAGTTGACCGGCAGATCGAGCCCTTCTTCGGTCCGATACGGCGTGGGTATGTCGGCGATGATGTTCCCTGGGAATAATTCCTTCTTTTCGAGCGCGAGGAGGTAGGTAAAGGGTTTCAAGGTTGACCCTGCGGAGCGGGGTGAGCGGGTGCCATCGATCTGTCCCCCTCTTGGGTCGTGAAAATCTCCAGAGCCAACCAGGGAGAGAACTTCGCCCGAAGAATTTTCAATTACGACAACGGCCGCATGTTGGGCGTTCGAATGCCTGAGGCGCCTGCGCTCCTCCCTGACTATGGATTGGACCTTGTGCTGCAGCGGAGCCTCAAGGGTCGTACGCACAGAGGATTGGCGGGAGCGCAGCGAGGAGACGAGGTGAGGGGCTAGCTGATCCGAGGGGATCTGATCGAGATGGAGCGGCTCATCCTCTGCTACGCGAATTCTGTTGGGGTCGTAATTTCGTTCCTTCTCCAGCCGCTTCAGAATCCAGCTTCGTCGGTGCAGGGCCGATTGTGGATTGCGGAGAGGGTTGTGCAGGGTTGGCGACTGGGGGAGACCGGCGAGAAGGCTGCACTCCCCGAGCGAAAGGTCACTGAGGGCTTTGCCGAAGTAGAATCGTGCGGCTTCCCGGCACCCTTGGCGGTGATTTCCGTAGTCCAGTCGGTTCAGGTAGGCGGTGAGGATTTCCTCCTTGGACCAGCGATACTCGAGGTGCCTGGTGGTGAGGGCTTCCCGGATTTTGGTGAGAAGATTGCGCTTTCCAGGAGGGGAGGAAATTTTCACCAGTTGCTGGGTGATTGTTGAGGCACCCGAGACGATGCGCCCTTCCACAAGAAGGTCCTTGGTGGCCCGTGCGATCGCAAGGTAGTCGAGGCCGCTATGACTGAAGAAGCGTTTGTCTTCAGCAACCAAGGTAGCCTCAATGAGGGCCGGCGGAATCTCAGCGAGAGAAACAGGTTCGTGGCGGAAGTAGTCCGGGCGCGCCATGTTGTCGAGGACGAGACCATTGCGATCCGTGATGACTATAGACCGGGAGGGCTCGGCTCTGAGTTGCGACGGAAGCTGGAAGGCGAAAGGAAGAAGGCTCCAGCCCGCTCCTGCCAGGACAGGAACAATTACGAGCCAGCGCCGCCGGCCAGCCGGCACGATGCGATTGATCCATCTCTGGAGGTCAGGCATGATCGTGGTTCCTCCGCACTAGCGGTTGGCAGTTTTGAGGGGGTTGGGAGTGACGAACCTGCGGCTCGCCGAGAGGGCAAAGAACTCTGGCTCATACATCGCCTCGACTTTGGCGGGGGGCGCGAGTGCAGAGCCTGCCGACGTGACACGGGCCTGGTAGGAAAGAGTGTAGCTTCCCGAACGGGGGAGATAGTTCATAAAGAAGAGAACTCGATCGTCTCGGAATTCCTGATGCGAGACGCTCCAGTCCTTCTTGCTCTTCAGTCGCCCGGCCTGACTGGCAAAATCAGTATTCACGGCCTCGAAGATGGAGGGCAGGGGATCATCCACGACAAGGTAACGAGTGCCGTCCCTGGGCATCGAGACCTCAAGCTGCACCTCGACGAGGTCTCCCGTTTTCGGCTGGCCGAGCGCTTCCCGCTTTCCGCTGGGCAGAATCCGGAAGTAACTACGAGCGATCTGCAGGCCATTGGAGGACACTGGCTTCTGTGGGGCCAGATTCGGTTTAGAGGAGAGCTTGATGCGGGCAAATCCCCCGGCCGAAGTTGCGGCTCTGGCCACTAGTCCCTGACGGAGTGGGATCCGAATGAGCTTGGTGGGATTCTGATTATCAAGGGTTATACGCTGGATGCCTTCGTCGGTCTCGAAGGTGATCACCGGGGGCGCTGTCGATGTTTCCGCGAGACGGGCATATTCTCCGAGGGCAAAGACGGTCCAGGCGTTGCCCCACGTCGTTCTCCAGTGGCCGGATCGCTTTCCGCGTGAGGCCATGATTTTGTCGAGAGATCGGCTACACTCCGGGGATGCCGGGTCGATATTGAGGAGAGCCAGAAGTCTCTCTGCCTCTGCCGGGCGGTAGCTCATGAAATAGTTCCCGGTGTCCGGTTGTGCCACCTCGAGGGAGAGAATGTCCCGTGCACGGGACAGGGCGTCGTCTCCACCGGATTTTGCAACCGCGAGAGAGAGGAAGCTCAGGCAAGTGGGGGTGAGGAGCTCGGGGGTCTCAAGCAATTTGTTCTGGTAGGAGACCTGGGGAGAGCCCCCGAGTGCGAGGGTGTAGCAGGTTCGGCAGGCCGTTTCGATCTCCCTCCAGTCCTTGGAACTGACAATGCCCCGTAATGTAGCGGTGAGGTAGCGGCGAAGCCCTTCCAGTGCACTATCGGGGACGTTCGCCCCTGCTTCGCGGCAGAGGAGAAGAGCCATACCCCCATAAGCTGATCCCCATGTTTCTGAGCTTTTGCCACCCGGCCAGTAAGCAAGCCCTCCATCATCACACTGCATGGAGAGGAGCCGGTTGACACCTGCCTGAATACTCTGGCGGATTTCACCCTCCTTCTTACCCCGGAATGCGGGGGTCTTTTTCTGCAGGTTC
>JAQWTV010000144.1 GCA_029242545.1 Roseibacillus sp.
CCACCCCCCTTCCCTGCCAGAACGATGGGGATACGCTGAGCGGTATGATTATCACTGTGCCCCATTCCAGATCCAAAAAGCACCACGCACCGATCCAGCAAACTACCTTCGCCATCCCGGTAACTTTTCAATCGAGTGAGCAGGGAATCGAATTTTTCCATGTGCCAGAGACTGATCTTAAGAAGGGCATCGATATTTGACCGACTGAAGTTCCGGAAGAAATGAGACAGGTAATGGTGTTGTCGATTGATCCCGAGGAAGTCAAAGATGAGACGACTATTACTGTTTCCCAGCATGTAGCTGATGCAACGTGTGGAATCCGTCCACAACGCCATAGCGATAACATCCAGCATCGACTCTACCTGGTCGTCGAGGGAGAAGGGAGTGTCCGGACGCTGAAGACTGGAAAAGTCCACGACTCCTTTCGAGGCAGAGGACATTTTCTGAAGACGTTGCTCGGTCTCCCGAAGGACCGTGAAATACTCCTCGAGGGTTTCGCTATCCTCTTTACCTGCCTTCCGCTCCAGAGATTTTGCATCATCCCGGACCCGATCGAGGAGACTCCCCATCTCCTCACGACGGTTGGGATCCAGAGAGGGGTTCCGAAAGAGGCGATCAAAGACAAGTTGCGGATCACTCTCCCGAGGCAGCGGCTTTCCTTTCTGGTCGTAGGATATATAGCTGCAGCCCACTTGGTTTACGAAGATCCCCTCGGTGGTGAGTTCCAGCGAGCGATGAGTTGTCTCACTCCCGATCTTGTCCGCGATAATCTGGTCCAATGAGGCTGACTTGCGGTTGTCATGGTGCCCGGAAAGAAAGCGACGAGTTGAGTTACTGTGAGAGGAGAACCCAAAGTCCCCCATATTGTCCAGAATCAGGAGGTCATCCCGATGCCGGGAAAACGGCTTCATCAAAGGAGACATCCGGAAATCATTTTCCGTGCCTCCATTGATATTCCAGGAGGGCGGATGCACCCCGTTGGGCTTGAAGAGGGTGACAAAGCGGAGGGGAGAAGCATTGCCTGCCTCCCCACGGACTCCCGGTGCCCCATGAGCCTTCATGATGTTCAGAAAGGGCAAGGGAACAAGAGCTCCTGCCGCTCCCCTCAGGAACGTTCGCCTCCCAATCTTCCAACTGTTACTCATTCCTTTTCTTGCTTCTCGATGATTGTCTCCCGGAAGGAGGAACTCATGACAATTTCAGTGAAGAGATCTTTCCATGTTCCGTTGCGCTCAACAATCTTTTCTGTGATCTGATCGATGACGGGGCGGTCATTCCATGTCATTTTTCTGCAGAGCGCGTAGGAAAGCGTGCGCTCCACCGCGTTACGAACGATTCGCCCACGCTGAGAGTTCATGAAGATCGATTTCAGGCCGGCATAATCCGCGAAGGTCTCTCCGCTGGGCAATTTTCCGGAGGTGTCGATCGATCTACCCGATGGGGGGCCCTTCTTACCATCCCGATTGATGAAACGCCCATTGGTATCGTAGCCATCAAGGGAAAACCCGATGGGATCAATTTTTTCATGACAACGAGCGCAGCTGACATCGCTGCGATGTCTCTCAAATCGCTCGCGGAAGGTGAGCTTCTCCCCACGCGGGGCAGGCTTGACCGGAGGAATATCAGCAGGAGGCTCTCCTAGCCGTTCCCCAAGAACCCTGCGAAGAAGCCAAGTGCCGCGCTGGATCGGGCCCCGGTTCATCGTAAGAATGCCGGGCATGGTGAGGATTCCGCCCCTCCAGCTGGCCTTTTCCAGAGTGAACCGCTCGAACGGCGTCGTCTGCCGCTCTATCCCCTTGGGAGTTGGATGAAGCTTCATCCGGCTGCGATCGTCCCCATAAAATCCTGACACCCCGGTGTTAATGAAGGTGGTTTTGGAATCGATCAACTCCATTACCGGACGGTTCTCCGTGAAGAGATAATTCAGAAACAGAACAGGCTGCGTCCGAAGAGAATGGTGCGCGATGGGGTTGGTAATCAGGGCATCGAGATTCGCAATGCCCAGCCATTGCACCCCAAAACTTTCTGAAAGACTACGCGCCGAAGGAGACTCCAGCATCCTCTCGACCTGTGCCCGGAGAACTTCTGGACTCAAAAGCGAGCCCTTCTTCGCCAGCGCCATGAGCTCGTCGTCCGGACGGTCTTCCCAGAGGAAGTAGGAGAGCCGCTCCGCCAGCTCGAAGCTATCGACGGCTTGCCGACCCCCTGTCTTTGCTGGCATCAGCATCCCCCGGTAAAGAAACTCGGGAGATAACAGGACTGCTTTAAGCTCAAACTTAAGGATCGCCACGAGATTTCGTCCAGAATGTCCCCTGATAGCTTCAAGCGCTTCCTGAAGCCGCGAATCGGGCACATGGCGGCGAAGAGCCCTGGGAAGGAAATAGCGCACCAGAGCTTCTGCCTGATTTTCGGAAAAGTCCTCCAGATTCCATTCATCCGAAAATCCTCCTCCAATCAAAGCCTTGAGCCCTGCTCGTTGTTTGGGCGCAAACAGCTTCTCGAGAGCGGCCTCGGTGAGAAACGCATATTGCTCCCACAGAGCGGACGAAAGCGGGGCTCCATGGGTATCGTTAACGAATCCGCTATCACCTGGCGGATCTTTCGGAAGCAGCTTGAGAACCAGTGATTGTTCCCCGGCCACCGTCTGCTGCGCCTCGGCAACCACAACCTCGAGATCAAAACCGAACAACGACCTCAAGCTGTTACGATACTCCGGACCCGAGAGCCGCCTCGACTTGAACACCCCGGGCCGAGATTCTACCGGCGCGGAAAGCCTGAGCTCATACCACTCAGCGATTTTCTTT
>JAQWTV010000168.1 GCA_029242545.1 Roseibacillus sp.
GGAGTATGCGGCTCATGAAGCCACAGGTTGACGTAAAAAGGCTTCTCTTCCTCATGACACTTTTCGATAAAAGAAATCGTCCTTCTTGCGTCATCATGGACAGGCATTTGTTTTCCCGAGCAGTTGAAGGCCGCCGAGACATCAAATCCGTAGTCGCTCGGGGGAGGAGAATCCGGAATCATGTCATTGGCCAAGTGCCACTTCCCAAAGTGGGCCGTGGCATACCCTGCCCCCTGCAGGAACCTCGACAACAGAGGTGCTCCCGGATCCAGCCAGTCTGGCATATTGCGTCTCTGGTTACTAGGCACCCAGGCAAAATGCCCATCGATATTGTAGCGTGCCGGGAAATGACCGGTCATCACAGCAGTCCGACTCGGCGAACACACCCCACTTGCCACCGTGAATCGATGAAAATCCGTCCCCTCCCTCGCGAGCCGATCAATATTCGGAGTCTTGATATAGGGATGCCCGTGACAACCAAGGTCTCCCCAACCCCAATCGTCGGCAAATATGAAAACAATATTGGGAAGGGATTCAGCTTGTGAATTCCACAGGGGGAATCCGAAACCGAGGGTGCAGAGGAAAATCGAAATTGTTCTCATAAGCAGCCGCTGGCTCTGGCCCTAGGGAATCGCCTGAAACACTTGCTCGATGGTGAGTTCTTTTCCAACAACCTTGATCTGCAGATCGAAAAATCCCGAGCCTTTATTTTTATGACCGTAGCCGGCTGAGATAAGATCTTTCCGTTTCCCAAAATGGAGCGGCTTCGACCAATCCACTCCGCCCATCATCTTTTCCTCTACCGCAGGCCCGAGCCTGTAGCGTCCATCGAGAAGATGCGCCAAGACCGACTCGCAGACTTCCACTGAAATTCCCCTCGGAGTTGCGATTCGGAATTCGTCCTTTCCATGCCGAAGAATCGTCTGCTTCACTACTCTCGCCTGTCCCGCCCAGAAATCTCCCATCAGAAGATCGTCCTTCCCCGGTTTGGCTCCTGGCTCCAACCATTTTCGATAGCTCACGCTGAGAACACGGTGGGAGACCTCACGTCCCTCTATCTTATCTAGTCCATGCACGGCGATTCCCCGGAACGGGGTGGGAAACATGTTGTAGGTCCTGATCTTCGCCACTTCTCCGATTCCGCGATTGCGCGCCATCTTGAGAACCAATGCTTCCTCGGATTCGGTAAGACGGGCTCGATCAACATAATCCCGCTCTACTCCAAATGAGGGAACGGTCACGCCTATCATCGTGAGAGCGATCGCCGATCTCCTGACCCTTACTGCTATACGACCTTTCATCATGGGCTAGCTTGAACCTTCCTATTTAGTTGCCTGCACTAATCAAGACACACTTCCACGGATTTTCTTGGAGATTTTCATACTACGTCGCCCCATCCCGCAGTCGCAGCCCATTCCCGCAAATACGCTTGCCCTCGAAACTGCCGCTTCCATACCATAGGCTACACGGAGATTTCGTCCGTCTTGACAACCTACACGGCTTCCGCAGACAGCGGAAGAACTCCCCCCACCCATGCAAAAATCCGCTGCCACGCACCAATATCTCCACTGTGCCGCCTCCCTTCTCCTAATTGCCCTTCTATCTCTCGGCACGAAGAGCACGGCGAACCCGGTCATCAACGAGATATTTTACCATGAAAATCATGGAACAGGGCCGGAGAACTCGCTGACGGAATGGATCGAGCTCTACAATCCATCTGCAGCCGGGGTCGACCTTTCGGAGTGGTCCTTCAGCCAGGGGATAACCTTTACCTTCGCTGCTGGGACGATCTTGCCCGGGACTAGTTACCTCGTCATCGCCGCAGACCCACCTTCCTTTAATTCCATACACCCCGGGGCTGATATCGGCGGGAATATTCTTGGTCCGTGGGTCGGTCGCCTACGCAACTCGGGAGAGACCATCACCCTTGTCGATCAAGCCGGAAACAGAATCGACCGGGTTCGCTACGCTGATGAAGGAGACTGGGCCGAGAGGAGACGAGGACCGGTGGACAACGGCCATCAGGGCTGGACCTGGACCGCCAATCACGACGGCGAAGGCGCATCGCTTGAGTTGATTAACCCCGCTCTCTCCAATAATCAGGGACAGAACTGGGGCTCCAGCATCACTGCCGGCGGATCACCCGGCAGCGCGAACTCCATTCTCTCAACAAATACGGCTCCACTGATTAAGAGTGTCCGCCATACCCCCGTTATTCCCCGCTCTGGTGAAAATGTGATCGTTCAAGCCGAATTAGATTACATCAACAGCACCGGCTCCTTACTTCTTTTTTGGCGATTGGATGGAGACTCTGATTGGGCCTCAAGAGAAATGAACGAGGGTCCGGATGGAGCTCTCCGCTCGGAGATACCGGGCCAGCCCGACGGCACTGTTATCGAGTTCTACCTCCACGTGTTCACCGACAGTGCCGAGCGCACATGGCCTGCTCCCTCGCAGGCGGATGGAGAGCAGCAGGCAAATGCCCTGCTGCAGTTTGACGATTCGTATGATCCATACGCGATATGGGTCGCCGGGTCCCAGCCAAAATACCGTATCGTAATGACCGAGGAGGAGCGTGCCGAACTGGCCGATATCGGAGATGATAGCGAGTCCCCTCGTAACGAAGAAGAAAGCAATGCGGAGATGAGCTGCACCTTTATCGTCGAGGATGGAACCGGACTTGCGCTGCGCTACCTCGCCAGTGTCCGGAACCGTGGTGCCAGCTCACGAAACCCGCCTCCTAACAACTTTCTCGTAAAGTTTCGCGGTGATGATCCATGGAACGGCTGCCTGTCCGTAAAATTTAACGCGCAATACCCACATTCTCAGGTCTTTGGGAGCAGATATCTCCGCTCCGCAGGGATAGAGACTGCGGAAGCAACCGCATCTCTCCTGAGGATTAACGGAGAGGACCTCGCGCGCAGCGGGTCCAACATGTTCGGCTCCTACGCTCAGGTCGAGAGCTTCGGAAGCGAATACACCCGTAACCACTGGCCACTCGACCCCGACGGGAACCTTTATCAGGTCCGAGACAATGAAGATACAGACGAGGAAGGCGACCTCCGGCATGAAGGCCCTAATGCCGATAGTTACCGGGATACCTATTTTAAGAAAACGAATGAGGCAGAGGATAACTGGAGTGACCTCATCGCGCTGACCGACGCCCTGAATAATGCCCCAGTGGAGAGTTATTTCGAGGACGTCGGAAGAGTAGTAAATATTGATCAGTGGGTCACTTATTTTGCTCTCGATACGCTCGCCGGCAACCGTGAAGGAGGACTGATCACCTCCAAAGGCGACGACTACGGCCTCTACAGCGGCATCGCTGACCCGCGCTTTGTCCTCGTTCCTCACGACCTCGATACGATGTTCAACCTTGGAAACACCACAGTTGATCCGGACAGATCGATCTGGAGCTTCGATGATCTTCCTGGTCTGGTTCGCTTTTTTCAGAATGACGAAGTCATCCATCTCTACTATCGAAAATTGTTAAGCCTCATCACC
>JAQWTV010000169.1 GCA_029242545.1 Roseibacillus sp.
TGCCCAATATCGCAGGGTCCACAAAAGCTCCCAAGGTATCCACGTTGTGGACAAGCAAGGTCTTCAACTGTGGACGTTCCTGCAAGAGCGCCCGCAATGTCCCATTAAGAAGAAGATTAGGAACCTCATAGAAATGGCCCATGGGATGGAGGCACTGGGTGGGCAAATTATCGGTATAATCCGTGGCCTCGCCCGTCGCCTGGGCCCAATCAATCATGCCAGAGCGCACGGAATCCCGTAACTTCTGCTGCTGAGGGTCGAGCTGCTGTTCGGGAAGCTCTTCCCAAGCGAACTTCAAGTCCCGCACCGTGGGAATCATTCTCAACCCTGCTGTTCGGCCAGGAGACAGGAAAAGGGGCCCTTCGTAATTATAACGGGAAACCTCATCCAGAAATCTTCGGGTGGGCCCATGGGTGAGATAGGAGGTAGTAAAGACGTGAGGGATTTCCACCCCAAGGTTCGATCCCGTCTTTCGGGACTTGGCAAGATGAACCTCGAGGAAGGTGCGGTGCCTTCCACCCAGCGAAGCAAAAGGATTAAGAGCCTTGCAGGTTCCCGCGCCACCGGTCCACCTCGAGGCTGCACCCGCAGCGAGAGTGACTACTGCAATCTCTCCTCCAGCAATTGCAGCCTCTCCAACTTCGGAACTCTCCCTCGACAAGTTTTCGCTCCCCGCCGTGCAATCCACGACATCCCCGGAAATGACGTCATCGATTCGAGACGTAGATGGCAGCCTGTTGCTTTGCAGGCTGACGCGTCCGGAAATTACATCTTCTCGCAGCCTGCCATGGGCTGCCCGATCAAAGCCGTTCTCCTCCAGAAGCGTCCTCAGGGTGTCGGTTGCCTCTCCCTGATTGACCGCCTGACCGACGCCCTTGCCAGCAGGGTCAGGAGCACGCTCCTCCTCCCCGGAAAGCGACATATCGCTTTCAAGAAGCTCCGCACTTGTCCCTGTATCATTAATCTGGAAATCATACACCACCGGGTCCATCGCAAAGGGCAGAGCCGTCTGAAGATGGTCCTTGGCCTCCTTCATGATCCACCCCATCGCGTCCTGCGCCTCGGATTTCCGGGCTGGGTCAAAGATAAAGCCCATTCCGCCTCCCGACATTCCCCCGAACATACAGAACCCCCAGAAATCATCCCCGAACTTTTCCTCAACACGCTCGATCAGGGTTTCCGTGTAAAGATTCGTGGCCCATGGGAGAATGGTCTGGAGCGGTCCTCGGAAATTTCTCGTGGTGGCCCGGCCAAGGCCCCTCATGTCTCCCCTCTTCAGGCAGGAGACCACCTCATCAAGGAGTCTCAAGGCCTCAAGGCGTCCTGCCCATTCCTTCCCCGAGCGGAGTAGATACCTCTCCGTCACCATTTCGAGCATGGGGCCCACATTCTGAGTCATTCCCCCATGAACAAGGACAACCGAATCCCGCAGCGCTTTCCTAGCGGACCTTGGGATCTCGTCCTCATCAAAGACATGGTGAGCAGGCAACAGGCGTCCACGCGAAACATGAAACTCCGGGTCCATCGCGCTCGCGGGGACTCCCGAGATCAATTTGATTCCAGGCCAGACTCCTCCGCAGTCCTGCCAGCCGCCACCCGACCCACCAAGCCACTCCCCCAGAACCGCCCTCGCCAATACAAGGCGTTTTTCGCTTTCACTGAGAGTCCCGCTCAGGGATCTGGTTTGGCCGGTTGACCTCATCAGCACTGCAATGAGGGCCGCCAGAAGGTTGGTAGATACTGCCAACCTCGACCCCTTCGAGATCCCGCGAACGCTGGAAACCAACTCAATGCCCCGCCCGGGACCAACCATTCGCTCCAGGAGAGATTCCAAACTTTGTCCAGAACCCTCGATTCCCGGCGGCACGACTCCGGAGGCAATAATGGCCGCTTTGAGCAGGCCCAGGTCATCTTTAGCGAAATCAAAAACCTCCCCCAGACTTTCGACCCGGGTCGATGCCCTCAGGTCCACGGACCTCAGAGTGATCACCGGCTCATCGATGACTCGCACCTGAACCTCGATCGGTGGAGCCGGCTGATCCTCCGTGCCGTGGACCCCAAGGTCTACCGAGACATTGAGAACCTGTGCGCCCTCTGGATAATCCATGCCCAGAAAAAAGATATCCGACCACCCTGCGTGGGACAGGTCCATCCGGACGGGGGTTCGCTCGCAGAGTATCTTCCGGGAGCCATCGGGCTTTCTCTCCAAAAGCTCCTCCGAAACGATCAGAGGATGATCCGCGGGATGACCCATTCGAAACATCCACTGGTTACCTTTGACCTCCTGTACCGCCCTGCGCACCTGAGCGCCCAGAGCATGAAAAGCCAGTTCATGATACCCGTGGGCAAGGGCGGATGACAGCGCCCCACAGGCGCCTTGCTCCGCAACCGCCAAGTGAAATACGTCGATGGCTTCGGCAAATCGCCGCTGAAGAAGGAGATCGGTCCCCGCTACCGGAATACGGCCTGTTTTTTCGACCGGCAATAGCGGAGGAAGGTGGTGGCGATGAATCGCAGAGAGAAAACAGAGCGCCCGTACTCTGGCGTAAAGGTTTCCACTTTCTCTGCGGAACCGATCGAGGGCGACACACTCTTCCATGAGCTCTAACATGGTGAGCTTCGCGCAAACCTCTGCCAGTGCTGTATTGCGAACCTCGGGCTCCTCGCTTGAGATAATTGTCAGGAGTTTGGACATGCAGGGCGAGAGTGAGCCGTAATCTCAATTATGTCGGTGAGCACTTCATCCCGGTGAGGGCCCGCCAGCGCGAGAGAAAGCTGAGCCCTGAGGAGCCCATAGCGCTCCCCGATATTGAAGCGCTGGCCCGCCAACTCTACAGCGAGGTATTTTTTCTCCGCAGCGATAACCGCCAAGGTAGGAGAGAGCCCGAGCTTTTGCCCCTCTTCAATCCGGGTCACTTCCCGGTCGAGATGCTCCATGACCCTGGAGGTAAGAAGATGCATCCCGAAAAAGCACAGGTAATTCCCGGCCCTTAATCCGGGCACGATCAACTCCTGTTCAGCAAGCGTCGGAGTCGGCTTCTCGATCACATCATGGACCTCAAACAGGGATGGCGATACCGGCACCCGGCTGGCCGCCACAGCTCCATAATAGCGCAGTTGACTCTCGTGAGTCGGGTTGACTGCCGAAATACAGCCTTCGTGACCTGCCGCCACTTTCAGCATCTGGCTTACGCAGGACGGGCCATCATTACTGAGGTAGAGGTGATCGCCTACCAGCAGGACAAAGGGATCATCTCCCGTGAATTCCTGCGCACTCCATACCGCGTGGCCGTATCCTCGGGGAGCCTCCTGCTCTATCAGAGTAAGGCGATCCGCATGCTCTCCTGTAGCACGCAGGAAGATGTCACGAGTTCCCGGATATATCACCACTGCAGCGGAATCGATTCCGGAGGCGAAAAGATCATCAAGGATGATTGCCAAAGCGGTCTTGGCTACTCCCTCGGAATCCACCAGCGTCTGGAGGGGCAAATGGTATTCCGTGGGACTGGCCGCAGTAACAACAGCTTTTCTCGGGATCACGCTCGAAGCGTAGGACGCACGCGGCGGGAATAAAGCAAATGTTCGTCGGGAAGTCTCCCAGAGTTGCCAACTCCGGGCAATTCGCTCACCGTCCAAGGCGCGTTATGCGTTTCAGCCTCTCAATTCTTCTCCTCTGTGCAGCATCTGTAATTACCCTCGCCGGCAGGGCAGAGAATTCAACTCAGCCTAATGTTCTGCTCATTATCTCTGACGACCAATCGTGGGGGGACTACTCGTTTCTTGGACACCCCCACATAAAAACTCCTCACCTCGACAAATTAGCCGGCGAATCATTGACCTACACCAGAGGTTATGTGGCGGCTCCACTCTGCCGCCCCTCCCTCGCTTCCATCTTCAGTGGCAAGCACCCGCACGAACACGGCATCACCGGGAATGATCCCCGCATCCAGTCAGGAAAGAAAGCAGGACGCACCAACCCCGAGCTCGCCCCACTCTACGACACCATCATGGACCGGATCGATGATGAGCCCGGCCTCGCTCATCTTCTGGGCAGAGCAGGCTACCTCAGCCTGCAGACGGGAAAGTGGTGGGAGGGAGACCCAAAGAAGAGGGGTGGCTTTACTCATGCCATGACCCACGGAGATCCCAAGCGGGGAGGGCGTCACGGTGATGCCGGACTCAAGATCAGCCGGCAGGGCATCAAGCCAATCACGGACTTTATTGCCGAAGCCGGCAAAAAGAAGAAGCCCTTCTTCATCTGGCACGCCCCATTCCTTCCGCATACCCCTCATAACCCTCCGGCGCGCCTCTTTGAGAAATACCGAGCAAAGTCGACTTCCCGCTTCATTGCCCGCTACTGGGCGATGTGCGAGTGGTTCGATGAGACCTGCGGTGAATTACTCGCTCACCTTGACGACGAGGGGCTGCGGGAAAACACGATCGTCCTCTACGTTACCGACAACGGCTGGATTCAAAGTGCCAACAGCGGCCGTTACGCCCCGCGATCCAAGCGCTCTCCCAATGAGGGAGGAATCCGAACTCCTGTGATGGTCCGCTGGCCAGGCCAGATTGCCCAGAAATTCGATGAAGAGACCCTCGTGAGCGCAATCGATCTGGCCCCTACCATCCTGAAGGCCTGCGGCCTGCCCGTGCCCCCCTCGATGAAGGGGATCGACCTGCGAGACCGCGAGGCCCTTATCAAGCGCAACGCCATCTTCGGAGCCGCCTATGCTCATGACATTTTCGATGTCGCCCGGCCTACTCTCAGTCTACAGACCCGCTATGTCGTGGCAGGGGATTGGAAATTGCTTCTGCACCACAGCGGACCGGTCCCCGGCAAGGCTGCTGAGCTCTATAACCTGAGCAAAGATCCTGCCGAAGAAACCGACCTGGCCGCCAAGCACGTGGATAAAGTCAAGGAACTCAGCGCGCAGGTCGCCGCCTGGTGGCCAGGACCAAAGGTTACCCCCTGACTCACACTCCCCTTCTTTGAGAGAAGCAAGACTAGTTGAAAGTGTTTGGGTCGCGGCTATCACAGGAAGCGCCATGATTCGTGATTCTGGATACGCTCCAACTACTTCCGACCGAAACGAACCTGACCTCCAATGAATAGAATCCTTACCGCCTCCGTGTGCGCCTTGCTGTCGTTTCCTCTTGCGCAACCGTGCGAGGGAGCCAACCCAGCAGAAAAACCCAATGTCCTCCTGATCGCCATCGATGACCTCAATGACTGGGTTGGCTGTCTGGGAGGACATCCAGACACTCGAACGCCCCACATTGACCGCCTCGCCCGGAGAGGAGTCCTTTTCACTAACGCTCACTGTCAGGCCCCCATCTGCAACCCCTCCCGGACCAGTATCATGTATGGATTGCGGCCCTCGACTTCGGGGGTCTACATGAACGCTCCCCGCCCCTGGACAGTCCCAGCCCTTAAGAATCATGTGACGATGGCGCGCCACTTTGCTGCCAACGGATACCTCACCCTCACAACTGGCAAAATCTACCATGGGTCCGGCCTCCCTCCGGGAGACTTCGACGTCGTAGGCCCACGCCCGGGGCAACGCCTCGAGCGGGACACCCGGCTCATCAAGGACCTGAAGGGGCTCTGGGACTTCGGGCCCCAGACTTACAAAGAAGAGTTCTTTCAAGACCGCGCCGACGCGAGCTGGGCCATCGAACAAATTACCGCCAGTCACAATAAGCCCTTCTTCCTCGCAGTCGGCTTCTACCGGCCTCACGTTCCCTTTTACTCCCCAGCCCGGGTCTTCCGGGAGATTTCGAAAGCAAATGTCACGCTTCCCCCCGTGAAAGCTGACGACCGGGATGACCTGCCGGAGATTGTCAATGAGCTGACCATCGCCCCTGCTGCGCCTACGCATGATTGGTTCGTCAAGGAGGGGCACTGGAAGAATGCGGTACGATCCTATCTGGCCTGTGTCCGGTCGACCGACGAGCAAGTCGGGCGCCTGCTGGACGCTATCGAAGGGAGTCCGCATGCCGGAAATACTGTCGTTGTCCTTTACTCAGACCACGGATTTTTTCTTGGAGAGAAAGAGCGTTGGGCCAAGCAATCGCTCTGGGAACGCGCTACCAGAGTTCCCTTCATCATCTCCGCCCCTTCCATGAATAAAGGAACACGTTGCAGCCGCCCTACAGAGCTTCTCAGTATCTATCCCACTCTTATCGATCTCTGCGGCTTGCCCAAAAGGGGAGCCCTCGAGGGGGCAAGCCTTGCCCCCCTTCTTAAGGACTCGGATGCCCCGTGGCAAAGGCCCGCCCTTACCACGCATGGCAAAAACAATCACGCTGTCCGAACAGAGCGCTATCGCTACATCCGCTACTACGAAGGATCTGAAGAGCTTTACGATCTACAGAATGATCCCAACGAATGGACTAATCTCGCTGCAAAAAAGGAGCTAGCGCCAGTTAAGCAAGAGCTCGCCAGATGGCTTCCGAAAGTAAATGCCGATCCAGCGAGGAGTGCCGCGCCCCGAAAGCGCAAGGCCCCCAAGAAGAAGGCCAACTAGAAGCTCGCCCCAGGGCTTTCCCCAATTGCAACTTGGCCCGCTCTCATTCCACGCTCCGCCAGATCTCTTGCAGGATTTTGACTTCTCGCCAAATCGGCTTTCCTGCAAGCTCCACATCCATGCCGCGTCTCAGCTTTCTCCTCCTGTGCCTCCTCCTTCCGGCTTCCTGCCCCGGCCAGCCCAATATCCTCTTCCTCTTCGCCGACGATCAGCGCAATCACACTCTCGGGTGCGCGGGCCATCCCGTCGTCAAGACTCCACACCTTGACCGCCTCGCCGCGCAGGGCGTGCGCTTTGAAAATGCATTCGTTACAACCTCCACTTGCTGGGCAAGTAGAGCCTGCCTCTTTACTGGTTGCTACGAACGCCGCCACCTCTACCGATCCTCACCCGGACCGCTCAACCCCGATCTCTGCGGGACAAGTTACTTCGCCCTTCTTAAGGCCGCTGGCTATCGTACTGCCCATCTCGGCAAGGAACACGTTGCCATCGCCAAGGAGAGCGCCGCAGCCATGTGGGACATCCGCCGCCGACTGGGGCGCAATCCCTACTTCAAGAAACAGGCAGACGGCAGCCTGCGACACACCACACAGATTCTCGGCGACTGGGGAATCGACTTCCTCCGGGAACAGAAGAGCGACCAGCCCTTCTGTCTGCAGATCTCATTTAACGCAACCCACGCCGAAGATCGTGACAAACGGCCTGGAGTGGGACACTTCCCATGGCCCAGAGTGATGGAGGGAGTCTACGACGACCAAGAGATGCCTCTGCCCGCCCTCAACGACGCTGCCATCTACGAGGCGCAACCCGGATTTCTCAAGAACTCCCTCAACCGGGAGCGCTTCTTCTGGCGCTGGGATACTGCAGAGAAATACCAGACCAACATGCGTGCCTACTTTCGAATGCTGAGTGGAATCGATCACGTCATGGGACGCCTCGTCGCTCAACTCAAGGAGCAAGGCTTGGCAGAAAATACCGTCATTATCTACTCAGCGGATAATGGCTTTTACCTTGGCGATCGCGGATTTGCGGGCAAGTGGACCCACTATGATGAGTCCCTGCGGGTCCCACTCATCGTGTTCGACCCGCGCGCTCCCAAGGGCCGCCGCGGAGTCGTTCAGAAGGAAATGGCCCTTAACAGTGACCTCGGCTCTACCATGCTTGAGCTGGCTGGCCTCCCTACGCCCGCAAGCCATACCGGCCGAAGCCTGCTTCCCATTCTCAGGGGGGCCACTCCAAAGGACTGGCGCCGGGACTTCCTCTGTGAATTCATTGCCGTCCCTCGGACCATCCCGCACTGGGAGGGGGTGCGCGACAAGGAATGGGTCTACGCCCGCTACCTCGTCGACGGCCCTGATAGGCCCCCTTTCGAGTTTGTTCACGACCTGAGGGAGGATCCCCAGCAACTGATCAATGTGGCCGCTCTACCCAATCGATTGCATACGGAGGCTCATGCCCTCGCCCTGGCCAGACTACGCCAGCGCTGCGACGAACTGGTAGCCGCTAATGGACTGCGCCTGCAGGACTTGAGCCGGAAAAAGAAGTAGTAGTATCCGCCTAGTGCTAAGAGTGAGGGGTCGTCACCTGATATTCTCAATCGCTTCCACCACTCGGGCCCCTTCTGCTCGCACCTTTTTCGGCATCACCGCTTTGACCTTGGCCATGGGCACCGCTCCGTCTCGCCCGAGGGCCTCCAGGGCATTAGCAGCGGCAAGCGACTCATAGACGTTCCCCTCATTGACAACCTTGACGAGGACCGGGAGAATCTTCGCGCTCTCCCCGATATGGCCCAGTGCTTCCGCGGCCACTACCCGCACATCAAACACCGGGTCATCGAGCAACTCCACCAAGTCGTCCATCAGTGGAGCCGCTTCCTTGCCAAGCATCAGTGCTCCCGTTGCTCCCCAGTAGCGCATCAGAGGCGATTCATGCTGCGCACATTTCCTGAAGAAGGAAAACCCCGGACCCAAATCACCACGGACGGCCTTGCTGGCAGCGGTAAGGACCTCATCGGCTGGATAATCCTCACTCTGGGTAAATTCGTAGATGGTTCCGGATCCAGACAGACCGGCATACATCCCCTCCGGGATCAGCCCCGTGTCCCGCGTTCTCAACACCTCGTTCCACAACTTCGTTCGCAGACCATTAAACACGTCCCGGTGCTCCTTTTCGCCGGCCAGGTTGCGAATCTGGAAGGGATCATTCTTAATTATATACAACTCTTCAGCCTGCTTCCGTTTCCAGAAGCGCGCCTGCACGTCGTTGCACTTCCCCGCCTTGAAGGCCTCATACCACGAGCCCATGCTGGCCAGAACGCGAAAGGGATAGGTGTAGGCCTGACCCAGAGGGCGGTGTGGCGAAAAATTGTGCACGTAGAGATGCTCCTTAGTGCGGATCGCGCGCACGGTGTCATAGCGCTCGTCCATCCGCCCGCGGAAGAGATAGACTAATTCACGCTCCTGAGCTCCAGGACCGAGGAAGGGCCGACCTTCCCATATGCCAGGAATCTCGAGGCCACAAAGATTCGCGGCAGTGGCCGGAAAGTCCACAAAAGCCACCAGTTGATCGGATGTCTCTCCGGGCTTCCCTGGTGCAAGATGCTTCCACTTTTCCGGGAAGCGAATGATGAGCGGAACCCGCGATCCCGAGTCGTGAATGTTACGCTTCCCTCGCGGGAGCGCGCCGCCATGATCCGCGTAATAAAACACTATAGTGTTCTCCGCCTCCCCCATTTCCTCCAGCTCGCGCAATTTGTCCCCCACCCACTTGTCCATCAGAAAAAGGTTGTCGAAGTAGCGAGACCAGTTTTCGCGGATGACCGGGGTATCCGGGTGGTAGGGCGGTAGCACGACCTTACCGGGCGGCACGATCCGCCGAGGCGGGTTCTCCTTAATACGTCCGCGGTAGGCCTTATCCGTGGTCTGCCCCTCGTGGGAAAGAGTGGTATTAAACACGGCGAAGAAGGGCTGGTCTTTCTTCCGGTTCCTGTAATGCGCTCTGCCGTTGCTCTCGTGCCAACCCACGTCCTTCCAACTCGCACGCTTCCCATTGATCGACATATTGTAGTCTGTCTTCGAATTGTTGGTGCAATAGTAGCCGGCTTTCCGGAATACCTGCGGGTAGTAAACTACCGCCCCGGACACGGGCACACTGCTGCGGTGGTTATGAATCCCCAGGGTAGAGGCGTTCATTCCCGTTATCAGCGTAGAGCGCGCCGCGGAGCAGACCGGCGCCGAGGAAAAGGCGTTGAGATATTTCACCCCCTGCTTCGAAAACCGATCAAGATGAGGCGTCTGGGCCTGGACGTCCCCGTAGCACCCGAGATAAGGGCTGTTGTCCTCACTCGTGATCCAGAGGATGTTAGGCCGATTCGCTCCTTGGGAAAGAAGCGAGCCCCACAGGAGTAGAAGGGCAAGAGATAAGATACGGTCCATGGACAAGCCTTAGCCGCAGAAAGCGCCCAAGGCAACACCACCGCACTGGGAACTCTCCGCTGCGACCCACAATACACTGAACCGGTAACTTTTCCTTTGTGGGAGCCTGAGTCTCGCTAGCCTGCCTCCTCAGATGAATCGCCTCCTTGTTTTCTTCGCCCTGATCGGGACTTCTCTGGCTTCACATGCAGCGCCAGACAAAAAGCCCAATATCGTCTTCCTGTTTGCTGATGATCTGGGGCGCTATGCCTCCGCATATTCCGATCCGCAACGCCCCTCGGCAAACGACATCGTCTCCACTCCCGTGTTTGACCGGATTGCCGGAGAGGGAGCCCTAGGCTGGAACGTTTTTGTCTCTGCTCCTTCCTGCTCTCCCTCACGGGCCGCCCTGATTTCAGGGCGACACTTTTTCCGCAATGGCTCCCATTCCCAGCTTCACTCCCCATGGCACGGGAATCGCGCGGAGGACCCTTGGAATGAAGTTAAAGGCTTCGGGCTGCTTTTGCAGGAAGCCGGATATCACATCGGATGGTCCCACAAAATGCATATCGCTGAAGACCGGATGGGCGGGAAACAAAACAACTTCCGATCTGCCGGCGCAAAGGTGAATCAGTTTTCGCAAAACGTAAGCAGGGCAATCGGCGAAGACGATAACAAGGCCTCTATTAAAAAAGCAAAGCAGCAACTCTACGACGAATGCCGCAAAAATTTCCGGTCCTTTTTATCAAAACGAAAGCCCGGGCAGCCTTTTTACTATTCTTTCCATCCAACCAACCCCCACCGCAAATGGACTAAGGGCTCGGGGAAAAGGCTCTGGGGCCTGAACCCGGATGCGCTCGCCAAGGTCATGCCCCCTTTCCTTCCCAACGTCCCCGAGGTCAGAGAAGACCTTGCCGATTATCTCGGGGAAGGCATGGCATTTGACCGGAGCTGTCAGGAAATTATCAGCGAACTGGAGAGCCTTGGCGAACTGGATAATACCCTGCTGGTTATTTCCGGGGATCACGGCGCTCCCGGGTTTCCTCGCGGCAAGACCAACTGCTATGACTTTGGAGCCCGAGTCCTATTTGCCGCCCGCTGGCCAGGCTACATGGAGCCTGGCCAGGTCATCAGCAAGCCCGTCTCCCTGATTGACCTTGCGCCTACCTTTCTGGCCGCAGCCGGGCTGAAATCGGAAACTGGAATGAATGGGCAGAACTTGTTGCCATCCCTCGCCAAGGGAGATCACAGCAAGCTTAGAGGCTGGGCCCTCATTGGCCGGGAGACCCATGTCAATACCGCCAGAGGCGGCCTGCCTTACCCGACTAGGGCCCTGCGAACGGAGGATTATCTCCTGATCATGAACTTCGCCCCTGATCGGGCTCCCATGGGCGAGCCCCTTAAACTTAACGACCCCAATCCTCCATCCTACCAGCAGCTGGAGAACAGCACCAGGCTCGCCTTCGGCGACATCGATGCCGGCCCTACCAAGGCATGGATGGTGATGAATAGAAATAATCCCAAATACGCACGGCACTGGGCTCTCGGATTCGGGCCCCGCCCAGCGGAGGAATTTTATGACCTCACCAGCGATCCTCACCAGGTCAACAATCTTGCGAGCAATAAGGCCTATGACGCAATTCGTGAAGGGTTGCGGGGGCTTCTCATGGATGAACTTCGCCGGAATAAGGACCCCCGGCTAAATGGAGACACCTTTGACAAGCCTCCGTATAATAAAGGAACCCGCCCTGGCCAGACTCGGCGACAGTAAGGAGAAAAGTCGATCGCTCTACTTGCAGACAAGGCCTGCCCTTGCTAAGGGCGCAGGCTCCCCACACGAGCATATCCATGCGCTACCTCGTAAAAGTTTTTCTCTACCAGATTGAGCCAGAAATCTGGCGCCGCTTTTCGATTCCCTCTGAAGCGACCTTCCGACAGCTCCATGATGCCATCCAGCAGTCCATGGGATGGGAGGACAAACAGTGGCATGAATTTCGTCACGGCAAGGGCAAGCGCCTTCTGGACGTCATCGGCCCGGACCATGAGGAGGTAGAAAAAGGAGCGAGCTTTCAGGAGGAGGGATCTATTTCGATCAAGCAGTTCATCGGCCGGCGGCATTTCCCCGTCCGCCTGCTCTATCGCTACGACTTTAATGAAGAGTGGGTTCACGAAATCTGTATCGAGGGGAAAACTGATAAGGGGGAAGGGGATCTTCCCATTCTGATCGAGGGGGCACGTTCCTGTCCCCCCGAGAATTCTGGGGGCGCTTTCGGCTACATGGCGGCCCTCAACGGCGACCTCATGTGGCTTGAAGATGATTACGACCCTGAGGCCTTCAGCCCACAAGCAGTGCAATTTACAAAACCCCGAGCCCGCAAATAAGCGGGCTCGCTCATCCCTTGAGGTAGAGGGCTACATTATCACTCCTGCGCTCTCCCTCTTCATTACACTGCCAACAGGTGCCGCTCTCGACATCAAGAGCGGTGAGCCACTGCCCGGCGTAAGCCCAGGTATCGATGCATATTGCGTGCCCGAGATTAGCAGGAACTCCACCCTTCTGAGCCGTGTGCCCACACACCATGGTCTTCCCACTCCGATGAGGAGGCACTTTTCTGAACTTCTCCCAAAAAAGCATGAAGGGATCCTGGTCCTTTAGCGCGAGGTGCGAAGCCGCATTGGCATGAACAAAAAAGTGCGCCTCTGATTCATGGAACGGAAGGCCTCCCTCAATAAATTCCCAGTGCTCTCCCGGAATCGACTGAAGACTCTCGTCGTCGTAGGATGCAAGGGTCGAATTTCCTCCCACTCCTTCTCCCATCCACCGGGCCAGAGCAGGGGCTGAGTCCCTTGCCTCAAGCATCATGATCTCATGGTTTCCCATCAGGCTTATTACCCGGGTTCGCTCGCGAAGCTCTAGAATTGTATCGATGACCCCCTTGGTATCTGGACCGCGGTCGACATAGTCTCCCAGCGTCACAACCGTATCCTCTTCATTAATCCCAGCGTAGTCGATCAACCCACAAAGGGACGATCTGCATCCATGTATATCCCCAATTGCAATAGTGCGCATGCCGTGCTGGAACCATACGCCCTCTTACCTCCCGACTTGCAAGTTCCATTCCCTCCATCCAACCTTTTCTGCCCATGCCACTATTCCTGTTCTCCGCCCTTGCTACAGGCCTCCTGCTCTTTTTCTCCAGTGGGACAGGGCGCGCCACTGATCCCAACATCATCGTGTTCCTCGCAGATGACATGGGAATGGGGGACACCTCGGTCTACCAGGACTGGACCGGCAATAAGGATGACCGGCAACTCCATACCCCCAACATGGAGCGTATCGCCAACATGGGTTTGCGGTTCATGGATGCTCACTCCCCGCACAGCCGCTGCAGCACCTCTCGCTACGCGCTACTCACCGGGCGCTATTGCTGGCGTAGTTCGCTTAAATACTGGGTTCTTTTTGGGGTCCAGTGTGACCCCTTGATCGAAAAGCCCCGCCCCACAATTGCCTCCTTTCTCCGTAACAATGGATATCGGACCGGGATGGTGGGAAAATGGCACCTTGGCATCGAATATCGACGCGAGGACGGTAGCCCCTCCAAGGGCTGGGCGGATGCCGATCTCACCAAGCCACTCGCAGATGGGCCAACCGACCATGGCTTTGACTTTTTTTATGGCATTTCCCGGAGTCACCCGACCTCAGGGCCCGGTGGCAAGCACCCCAATGGGGCAGACCAGCAGAGGGGCCCCGGATGGATTCACAATCGCCGGATTGTGGGCGCAACCGGAAACGGGAAGGAGCTCGATGGGTCCTATGTCCTCGCAAAGATTGGGCCCACTCTGCATGCCAAGGCCTTCGATTTCCTCCGGAGTGCAACTGCATCAAAAAAGCCGTTTTTCCTCTACTTTGCCAGTCCCGCCAACCACACCCCTCACACTCCCTGCAAGTCCATGGCTGGCCGCAAGGTTGCGGGAGCAAGCCAGCATGTGGATGGCAGACCAACGGGCAGTAAGCGGCTGGACTTTATTCATGAGAATGATGTTCAGGTCGGGCTCCTTCTCGACTACCTTCAAAGAGCCGCTGACCCCCGCCGCCCCGGACATAAGCTTCTCGATAACACCCTCTTCATCTTCACAAGCGACAACGGCGCGGAAAACAGGTCCAAGACCGCCACCGGCCCCCTTCGAAGTAACAAGGGATCCACATATGAAGGTGGACACCGTATTCCCTTCTTCGCCTCTTGGCCAGCCGGGAAGCTGGGCGACGGACGGCCAAAAACCCCGGGAAGAACCTCTACCCGGCTTCTTGCTCTCAACGACCTGTTTGCCACGTTTGCGCAAATTCTCGGCAAGTCCCTGCCAGACCTTTCCAAGGGAGAGATTGGAGCGGAGGACAGCACCTCGCAACTGGCAGCCCTCCGTGGGGAAGCCTGCCCTCCTCGACCTCCGGTTTTCCCGAATGACCATAACGAGGCGTCCAGAAAGAACTCTGAGCAGCGGGCGGTGGTCGCAGTCCGCTCCAATGCCTGTCCCCTAAAGGGCCAATGGAAACTTTTCCTGGACCATCGTTTCGCCCTTGAGGGAGAGCTTCACCCTACCGAGCTCTACAACCTCGAAACAGACCAGTTCGAACAGAGGAACCTGCTGAATGACCCTGCCGCTAAGACCGCCCTGGACTTCCTTCTGAAAGAGGCAACCAAGGCACGGGGAGACAACGGCTCCACGAGACCATAGCGCGGGGCTCTCCCTGCTTTTACCACTCACACCGCTTCCCGCTTGCAGAACCCTGACTCCTTTTCTTTGCTGAAACGATGAAACGCACAGTCTTTCTTGGCACCTATACCAACGGCGAGAGTAAAGGGATCTATTCCTGCCGCTTTGACGATGTCGCCGGCACATTATCGGGGTTCCGCCTCGCGGCCGAAACGCCGAGCCCTTCCTTCCTTGCTCTGCACCCAAACGGGAAGTTCCTCTATGCCGTTAATGAGACCAACGATTTCGATAGCGAAGCTTCTGGTTCGGTAACCGCCTACCGCATTACCGACCCGAGCAACGGGGTGTTGGAAAAACTCAACACCGTCAGCTCCCATGGAGCACACCCCTGCCATCTCGTTCTTTCTCCAGAGAACGATGCCGTCATTGTTGCGAATTACACAGGGTCGACCGTCACCACGATTGAGATCCGGGATGACGGATCCCTCGGTAAAACCCTTAATCGAATTCTCCACAAGGGTTCGAGTGTCCTCAACCCCCGGCAGGCAGAGCCCCACCCCCACGCCGTCAACCTCGACCCCGCCAACAGGTTTGTATTCATCTCCGACCTGGGAATGGACCAGATCGTCCGCTACGAACTCGAAAAGGGGGGGCGTCTCAGCGAACGCCGCGGGGCAACCACGGTCGACCCGGGAGCGGGGCCACGCCACTTCGCTTTCCACCCGAAGGCCGCGTTCGGCTATGTCCTCAACGAGATCACCCGCACGATCACGGCCTTCCGCTACAGCCAGTCCAGCGGCAAGCTCACAGAAATCCAGACCATCTCCACTGTCCCTGATGGGTGGTCCCGGGGATCCACCGCGGAAATCTTCGTCCATCCCAGCGGAAGATTTCTTTACGCCTCCAATCGTGGCCATGACAGCATCGCCTGTTTTCACATCCACCAAGGTTGCGGAAAACTGAGCCTGGTCGACCTCGAGAAGACCGGGGGGCGAACCCCGCGCAACTTCAACCTGGACCCTTCTGGTAAGTGGATCATCGCGGCCAACCAGTTCAGCGGGGACCTTCATGTCTTTTCCATCAATCAGAAAACTGGCGCCCTCGACCCGGCTGGGGGGCGCCTCGAAATACCTAATCCCGTCTGCGTGGTTTTCCTCTAAATATCCCGCTCCGGCGTTCCCATACAACCCGGAGCTCTTTTGCTCACCTCTCTCCTCATCCCAATCATGAAATCACTTCTCCTCCTCCTTGCTTCCGGATTGTGGGCTCTCAGCATTGCTGCGGAACGCCCAAATATCGTCCTCATCATGGCCGACGACATGGGCTACTCCGACATAGGGTGCTATGGCAGCGAGATTCGCACTCCCGTCCTCGACCAACTTGCCCGTAACGGCCTGCGTTACACCCAGTTCTATAACACCTCCCGCTGCTGCCCAACCCGGGCAGCCCTTATCAGCGGACTCTACTCACACCAGACCGGCATGGGCCTGATGGAGGGGGATCGAGGCTGGCCCGGTTACCGTGGTTCTATCAATAAAACCTGTGTCACCCTTGCAGAGGCCCTCAAGGGAGCTGGTTACCTTAATTACATGTCAGGAAAGTGGCACCTGACCCGGCACAAGAGCCCCAATGGGGATATATCGGCCTGGCCGATGCAGCGCGGCTTCGATCGCTTTTACGGCACCATCACGGGGGCGGGCAGCTTCTACGACCCCGCTACGCTCTGCCGAGGCAACACCTACATCACCCCCGAGAATGACCCGGATTATCAACCTGAGTCCTTCTACTACACCGATGCCATCAACGACAATGCGATCGCCTTCATCTCCGATCACTGCGGGAGCAGCAAGGCCTCCGATAAACCATTCTTTCTCTATGTCTCCCACACCAGCGCTCACTGGCCCATGCACGCTCCGGAGGCCGATATCGCAAAATATAAGGGTGCCTACGACAAGGGCTACCCCGCGATCCGCGAGGCTCGTTACAAGAAAGCCATTGAGATGGGCGTCGTCGATAGTAAGTGGCCGATGTCCAAAGGACTCGACTGGGAAGGGTTCCAGCATAAAGCCTGGGATATCCGCTGCATGGAAACATATGCTGCCATGACCGAGATCATGGACCGCGGTATTGGCAGAATTGTCAACGAGCTGAAGAGGCAAAAGCTCTTCGACAATACTCTGGTAATTTATCTCCAGGACAATGGCGGCTGCGCAGAGGGGTACGGCCGAGCTAACAATTCCAACCAGAAGGACCGCTTTAACTTCAAGCCTCTCGGAAAGGATGGATTACAGACCAAAATCTGGCCCCCCATGCAGACCCGTGACGGAAGGTTTGTCCGCACCGGACCTGAGACCATGCCCGGCGGAGAGGACACCTTCGTTGCCTACGGACCGGGTTGGGCTAATGCGTCAAATACCCCTTTCCGAGGCTATAAACACGACCCCTACGAGGGGGGAATCGGCACTCCTTTCATCGTCAGCTGGCCTCAGGGAATCGCGAAAGAGAGCAACGGGAAGGTCGTGCATGATGTCTCCCACCTCATTGACCTGATGCCTACTTTTGTAGAGGCTGCAGGAGCAACCTACCCTGCGAAATATGACGGCAATAAGATCCAGCCCATGGAGGGGATCAGCCTCATTCCAACTCTCGCCGGAAGAGCACTCGAGCGGAAGGCGCCCCTCGGATTTGAGCACCATGGCAACCTCGGCCTCCGCGATGGCAAATGGAAAATCGTTTCGATGTATCGTGGAAAACAGCCCCGTAAGTGGGAACTTTACGATATGGAAAATGACCGGACCGAGCTCAATGACCTTGCCGGCAAGATGCCCAAAAAGCTCACCTCCATGGTGGCCTCCTGGCAATCGTGGGCAGATCGAGTCGGCGTGCAGCCGTGGCCCATTCCAAGGTATGACCCTGAGAAGTCGAAATAAGCGACCTCCTACCTACACACTCCTGACCCAATGCGCGCGCTCCTAGTAACCATCATCGGACTCTCGCTGGGAGGATTGTCAGTCGAGGGCAAGCCCAACGTCCTCTTCATCGCGATTGACGACCTGAATGATTATATCTCGCCGCTCGATAACCATCCCGGGATACAGACCCCGCATTTTGAGCGCCTCGCCCGCCGCTCAGTAAATTTCACCAACGCCCACTGTGCCGCCCCCGTCTGCCATGCGTCGAGAGTCGCGATCATGACAGGCGTCCACCCTGCCCAGTCCGGTATCTATCGCAACATGTTCGGCGCCCGGGGACCCCGATGGCGGCATGAATCCAAGGTCCTGAAAAACGCCGTGGTCCTCTCTCAGCACTTCCGGGATCATGGCTATCACGCCGCCGGCGGAGGCAAAATCTTCCACACCCTCCAGTGGACCCCGCATGATTCCCAGAATGATCCCGAAGCTTGGGACCAATACCGTGGCGACCCCAACAACCCCATCGCTCCAGACTGGCCGAGACCAAAGCTGATCCCCGACGCCAAAGCGGGCCTTACCAAGGGGCGTCCGTTGGGGGGCAGCTCACAACTCTTCGGAGCCGCGCCTCTGGAATTGCCGAATGAAAAGACGGGAGACCACATGGTTGTTGACTGGGCTATCACACAGATGAAACAGGAGCGGGAAAAGCCTCTCTTTCTCGCAGTGGGCCTTTTCCGCCCTCATATTCCCTGGGAGGTCCCCCGCAAGTGGTTCGACATGTATCCGCTGGAAGACATCAAACTTCCTCCGCACCGCAAAGATGATCTGACCGATGCCCACAACCACGGTCGGACCCACTGGCACAAGTGGGTGGTAGAGAACCAGCAATGGGAGAAGCTCATGCAGGGCTACCTTGCCAGCATTTCTTACGTGGACCACCAACTGGGCCGTCTCCTTGACGCTCTCGATACAACCCCCGGCATGAAGGACAACACCATCATTGTTCTCTGGAGCGATCACGGCTTCCATATCGGCGAAAAGGCCAACTGGGAAAAGTTTGCCCTCTGGGACCAGACCTCGCGGGTCCCCCTCTTCATTCACGCCCCGGGGGTGAGCAAGGATGGGGAGAAAACAAGGCAGCCGGCTACCCTCACTGACGTTTATCCCACTCTCTGTGAGCTGGCAGACATTCCCATTCCCGGCCAGTGCGATGGGCTCTCCCTGGTTTCCCAGTTAAAGAAACCGGGCACCAAGCGAGACCGCCTCGCCCTTTGCTCCTTCCAGTTCTGGGGTGAGCAAGCTCCTTCCCACGGAGTTGCCGATGAGCGCTACCGCCTTATCCGTTATGGCAACGGATTTGAGGAACTCTATGACCTGAAAAATGATCCCCAGGAGTATGAGAACCTGATCGACGATCCGAATCTTGCTTCCATCAAAATGCGCCTGGCCCTCGGCATTCCCGCAACCCCGGCGCCCCTTGCCATCCTCCCCAAGGACTCTCCCCACCATCGGGCCAATCAGAACAGAAAGTAGCCATCTTCGCCTCACAGGAGCCCTTCCTCTCCTACTTTTTCTAGAAACTGTGGCCGCCAAAGAAGAAACGAATTCCCCAAGAAGATTCCGATGGCTTGCCCTTGTGGGATTGGTGCTCCTCGGACTGAGCGCCATGTTCTTCCTTGGGCCCTCCTTTAATGAGCGGGGAACCAGCGACAATCCTGGCGGAAGTTCATTCGGAAAGCTGGCTGATCAGTTGCGGGCGTTGTTTGGCTTCGACTCTGGCGGGGTCATCACCCGGGACGGTCAGCTTTACCTCCGGCAGGATGTTAAGCACGTTCACCGCCGCAGTTTTCTGACTAGCCCTCAAGGCTCAGGGGCCTCTCCCCGAAACTGGAATCCCCTCCCCGCTATCACCGATTTCCATCAACAGCTGAAAGATATGGGTATCCGGCTGATCCTTCTTCCCCTGCCCTCGAAAGCAACTCTTCCGGATGGCGCCGTAGAACCGACTGTCAACGAGGGCTACTATGAATTCCTCCGCATTCTGAAATCTAAGCATCAGATTGAGGTCGTGGATGTCCTTCCTGTTCTAGTGAGCATGTCCACTCAAGGGGAATCCCCGTTTCTCAGGGGAGACAGCCACTGGTCCCCGAAAGGGATGGCCAGAGTTGCCCGCCTCGTCGCGGACCGCTCTTCCGTTCAGCTCCCTATCTCTTCTTACGAGACCATCGACCGAAAGCTGACGCTCACCGGAGACCTCGCCCAGGTCCGTGGCCCCGGTTATGAGGATCAAATCACCTCCAGGATGGTCCTCGAATCCAATGGGCAGCTGTGGAAGCCTCTACCCGAAGCCCCTTATCTCCTGCTGGGGGACAGCTTCACTAATATCTATTCGAAGCCAGGTAACGGCTGGGGCAAGGGCGCCGGATTAGCGGAGACCCTCAGCCTTGAGATGGGCACGCCAACAGACCGTCTTAGCACACACCATAATGGAGCTTTTGGGAGCCGGGAGGTCTTGGCCATGAATCCGGAGAGACTGGCCAACAAATCAGTGGTGGTCTGGCAATTTGCGATGCGGGAGCTTTCCTTTGGCGATTGGAAGATACTGCCTATTCCCCCACTTAAGGAGAAGCCTTCTCCCGGGATTGCAACCTCTCCCCAGCCTTTGGAGGGGACAATACTCAAAACCGCCGAAATGCCTGCTCTGGACCGCACCCCATACCGGGAAGCTGTTCGGGAAATCATCGTCACGGATGTTCGCAGTGGCTCCGGCCAGATAGTCGGGCCAGTCATCTTGATGGGCCTCTCCGTGCAAGACCACCTCCCCACCGGACTAGCCCGGTGGGAGATCGAAGACAAGGTGGCGATTGAAGTTGTCCCATGGTCCTCCGTCGAATCTACCCAAGGGCGCCTGCAACGATTTCGCCTTCCTCTTTCCGGCCAAGACCTTCCCCGCTTCTGGATAAAATAGCGCTGCGCGAGCAGAGCCCTAAAGGGGGGCCAGAAGCTCCTTCAGGGTTTCTTCATCTGGGGCGGTGACCTTGTTTGCGCCGGCTAGAAGATCATCAGCCAGCTTAGCTTTATCAACTTGCAGCTTCTGAATGCGCTCTTCCACCGTTCCACTACAGATCAGGCGGTGAACAAAAACAGGTCTGGTCTGACCAATCCGGTAGGCTCGATCAGTCGCCTGGGCCTCCGCGGCAGGATTCCACCACGGATCATAATGAATCACGGTATCCGCCGCAGTCAGGTTAAGCCCTGTCCCGCCCGCTTTAAGGGAAATCAGGAAAATGGGCATCTCTCCCTCTTGGAACTGCTCCACGAGCTCGCCACGATTACGCGACGAGCCTGTAAGCTCCAGATAAGAAATTCCCTGCGTTCGCAGCCTCTCCCGGATGAGGCCCAGCATTGTGGTGAACTGTGAGAACAGCAGGATTCGGCGCCCCTCTTTCACAAGCATTTCGAGAAGATCGGTGAGGTAATCAAGTTTCGCAGAGGCCAGTTCATTTGCCTCTCTCATACCCAGCAACCGGGGGTCGCAGCAGATTTGACGTAGCTTCAGCAGGGCGTCCAGAAAGACAATCCGACTCTGCTCAATGCCCTGCGCAGCAATGGCCTGTCGAACGCGCCGGTCCATCGTCGCACGCACCGTCTCATAAAGATCCTTCTGGCCGGTATTCAGTTCAATCGGGTGAACCAGAATGGTCTTCGGAGGAAGTTCAGACGCCACCTCATCCTTCGTGCGCCGCAGGATCAGGGGAGTGATCCTCCTCCTGAGATCCTCTTTCCGATCCTCATTGTCCTCTTTTTCAATCGGAGTCTGGAAGCGGGCCCTGAAGGCCTCCTCGCTTCCGAGGAAGCCGGGCAGGAGGAAGTGCATCAGCGACCAGAGCTCACCCAGATTATTCTCAATCGGTGTCCCCGATAGACAGAGCCGCTGAGCCGCTTGCAGCTTGCAGGCCGCCTTGCTCACTTTTGCCGCTGAGTTCTTAATATTCTGCGCCTCGTCGAGGACGACCAGATGAAAATTCATGCTTTCCAGCGCTTCCACATCGCGCTGGAGCAACGCGTAAGAAGTGAGCACCACATCGGCGTGGGGCACATTTCTAAAATCCTTCTTTCTACCCGGGCCCTGTAGCACCAAGACGCTCAAGGAGGGCACAAACTTCGCCGCCTCCTTCTTCCAGTTTGGAACCACCGAGGTTGGAGCTACCACCAAAGTCGGCCGCCCTTCGCTCCTGCCAGAGGCCCTCTCCGCAAGAATATGGGTCAAAGTCTGCAAGGTTTTACCCAGTCCCATGTCATCCGCGAGGATTCCATTGAGCTGACACTGGGCGAGGCCCTGCATCCACTGGAAGCCCTCAAGTTGATAATCGCGAAGGGTTGCCTGCACCCCCTGAGGAGGCTCTTTAGTGGCTGGCTGGCGGAGCTTCTCGATTTGCCGAACCAACCGGCTCAGGCCTTTGCCAGGATCCATCGAGAGCTCGGAGCTTGAAGCCAAATGAGCAGCGTCAACCGGGTGGAGGAACGGCCGGTTAGGATCTACCAGGGAAGCGAGCTGGCGCAGAATCCGTTTGAGTCGGTCTACCGGGATCTGGAGCGCTCCACCCTCGGGCAGGTAGACCAAGTGGTGCGACCGGTTGGAGAGTTCATCCAGCATGTCGAGAGTTCCATCTTCCAGCAGCTTTGCGAGGATCGGAAGGAGGTCCAGTCGCTCCCCTTCCAAATCGAACCCTACCGACAAGGAGAACCAGCCCCCTGACTGCTCCGAGAGAGAGCCTTCCCAGTCTCCCGGCTCGGTTACGTAGACCGGGAATCCAACCTCCTCGTCCACCGAAACCTCCCAACCTCGGCTCTCGAGTTTAGGCACTGCTTCGGCTCGAAACCACGGCCAGTAGAGATCCGGCGTATTCAAGCTGGGCTCGGGAAACCACGCGGACTCGGCCGAGGGCGACGAATCCCGCTCTCGTTCCAGTCCTAGCAGGAATCGATAGCTTGGCTGTGCTCCCAGGTGCGTCAGCCCGAGCTGAGCCAGGTCCCGGGCGGCGGCGGACTCGGCCTTAAGGTCGCGTACAATTTCGAGCATTCCCTCTGATGTTTCAATGAGGACTGCGCTATCGCCACCCATATGAAGGGCCAGATCGTGGCCCTCATAGCTCGCCATTGGTCGGGCGACCAGCCATTCATCCCGGTTCGACGCCCTGAGGGATTGCAGGAGCATCTGAACAGGACGGCTATTGGCGGGCTCCAGCCGCACTTCCAACCGGAACGTTGGAGAAACTTCCAAAGTTCCCCGGGGGATGGTCTCACGAGAAAGGGTCTCCTTCTTAGGGCCCGCGGCAGGCATCCGAACATACGCGCTGCCCCCTGACAGGAGGCGGTCTACAGTAGTCTTTTTGCCCGCAGCCATGAGAGCTGCCACCGCATGCTGACAATAGTAGGCGTAGGGACAACTGCAGGAGGCATCTATTTCCCAGAGCCCCCCGCCCTCCTGCCAGACGGAAACCTCCACCTCGTAATACTCGTCCTCGATATCCTGCACTCGCGCGGCAAGCACTCCGCCTCCGTCCTCAAGGGGATCCCACGACATTTCCGAGATCCGGCGTTTCCGGGCCAGTTTGATCCCGTCCTCCAGTACGAATCCGTCAAACCGCTCCTTCCACGTACCACTAACGAGAAACTCGCGGAGGGCTGGGTTCACGGCCATGGAGTAGCGCGGGCCTCTAAATTCCCGGGCCTCATGCCTCGAGTATGCCCCCGGCCATTGGTCTCATCAAGTTCAGGAAGCGCCCCGGCCACGTCATTACCGGTTATCTGCTCCGCCCCTCCGCAATGGCCTCACCGTCTTGTCAAAAATTTTTCCATCCTCTGTCATCCCCTCATAGAGAAATTCATCTTTTTTCAGAGTAACCTTAATAAGGTGCCTCAAGGCACGCGCTTCCGCGAGATAGGTTCGCTTCTTCCAGTCCTTGGGAATGTTTCGCGTCTTTACTCCCCACGAGCCATCACCCATGTAAAGAATTCCATCTTTTTCGCTACGCTCGCCCCCAACGATTGGGTGAGTCCGCTTATAGGTATGGTGGTCATTCTCAAAAACACAATCTACCTTGAACTGCTCGAACAATGGGGCCCATTCCCTCCGGATATCCATGGCGTCATCCTTGACCCCGGTCCCCCAGGCCGGGCGGTGATAGCAGACAAACTGCCGGGGAACGCCTAACCGGTTGCCGAGGACCCGCCCCAGCCACTGAGTCTGCGCAGCGATGTTTGCTGTATGACCCGAGTCCACTCCAACCAGGCTCAGGTAGTCTCCAAAATCGACGGTAAAATTCGCCCCCTCAGACTTTCCGGAAAAGAGACTATAGAAAAATGGGGCATCTTCTCTCCCAGGCGCATTAGTGGGGCGGTATTGATATCCTTTCACCTCATGATTCCCGATCGCCACGACCATGGGGATAAGCCTCCCGTCCGGAGCCACCGCGCATTCGTGCCAGGACTCCAGCCAATCCCGCCACCGGCTACCATTGCTGCCATTGGCATAGGCAAGGTCACCCCCAAGCAGGGCAAAAAGAGGGTCTTCCTTTCCAGCTCGTCGGTTCATTGCGTCGAGCCACGCGCGCGTCCCATACATATCTCCCCCCGTCACAAAGTTGATTCCTTCCTGAAAGCGTGCCGGAGCAGTCTCAAATTCCCAAGTGCCAACCGGGCGGCCCCAGCGGACAATCTTGAATTCATATCGGCTTCCTGGCTTGAGATCCCTGAGGTCGGCAGTGAACGCGAGATCCTCTGTGCTTCCAAACTTCCTCTCTCGAATGGGGGCTGAGGACCACTCCCTTCCACCCTTGCTACGGTAGGCGAACTTATAGCGCGCGGCAGCTGCCTCATCGCTCTCCGCCCCGCCAACTTTGGTCCACCCCACTCCCGGGGTTCCCCCAGCAAGATATGCCCAGTTCGCTCCCTCCCGGATTACCGGATAGAGCTTTCCGTTCGCCCGATAATCGATTCGGGGACGCAAGGTGAAATCGGAACTATCGATATTTTCGTTATGTCCCTCAATCGCGATCACCCCCTTCTGGCCCGGCGATGCAGAGCCGATCTTAAAATACTCCCACACCTCGGCCTCGTGCTTCTTGACCTTGCCGATGCTGGCCCCTGCTCCCTCGACTCCTTTTCGCAGGATCTCCTTTCCGTCGCGATAAAGAATAAACGCGTCATCATATCGAATTCCCACCGTCAGCTCTGCCCCCTGTGGCGCCTTGGCGGGAACTTCATAGGGCCGGCGGATATACACCGAGCGGTATTTCCCCCGCATCGCCTTGAGCTCCGTCTGGTCATCATCATCGCCATAACCAAATCCGGCAGCGCCAAGCTTCCACTCTCCTCCCGGTTGCTCATCACCGGAGGCCGCAACCCAGTGAATCGACATCGTGGTGGTAGGGTCCTCATGCCACTCGCAGATCGGTCCATATTCGCTGGCATGGACTACGCTGAGGCCCGCGGGAAAAAGAAGGAGAAGTAGTATACGAATCACAAAGTTGGCGAATTAAGGTTCCGGGACTGTCGACCCGCCAGGCCCCGTTGGCAATGACCTAGCGACCTCAATTCAAAAATGATCCGAAATTCCACTAGTCATGTTTGCCCCGGGCGGATTCTTCCCTAGGATTTCGCCATGTCCCGCGAAGAGATCAAGCGCCTGACCGAGCTGTCCTCCTGTGCGGGCTGAGCCTCCAAGCTCGGCCAAGCCGACCTGGCGCAGGTTCTGCGCGGGCTTACCCAGATCGAGAATGAGGCTCTCCTGGTGGGAGCCGCGTCCTCTGACGATGCCGCCGTCTACCGGCTCAGCGAAGACCTCGCCATGGTGCAAACCTTGGATTTCTTCACGCCTATTGTTGACGATCCCTATACTTACGGACAAATCGCGGCGGCCAACTCGCTCTCGGATGTCTACGCCATGGGCGGCCTCCCGGTCACGGCGATGAACGTGGTTGGCGTCCCCTTGGAGCATCTTTCTCTCGAGGACGTCAATCAGATCCTCAAGGGCGGCGCTGACAAGGTGGCAGAAGCCGGATGCGTCCTCGCGGGTGGACATACTGTTCAGAATCCCGAACCGCTCTATGGCCTCTCCGTCACCGGACTCGTTCACCCGGACCAGCTGATTACCAATTCGGGTGCGGAAGCAGGAGATCTGCTGATCCTTACCAAGCCCCTCGGCACTGGAATCCTGTCCACCGCTACGAAACGAGGCGTGGATATCGGGGCCCTTTCCGACCAGTCCATCGCCCTGATGGCGACTCTCAATACCCCGGGCGCGGATCTGGCAAAAGCTGGACTGGTCCGGGGTGGGACCGATGTCACCGGTTTCGGTCTGCTTGGCCATCTTGGAGCAGTGGCGCGGGAGAGCGGAGTCACCGCAGTAGTTCGCAGCGGGAAGGTTCCCGTGATCGGCGACAAGGTTCTTGCCTTGATCGACGAGGGTTGCGTGCCGGGCGGAACCCGAGCCAACCTCGAGGCTTCATCTAGCACTTTATTTGCTAATGACGTTTCAGAAGCGCTCAAGCTTCTTCTCGCCGACGCCCAAACCAGTGGCGGACTTCTCCTTTCCGTGCCTCCGGCGAACCTGGACCAGGCACTCACGCTTCTTAAGGAAAAAGGAGCTCCATGCGCGGAAGTGATCGGGGAAATGAAAGCCCGCAATGACCACGACATTGAGGTCCACTAGGAGGAGGATCGCTCCCCTTCTTGCCAAACGCAGGATCAAGAGGCAGGCTTGAGCGTGGCCCTTTCCGGACCAGCGCGTTTACGGGTCGATGGCAGGTTTCTAGCCCTCGGGGACAAGCGCATATTTCTAAAAAGCGTTACCTTCGGGCCGTTTCCTTCCGACGCCGAGCTCGATCCTGCCACCGAATTCCCAAGGATTGCCGCATCCGGATTCAACTCCATCCGGGTCTATACGGGCGCAACTCGGCACCTGCTCGACTGCGCACAAGAGAATGGTCTACAGGTTCTTGTCGGAATACCCTGGGAGTGGAGTCGGGACTTCCTGGCCGAACCCCGGCTCCGGGCCGAGGGAGAATTGCGATTATTGAGTTTTTTAAGAGAGCAGGGAACCCATCCCGCCCTTGGCGCATTGATAGTTGCTAACGAAATCCCATCAGACCTAGTGCGTTGGATGGGGCCATCACAAGTTCGACAAGCATTGGAGGACCTCATCGACCTCTGCCGGGAAGAGGCCCCGGAACTTCTCATCGCCTACGCCAATTATCCCAGCACGGAATATCTCGAGCCCCGCAATGCGGACTTCAGCGCATTCAACGTCTACCTCGAGAATCGTGAATCGCAGGCCCTCTACCTCCCAAGGCTACAGAATATTGCGGGGGATCGCCCAATCCTCATCACCGAGTTCGGTCTCGATACTATTAGAAATCACGAAGATACCCAAGCTTCGCTGTTAACGGGACATCTCGAGGAGTGCCTCGCCGCGGGGGTAGCCGGCACCACTTTTTTCGCGTGGTCCGATCGCTGGGCAAGCCGGGGCGCCCGGATGGAAGACTGGGCCTTCGGGCTGACCCGGCGCGACAAAAGCGAGAAACCCGTTTTGGAGGCGCTCTGCAAAATTCTTCCAAAAATCTCTACCGCCCGTGTTACCACGCCTCTCAAGGATGACACCCCACGGATCTCGGTGGTCGTCTGCACACATAATGGAGCCGCCCATCTGGAATCCTGCCTGCGTGCCTGCTGCGCGCTGGATTATCCAGATTTCGAGGTTCTTGTTGTTGACGACGGGTCCACCGACCAGACCCCCGAGCTTGCTGCCCGTTTCCCGGAAGTCCGCTACCTCAGACAGGAACACGGAGGGCTTTCTAATGCCCGTAATTACGGAGCCGATGCGGCCACTGGAGAGCTCGTCGCCTACACAGACGATGACTGCCAGCCCGATGTCGATTGGCTCTTCTGGATAGCCCGTTGCTTTGATCACCCCAAGGCCGGAGCCGCCGGAGGCCCTAATCTCCCGCCCTCGCCGGAGAGCTTGCAGGAGGCTATTGTCGCCTCTGCTACAGGCGCCCCCTCCCATGTCCTCTCAGAGGACCTCCGGGCGGAGCATCTCCCAGGCTGTAACCTCGTCGTGCGCCGGAAAGCCTTGGAAGAAGTAGGGGGGTTTCAGCCTCAGTTCCTCGCTGCTGGAGACGATGTCGACCTCTGCTGGCGGCTCCTCGATCAGGGGTGGGAGCTGGTATTCGCGCCTCCAGCGTTCGTCTGGCATCGCAGGCGAACCTCCATCGTTCGATACCTCAAGCAGCAAAGTGGATATGGTCGTGCAGAAGCGTTGCTATTTGCCGTTCATCCCGGGAGATTCCGGAATGGGGGAATCCATTGGGAGGGCAGCGTCTACAGCGGGGGCCCAGTAAGTGCAGATACCAATTCCGTCATTTATTTCGGATCGATGGGACAGGCGGGCTATCAGGGACTGGCCCATCACACCACCCCCCGCCGCCCGCTACACCGCCGTTTTAATTCGCCTGCCTCCCGAGGCCTGCTCAGGCTCTGTGATCTGCTCCAACCAATTGTCCGGGCCATTTCGCGTTGGCGCCATGGAGGTCCCGCTCCACAATTTTCCAGAGCGCGCGCGGGATATCGGCCTCGCGGCCTTGAGGGCGCGGACTGCTCGGAGATTTCTTTCCTCGGGCCCTCAGATACCGGACGCCACCAACTCCTTGACGCACTTAGAGAGGCCGGCTGGGCAGCCTGTGGGGACACCGATACATGGGATCTGAGGTCCGCACCCTTTCTTCTCCTGACCGCCGATGAACAGCGCGGCCTGGATCACACTCTGGTAAGGGCAAGACTCCGGCACCCACCTGCCCTGCGAAGGAACGGCATCTCCATAATTGAGGAAGCAGCTCGGCGTGTCGGTCTGGAAAAGCGCTGAAAGGGCTTGCAGGCCCCTGCGGTAAATTTTGCCTGTGACAGGCGTCCCAATTGACAAAGATCTCTCAACTTCTGATTTCCCGTGCGCACCGAAGACTTTGATTACGACCTCCCCTCGGAGCTCGTCGCTTCCCACCCTTTAGCAGAGCGATCCGCCTCCCGGATGATGGTGGTCAACCGGCAAGAGGGCACCATTGAGCATTGCCGTTTCTGCGACATTCGTACCTTCGTCCAGAAAAACGACCTCTTCGTTTTCAACGACACCCGGGTTGTCCCAGCTCGATTCTTTTCCAATGATAAGCGCATCGAGTTGCTTCGGGTGGACTACGCGGACCCCCTCCACTGGCGCTGTCTCGTGCGCCCAGGCAAGCGGATGAAGGTGGGTCGTAGTCTGGAAGTGGGCTCATCCCTCGGGACGGTAACCGGAATTGACGAACTCGGTTACCGCCTCATCACCTGGGACCAGCCCGTGGACGAAAATATCCATGGCGAGCTGGCTCTCCCCCCCTATATGGAACGGGGAGAAGAACCCTCCGATAGCGAGCGCTACCAGACCGTCTATGCCAAACAGGAGGGCGCGGTAGCAGCCCCCACCGCCGGACTGCACTTTACTCCAGACTTGGTCGCCTCCCTGCCCCATGCCTTCCTGACGCTTCATGTTGGCCCGGGTACGTTCCGGCCAGTACAGGTTGACGACCCTTCGAAACACCGAATGCATGAAGAGGCCTTCGAGCTGGGAGCCGCTTCTGCAGAACAAATCAATCAGGCCGAAAGAGTGATCTCGGTCGGCACAACGGTGACTCGCGTCCTTGAGCACCTTGGGCGCAATGGCCCTCTCCTTGCTGGCCAGGGGCACACCGATATCTTCATCTATCCCCCCTACGAATTCCAGATCGTCGACGCCCTCCTCACCAACTTCCACCTTCCGAAAAGCACCCTGCTCATGTTGGTCAGCGCCTTCGCGAACCGAGCCCTGATCATGGAAGCCTACGAACAAGCGGTCCGCGAACGTTACCGGTTTTTCAGCTACGGCGACTGCATGCTGATCCTTTGAGGTATCTCTCGAAGCAGCGGACGAAGCTTCCGGCCGAATTGGTGGGCGGGGCCACTATCCTGCCAGGCTCAAAGAATTGAGGCAGTCTTCACAACGGGTGAGATCGCAGAGGCCTAGGTTCTAAGTCTTGTTTTTATGCAGAGCCTTGGATCTCACTCCGTTGATTAACTGCCTGTTACTCTTCCTACCGTGAGGCCGCGGCCTGATTTTTTCTTTTCATCAGATTTGCCCAAAACGGACTCTCCCTCCGCACAGGCGCAAGTTCTCTCCTTACCTTTATGCGAATCCCACGAATGCTCATCTTCGGTAACGATGGCGACTTTGGGGCGGGCCGTCCCAGATCCTGGCTGATTACTATTCCTCCTGATCGCTCTTTTCAGGCCTAGCCTTCCCCGGCGGCTCTACCGGATCTTCAGATTGATCAAGGATCCGAAACCGGAACAGGAAAAGGGCTCCGGAGAAGATGAGCGCGACGACCACTGTCCCCATCACCGGGGACATCCACTCTTGTGGTCCAGAGCCCAGGGAACGCAGAACAAGGAGGGCTCCAGCAGCCACGAGGATGCCGATCAAAAAGGACAGCGAGAAGGACCGCGGCTTCCCCTTCCACCTCCTGTAGATGCAGCCGGCAATGAACATGAGAACCATCACCAGGAACAGCAATAGAAAGAGGGGGAAGATGACCCCGATTGCCCCTTCCCCAAAGAGCAGCGCCACCGGGATTACCCCCACGAAAAACATCAGAAAGATGGTAGGCCAGCACCCGGTCCGGAGCGGGGTGTGAGGCCGGGGTGCCCCGCAATGCACACACGGCACGCGACCTGCCCCCATGAGCCCATTGAAGAGGGTCATTTGCCCACATTTCTCGCAAGGCATTTCCTTGGGGACGTCCGGCTCTGTCCAAAGGCTCATGATCTTCTTTTTTGGGGTAAGGATGCGATTAAAGCCACGTCCTTAACTTGGTGCGAACTTTTATCCTGACAGCGAGCAGGGCTTTCCTCTTCGGGCCTTGTCCTCAGCCTCGGAGTTCCAGATTTGTGCCCCTTCGCTGAACCCAAGCAACTTTACCCCTAATTTGACCTGTTCTCTACAGGCTTCCCTGCTCTAGCGTGCGCTAGGATGAAAGCGGCCAAGTTTGTAATTTCCTGCCTGTGGATCGCAGTCGGGCTCACCAGCGCAGAGACAAGCCTTGTTCCCCCAGGGGGAGAGACCACATGGCGCTACCTCGACGGTAAGGCCGTTCCGGGGGAGGGCTGGTCCGCTCCGGGGTTTGACGACTCGGAATGGAAAAAGGGCCGCGCCCCTCTGGGCTACGGAAAGGATGGCGTGGAGACCCTCATCCAGTTCGGCGCGAACGCAGAAAAAAAGCCCCTCACCGTTTATTTTCGTACTACTTTCCAAGGCCCTTCAAAGGAAAAGAGCGAGTTTGCAGAACTAGGGCTCATCGTGTCCTACGACGATGGAGTGGCCGTCTATCTTAACGGCGAGGAAGTGGCGCGGGGCAACCTTGAGGAGGGTCAGCTGACGCCGGAGAGTGCGGCCATCAGGGCCGTCAGGGAAAGCGGCGAACTTGTCACCACCATCCCGGCGGGCTCCCTCAAGTATGGGGCCCTCAACACCCTCGCCGTGGAGGTTCATCAAGCCGGCCCGACCAGCAGCGATCTCTACCTTGATCTCAAGCTCTCCGGACTCCAGGAAGACGAGAAGCCCGTCCTCGACCCCTACCGAGAAGGAATGCGTGCCCTCCAGCGCGGTGATGCCGAGGAAGGATCCCGCCTGCTTTCCCAGATGTCGCCGGGCCACCCCGAGTATGCCCGCGCCATGGCAATGCTTGGCTGGCAAGTGTTTGCAGAGGGACTAGGGGAGCCGAAACGCGGCTTACCGTTCGTCAAAAAAGCCTACGAGGTGGCGCCCACGGACCGCCAGGTAGTGCGCTCCTACATCAAAACCCATATTCTCTCTGGTGTGCTCTTCGACCCGACAGCTATCGCGCGGGAGCGTAAGGACACAGTCATCGATGAGCACAAATTCCTTGTCTCCAAACCAAAACTCAGAGAGTCAGAGCTCATTTCCCGCGCGGATTTAGAGGCAGACCTCGACTATCTGGAGCATGTACTGGTGAAGTGTTTCTCCTATTTGGAGCTCCGGCCCGTAGACTACCGGGGAGCGCTTGACGCCATTCGGGGCTCCCTTGACGAGGAGACCTCCCTTAACCAGTTCCGGCTTCAGCTGGCCAAGCTCATCAGCCTCTTCTGTGACGGGCACGCCCGCTTAGCCTCTCCCCCTTCCCAGTATATGCCCCGCGGCTATGCCCCCTTCGTGGCCGGCAGCTACAAGGACCGGGTTTACCTTGCCGATGGAGAGAGCTTCCTCGACCCAAAGCATCCTTACGTCACCTCGATCGATGGGCGCCCAATAGCGGAATGGTTGGAAGTCGCGTCCTATACTGTAGTGAAGGAGTCTCCCCAATGGAGGCTGCGCCAGTCCCTTCAGATGCTCAGCTATGTGAATTATATTCGCGCGGAATTAGGACTTCCCGCGAAGGACACGATTCAACTCGAACTTGAATCAAAAAACCGGAAAAGCTCCCGCAAGATGGAAGTGGAGGTAGCTCGGCGGCCCCAGAGAGAGGCCGAGTTCCCAAAGGGAGACAGCCGCAGGATCAACGAGGTCGGGTATATCAGGCTTCCTCAGATGACCGGAAGCAGCCGCTTTCTCACACAACTCAACCGATTGATGGGACAGTTCAAGGACACCAAGGGAATGATCATTGATGTTCGAGGTAACCCCGGAGGTTCCAAGAACATCCTTTTGACACTCATGCCCTATTTTCTGAAACCCGGCAGCCCCATGCGTATCATTGAATTTTCGGCCTATCGGAAGCCGATGGAGCTCCCTGGGCCCATGCCAGACGGATTCAATATGTCCAGCATGTCTGCCCAACCGGTGACCTCGTCTCACTGGAAAACAGAAGAGCAGCGAAAATACATCGGGGACGCGATTAAGGCGTTCAAGCCCACGTGGGCTCTGCCGGAGGGGAAATTCAGCGACCTCTATGTCCTTGCCTTCGACTCCACTATGAACTCCGAAGCCTACTACTACGAAAAGCCTCTGATCATCCTTCAGGATAGCGGCTCATTCAGCGCCAGCGATATTTTCTTGGGTGGATTCAAGGGCCTGCCGAACACAACCCTGATGGGCACGGCAAGCGGAGGAGGCAACGGCTGGATGGACAGCTACACCCTTCCAAACACCGAGCTGGAGGTGGTCCTTTGTCAGACCGCAAAATTCCGACCATCCGGAGAACCGTTTGATGGCCTAGGCGTTCCTCCGGACGTCGTGATGGAAGCCACCCCCCGGGACCGGATGGGGAAATCCGATAGCGTCCTGGATGCCGCACTCCTGCGCCTGACCAAGTAGGCGATCTTCAGCAAAGCGCCGAAGGATGCCCTAGAGCTTCAGTCGGATCCCGAGCACCACGTGCTTCTTCATCTCGATCTGGGTGTCCCCGCCAAACTGCCTTTCATAGCTGAGGATAACGGAACAGTCCTCACTCATGCGGTATCCAGCAATCACCTCGAAGAGGTCCGAGTGCTTCTCGGGGAGATCGGTCGAAAGCCCTCGGTCGCGAAAATTGGTTGAGGTATCGAGTGCGAAGACCCGCGAGTAATTTGCCCCGAAGAACCAAGAGCCCCGTTCCCAGCACAGCCCTGCATTGGTGAGGATGGCATCGGTTTCAACGCTCCGCGCGAGGAGGTTCTGCCAAGTGTAGCCCCCGAGCACGTGCAGCGAAAGATCCGCGGTGAGGTCGAACTTCCGGTCAAGAGTGAGCCGGAAGTTCTGGTAAATATCAAAATCCGCAACCTCGTATCTGCCGTTGAGACTGAGGTCATCGGTATAGTTGTAGCCCACAGCGACCAAAAACCCCTCGCCATCGGCGGCAAGGCCAGTTCCCACGACCTCCCCCAACCCATGAATGATACCGATGGTGGTATGAAACTCCCCCGAGCTCTCATTCGATCCGATTTCCGCTTGGCCGACACTGGCGCCAAGACCAAGGACAAGGGCCACAAGGGCAGGTTTAATAGTTCTCACAACGGAAAGCGTAGTCCTCATTCTGACAGGGGAAGTAAAGTGGAAAGGATCCATGGATACCCCTCCTTCCGTCTATCTTCGCTGATTGATCGTTTTGGCGCCTAAAAAAAGGTAACTTAAGAAAGCCGAACTGTGAACTATCCACAGCGATAATCACCCCTCTGTCTTGGTTCAGAGCCCAGTCTCCTTCTTCGGCCTCGTATGTGGCCTCCCATTCAAGGGCTCCCTCCGGGCCATATTTGATCACATACACCTCCCACTGGTCGGAAACATCAGAGCCTGACCGTGCGTCGCGATCCGGTAAGCTTGTGCAAGACCGTCGCGAAGGCTCCTTCCCCCGGTATTCATTTTCCTTCGGGGCTTAGGGCCTGCAAGCTAGGCTTCCACTCCCTCATGTCCCGCTCCTTTCTTCTCATCTTCCTCGGCCTATCCGGACTGGTAGCGGCCGCGCCCCCGCCCAATGTGCTGCTCATCATGGCCGACGATCTCGGCTACTCTGATCTGGGATGCTACGGAGGAGAGATTCAGAC
>JAQWTV010000008.1 GCA_029242545.1 Roseibacillus sp.
TGTTGCGGCAGTTGACTACCCTGCCCTTCTGATCCTAGCGGGGCTCCACGACTCCCAGGTCCAGTATTGGGAACCAGCTAAATGGGCGGCCCGACTCCGCCACCGATCCACCGGGAGTAATCCCGTCCTCCTCAAGACTGACATGACGGCCGGCCACGGAGGGGCCTCGGGTCGCTTTGCCCGCTTTCGCGATACTGCGATGGAACATGCTTTTCTCCTCAAACTAGCGAAATCGAAATGAATATGGAAGACCGGGCAGGAGTCTTACCTCCTGTATGCCAGCGCTTCCACAGCTCTTCCTTAATCTTAATGCGTGTCGAATCACGACCGCTATGGCCGTCATGATTCTGGGATCCAGTGGCTCCCCACTGTGGTGGACAGTTGCCATTCCATGGTTCTTTCTCAACCTGCCGGGGCTGCTGCTTTTCACCTTCCCCGCATCTGCCCTCTTTCTCAGCTCTACCGGAATCCCACCAGTCGGCTGGATGCACGGTTCATTACCCCTGATTCTCTCCATAGCCCTTCCCACCGCCATATCCATGGTCTTGAGCTATTGCTGGCGCCCTCTATTCAGGAAAACCGGGGCTCTGAGCCAGTTTTACTATCCAGGGGCCTGACGCCCCGCCACTAAAAGCCCCACTGTATTTCGCCCCTATATTGCTGGGCATACCCTCCCCTAATTGGAGTATATGGGGAGGTGTGGCCCATTAAGCTTCTAAGAAAGATCAGCACTTCGTGTCCGCTTCTTAGTGGCCATCCTTCTTGACCATGGCATGTCCAACATGCACTCCGTCCAGATCACCCAATTACGCTCATGAACAAAGCATCCCGATTCAGCCATCCTCTCATGCTTGCCTCTGCCTTGCTGGCGATCCTCATTCCCCGGGTCTGCGCTCAGCAGGAGATTGGTTTCATCGAGGATTTTGCCCTTGCCGCTGACCGCGAGGAAGCCCTCCGGCAACTCATCCCCGGAACCGAGGACTACTACTACTACTACGCCCTCAATTATCAGAACAACGGGCAGGGCAGGCAACTGGCTGAAACCCTTACTCAGTGGCGCAAGCGCTTTCCAAACTCCGGCCTGCGCAATCTTATTCTCAACCGCGAAGCCCTAATCAATTATCCGCGCGATCCGAAGAACTCGCTGGAACATATACAGCGCGAGTTGAACCTGCAGTTCAACCACCAGCAGGAAGGCAAGGCCCAGGCCCGGGAATTTTCCTCGGCCCTGAAGCAGTCGGAAATCTCATGGGACAAATTCCTGGCCGACGCCCTCCGGGGAACCCGCACCCTGCAGAACATCAACCCTGATGAATTCTTCGACCTCCTTGCCAGCGGGCATGCCCTCACCGGGACCCAGAGGCGCGATCTCCTCAGTCGCGCCGACAACCCCGATCTCCCCGGGCTGATCGCTCTCATCCTGGGGGATCTTAAAAGCAAGGAGAGCCGGGGGTTCGGCGAGTTCAACATTCATCGCGCGCTCACCATCGCCCAACTCGATGAACTGCGGGGCGGGCGGAAGGATCTCCTCCTCAACGCAAATTACGTTCACACCTACCTCGCCAAGCTGCGCCCCGGCGCCGACGCCAATCCAGCTGCCAGTCCGGAAGTCCGCAAGGCTTACCTGGAACGCGCCTGGAAATTCGTCTCCCGGCTCGGGCCCTCCTTCAATTCCCTGAAGGCACACCTTCTCTACCAGCGTCTGGTCTTTGATCACTCCCAGGGCGCGCATGATGCCAACCGCTTCATGACATACGTCAAGCTCCCCCGCCGTGTCCCCTACGTGCATCCGGACTGGGCCCGGAAGGAGAGCGAGCTCTGGCGTCACCCCGCAAATCTTGGCCAGAACTTCCGTAACGTGACCGGACTGGCCCCCATCGGCACCGACGAGCCGGTCGTCCGGAACTTCCTCCTTCATTTCCTCAGGGAATCCGAAGACTACAAGGCCTACGCTCCCTATTTCAGGGAGAGCTGGCTCAAGGCGGTCTTTGCCGAAACCAAGATCGTCAACGGGATCGGTGACCCCGAGCGTTGGGCCTCCCTGCTGAGCCCCAGCCAGTTCCAGGCCCTGAAGGACCGGGTCGACATCGAGTTTGATCCCGGCAATCCGGAACACTTCGGGGTCAGCGACAACGTCAGCCTCCGCGTTCACCTCAAGAACGTGCAGACCCTGATCGTGAAGGTCTTTGAGGTCAACACCCTCAATTACTACCTCAAGCACGGCACCGAGGTCAGCACCGACCTCGCCCTCGACGGGCTGGTCACCAACCACGAACGCACCTTCGATTACAAGGAGGCCCCGCAACGCCGGGTTCCCCGCGATTTCAAGTTTCCCGAGATCGAAGACCGGCGCGGAGTATGGATCGTCGAATTCATCGGTGGCAGCAAGAGCAGCCGGGCCGTCATCCGCAAGGGCCGCCTCGACGTCCTCTCCGCCACCAGCAGCGGGGGAGAAGTAATCACCGTCCTGGATGAAACGCGCAAACCAGCCCCCGGGGTCGCCGTCTGGTTCGGAGGCCGCCGCTATGAATGTGACGAAAAAGGCCGCGCCCTCATCCCCTTCTCCAACGAGCCCGGCACGCGCACCCCCGTCATCGAAGCCCCCGATGGCTTCGCCAGCCTCTCCCACTTCCAGCAGTCGTCGGAATCCTACCAGCTCCACGCCGGCATTCGCCTCGACCGTGAGGCCCTCCGCCCGGGCGCCAAGGCCACCATCATGGTCCGCCCCACCCTCACCGTGGCCGGGCAACCCATCTCGCTGACACGTCTCGAGAAGGTCCGCCTGGCCCTTGTCTCGACCGATCTTGACGGTATCTCCACCACCAGCACGGTAAGCGACTTCAAGATCGCCTCCGACCGGGAAGCCACTCACGAGATCCGGGTTCCCAACCGTCTCTCCAGCCTCAACATCCGATTGGTCGCAGCTGTCAAGGTGGCCAGCCAGGGGCAGAAGGAGATCGAGCTCTCCGCCGACCAGGCCTTCACAATCAACGGACAGCTTCGCAGTGACCGGATCAGGGACCTCTTCCTGAGCAGGGTGAACGGAAAGTACACCGTTCAGCTCCTCGGACGAAGCGGAGAGCCTGGCGTGGGGCAACATCTCAACGTCACGATTCGACGGCCCAATTTTAAGAATACCCGGAGCTTCACCCTGAAAACCGACAAGTCAGGGGGCATTGAGCTCGGCGCTCTCGATGGTGTCGCGAGCATCACTACCCGGACCGCGGACAACCACCAGCGCGTCTGGCAGCTTCCCCGGGCCCGCCGCACAAATCCCGGGTTAATCCATGCCGTGGCCGGAGAAAGTATCCACATTCCCTACGCCGGGACCCTGACCCGGGAAGAACTGGCCCTCCATGCCATCTCCCCGGCCGGAATCACTTCAGACGCTTTCAAGGCCCTGTCTCTCAAGGACGGCTTCCTCGTGGCCGACAACCTTGAACCCGGCGACTACCGCCTCCTTCTCAAGAAGAGCAGTCAGTCCATCACCCTCCGGGTTGCCCGGGGAACGGTGGCCAACGGGCACGTCTTCAACAGCGCCCGGACCCTCGAGTTGGTCGACCGGGATCCCTCGCACCTGACAAAGCTCTCCGTCGACGGCAAGTCTCTGGAGATCAACGTGGCGAATACCGACAAGGCCACCCGCGTACACATTATTGCCACCCGCTTCCTGCCGGACTTCGACCTCTTTGGCTTCCTCGGCCACGCCCCCCGGGGCGGACTCTTCAGCGGCACCCCCGGCCACCTGCCCAACCTCTACGTCAGCGGTCGAAAGATCGGGGACGAATTCCGCTACGTCCTTGAGCGGCGCTATGCCCGGAAACTGCCGGGCAACATGCTCGAACGCCCTGAGATTATCCTCAATCCCTGGGCCGTGCGTGATACCGAGACGGAAGAGGAAACCCTCACGGATGGGGAAGATTACGATCGCGCCCTGACCGGCCAGGCCGCCAAGGCCGCAAGAGCATCCTCGCCTTCAGCGCGCAAACAGGCTGGGGAGGAAGTTCCTACCGGCAGCGCGATCGATTTCCTCGTCAACGGACCGGTCAGTCTTCTCAACCTGCAACCGGACGAGAAGGGCCACCTCTCCATCGACCTCGATGCCTTCGGGGACCGCCAGCACGTGCACGTCCTCGTCCTCGACCATCAGGGGGCAAGCTACGCCGAACTCTCCCTGCCGGAACGTGCAACCGAAATCGCGGACCTGCGCCTCCGCCAGGCCCTCGACCCGGATCGCCACTTCACCGAACAGGACTCGGTCACCCTCCTGAAGAAGGGCGAGCGCCTCGAGATCAAGGACCTGCGCACCGCGCGCCTTGAGGTTTTTGAGAATCTCTCCAGCGCTTACCGTTACCTGCTTGCCGTCCGGGAGGACGCAACCCTGCGTCAATTCGAGTTCATCCTCAACTGGCCGGATCTCAAGGAAGAGGAAAAACGCACCAGGTATTCCCAGTTCGCCTGCCATGAGCTGAACTTCTTCCTCTGGAAAAAGGATCCCCGGTTCTTCGCGGAGGTGATCGCACCCTACCTTGCCAACAAACGCGACCAGACCTTCGTCGACAGATTCCTGCTCGGATCCAAGCTCAACCCCTACCTCGAACCGTTCGAATACGAACGTCTCAACTCCCTGGAGCGCATTCTCCTTGCCCATCGCTCCGAGGATCGCCTCGAAAGCACGCAGTGGGATTTTCGCGACCGCCTCGCGCTCCACCCACCCGACCTTCCCCGCTCCAACATGCTCTTCAATGGAGCACTCGCGACCGGCGGACTGACCTTCAGCGACCTCAATGCGGCCCGGGACCAGGCCAACGGCTGGTTTGGCCGGGTGGGGGCTGATACGATTTCCGCACCAGCAAGCCCCCCGGTGGCCTCCGCCCCCGGGGCCGGGGGCGGTTTCACGAACGGAAAAAGCCGGGGCCGGTCCCTGAGACGCAGCCTGGAGAGCAATGCCCTGTCCCTGGATGAGGCAGAAGGGGCCGTAGCCGAGTCGGCCGTTGAGGAAATGCAGAAACTGGGTGCGACACAGGACAAACGCCAGGCCAAGGCAAAGCAGGCACGGAAAGAGACAGAACTTCACAGGAAGGATTTGGACCAACAGGAAGTTGTATTTGACGCCTATGCCGACGCTGGCCTCGACCTTTCCGCCGTAGACGCACTCTACCGTCCGGTGGAAACCACCAAGGAGTGGGCCGAGACGAATTACTACCGGCTGCCCATTGGATCCCACACCCATGACCTCATTGCCGAGAGCAGGTTCTGGCTCGACTACGTCCGGCATGAGAAGGGGAAGGCCTTCGGTTCGAGGCACCTAGGAGAAGCCGCCCGGAACATTCACGAGACCCTCCTCGCCCTTGCCGTTCTTGATCTGCCCTTCGATTCACCGGAGAGCAGCATGGATATTGATGGACCCAAACTTGTCTTCACCGCCGCGAACAGCGCCATCGCCTTCCACCGTGAGATAAAGGAAGCCGGACTGGCCGACAACCGTCCTCCCCTCCTGGTAAGCCAAGCCTACTTCCGCCACGGCGACCGCCACCGGATCGAGAATGGCGAGCAGGTCGACAAGTTCGTCAGTGATGAGTTCGTGACCAGCGTGGTCTACGGGGCCCAGGTCGTGGTCACCAACCCCACCAGCACCAGGCAGAAACTCGACGTGCTGCTCCAGATTCCGCAGGGGGCGATGCCGGTGCTCGGTCACCGCGCCACGGGCACGCGCAAGATCTCCCTCGACCCCTACACCACCCAGCGTCTTGAGCACTTCTTCTACTTCCCAGCCGCCGGCGACTATCCATGCTATCCGGCTCATGTCTCCAAGAGTGGCGCCGTCATTGCCCACGCCGAGAAGTTCACCTTCAAGGTGGTGAGCGAACCCTCCAGGGTGGATGAAAGTTCCTGGGCCCACATCAGTCAGTGGGGCACCGGGGAACAGGTCCTCACCTACCTCTCAAAAATGAACCTGCACAACATCGATCTCCTCCAGGTTGCCTGGCGCTGCCGCGAGAGCGGGGACTTCTTCAGGAAGGCCCTCGAGATCCTGCACCGCCGGGGCAAGTACCATCGCGAACTCTACAGCTATGGGCTCTTCCACAATCACATGCCCATCGCCCGCCAGTTTCTCCTCGTGGACGGACGCTACCTCAACAACTGCGGCGACTATCTCGCCAGTGAGCTCGTCACCATCGATCCTGTAGCCCGTCGCGCCTACGAACATCTCGAGTACAAGCCTCTCGTCAACAATCGCTCTCACGTCGTAGGGGGGACGCGTAAGATCCTCAATGGCCGCATCCGCAACCAGTACCAGAGCTTCCTGCGTATTCTAAGCCAGAAACCCACGCTTGATCACGCCGACCAGCTGAGCACTACCTACTACCTCTTCCTGCAGGACCGGGCTGTGGAGGCCATGGACAGGCTGGACACGGTGAATGCGGAAGCTCTCCCAACCAGCATCCAATACGACTACTTCCGCGCCTACAGCGCCTTCTACCGGGCCCAACCGGATGAGGCCCGCGCCATTGCCGTGAAATACACCCAGCACCCGGTGGACCGCTGGCGCGAACGTTTCGTCAATGTGATCGCACAGGCCGACGAGATTCAGGGCAAGGGGCCACAGATTGCCACTGAAGAGGATCGGAACCAGCAGCAGGCCAAGCTGGCCGCCGCGGAACCCTCCCTCTCTCTCAGGGTCGATGGATCCCTCGTCACCGTTGACTACCAGAAGGTGACCAATGTGCAGGTCAACTACTACGAAATGGACCTGGAGTTCCTCTTCAGCACCAACCCGTTCGTCTCCAGCAGCAGTGGCAGCTTCTCAGTAGTGCGACCCAACAAGTCCGAGCGTCTCCAACTGGCTGACAACAAACGCTCGCATAATTTTGAACTTCCCCGCGAGTATCAGTCCAAGAATGTCCTCGTCGAGGTGATTGGAGGAGGGAAAAAACGGTCCCTGGCCGTTTACTCCAACGAACTGAACACCGCGGTCAGCGAGCGCTACGGCATCCTCACCGTGCGCCACGCCGGTGACAACCGCCCCCTCCCCGCCACATACGTCAAGGTCTATGCCCTGACCAGTTCCGGTCCGCAGTTCTACAAGGACGGCTACACTGATCTCCGGGGAAAGTTCGACTATGCCAGCGTGAGCACAAGTGACATCGGTGACGTGCTCAAGTTCAGCGTCCTTGTCATGAGCGACAGGAATGGGGCCACCGTGCTGGAAGCACCCGTTCCCCAGCGATAGACCCCTACTCCGGCCAGTCCCCGTGATTGACCCGCCACGCACCCGATCCGTCTTCCTGAAACACGATGGAAAGCACCCGTGGCGGATTGACATCCTGAAAGACCCACTCCCACACCAGCGCTCGCCAGGGGGTCCCGGCCGCGCGGCCATAAATCTTGTAACCCGCCTTGTCAGGAGGCCCGAACATGGCCTCCACCACCCGCTGGGGCATCCCAGTCTGCACCGAGTCGGAGAGCTGCTGCGCATTCTGGTAGCTGGGCTTGGCCCGGATCGCCCCCCCGGCAGAAGAAGCCCCCGGTAAATTCTCCGGACCGGGGGCCGACTCACCGCCACTCCCACGGGGATTCTGCGTGCACCCCGTGGCCAGCACAACCAACACACCTGCGAGAATCAGGCTACCATCGCGAATCATGATGCCAATGATCTAACAGGGACCGGCCCGTTGATGCATAAAAAAACGCAGCGGGGAGCAAAAGGCGGGCCCCGACCAGCGAGAATCCCCCCTCACCCCGGAATAGTTCCACGGTTCTTTGCTGGAGTGGAAAACCCTCCAGGTCCAAAGGGTTATCACGCACCAGTGACTCCCGGGGATCCCCTCATTATCTGACCTCTTTCCCCTGTCACCCTGACCCCGACAGGTGTAAGCAGAAAGGATGCGGAACAACTCACCTACCCTCAGGCTCCTGGGTTTCTCGACCCTCGTCCTCCCCCTCCAGGCCGCCGTCTTCGAGGACAAGAGCGAGCAATTCGGCCTTGCCGGTGGGAACGACGCCTGCTGGTTCGACTTCAACAACGACGGCTGGACCGATATCTGCGTCGGCGGAAAGGTTTACCGCAACGAGAAGGGCCGGAAATTCGTGGAAGTGGCCGCCACCGGAGCCTGCGTGGCAGCCGATTTCGATAACGACGGATTTCTCGACCTCTACTCCTGGAGCGGACGCAAGGTTTACCACAACAAGGGTGGCAAGGAGTTTGTCCCCCTCGAATTGCCCGAATTGCCCAAGGGCAGCTCACTGGGGGCCTGCTGGGGCGACTTCAACAGGGACGGGTTCGTCGATCTCTACGCCGGGGGCTACGAAACCTGGCCTAACGACACCTATGCCGACTTCCTCCTGACCAACCAGGGAGGAAAATCCTTCGCGTTGACCTGGAGCGAGGTCCGCTACCGTGCCCGCGGCGTGACCGCCTGCGACTTCGACCGCGACGGGGACCTCGACATCTATGTTTCCAACTACCGGCTTCAACCGAATATCCTGTGGCAGAACGACGGAAAGGGCACCTTTTCGGATGTAACGGGTGCCTTTGGCGTAATCGCAAATGGTCCCGGCTTCGGTGGAGGCCACTCCATCGGCGCGACCTGGGGGGACTTTGACAACGATGGGAACTTTGATCTCTTCGCCGGTAATTTTGCGCACAAGGACGGTCGCGGCAACCAACCCGAGTCCCTCTGGCTGCGCAATACCGGCAAGAAGAGCGAATTCAAGTTCGAGAGCAGGGGCCAGGGCGGAGTCTTCTACCAGGAATCCTACGCCAGCCCATCTGCCGCCGATTACGACAACGATGGCAATCTCGATCTCTTCTTCACGACTGTCTACGGGGTGGCTTCCTTCGGCCGCAAGAATAACTCGGTTCTCTTCCGTAACGAGGGTAACTTCAAGTTTGTCAATGCAACCGCCGGGAGCAAGCTGGACGGATTGCCTCCCACCTACCAGGCGGCCTGGGCGGACTTCGATAATGACGGGGATCTTGATCTCATGGCAGCCGGCAGGTTCTTCGTGAACGGCGGCAAGAAAGGCCATCACTGGCTCAAGGTGCGCCTCCTCGGCGACCGGGAAAAGGTCAACCTGTTCGCCATCGGAGCCCAAGTGCGCGTAGCCCTGCCGGACGGTAGAATCCTCACCCGCCAGGTGGCCGCGGGAACCGGACAGGGGAACCAGAATGACCTCGTCCTCCACTTCGGCCTCGGTACGCACGACAAGCCCGTTCAGGTGGATATACTCTGGCCTGATGGATCCACCCGCACAGTGAAGGATGTAGCCGTTAACCAACGGGTGACCCTGAAGATGAAGGAGTAGGGGCGCTATTGGCTTTCCACTGGTCATCCAATTCCATAGGGTAGCCCTTTCATGGAGTGCCCCGTGAAAGGGGGCCCTCCTCCACACCATGCCTGATATCGGGAAACTCCGCCTCGCCCCTGATGCGCCCAAGGAGGTCTTGGAACTGGCAAGCCCTTCCGTGATTCCTGGCGTGATAACGAGTTAAGCTCCGAATACCCGGGGCCCCAGAATGGCCGCGGAGAAGAGGATTATTGCCCCTCCCTGCCCGTTATGAGGTAAAAACAGGCCTCAAATCCCCCTGATCAAGGGGATTAGGCCCCTGGGGAGACACGAATCCATACGCAATCGGATAGACAATCGGCTGTGAAATTCGTATCTATTCAAAGATCCGCATTAACCTCCGGATGCTTATTCCCATCATGTCTCTCCGGCTTTTCTCTGTTCTTGGTCTCATCACCCTGCTGTCCCTGCCAACAGTTTCCGGGCGCACATGGATCAATTCCAGCGGTCAGCCAATTAAGGGTAGTTTTATAGATCTGAGCAGCGGAATCGTGAAGATCCGGCTGGATGAGGGCGACAAGGTAGTCAGCGTCCCCCTTAAGGTTCTCTCAAAAGCTGATCAGGAATTTGTGCGGAAGAGAGCTATGACCGGGAAAGCCGACCTCGTGGCCCTCGCAGTCAAGCGGATCGATGCGGCGATCGATGCCGGTCTGGAGAAGCAGAATTTGCGGTATAATGAGGGGCTCAACGATCACATGTACTTGCGCCGGGTCTATCTCGACATCGCAGGCCGCATACCAGACTACGACGAGGCAAAGGATTTCCTGACCTCGCGCAATAAGAACAAGCGTCAGGAATTGGTGATCAAGCTCCTGAAGTCGTGGGACTACGCCAGTCACAATTACAATTACCTTGCCGAACTCCTTCGGATCCAGACCACCTTCCCTGGTACGGTATTACGAAACGATGCCTTCATCCACTGGATGAAGGAGCAGATCGACACCAATACCCCTTGGGACGAGCTGGTGAGGGAGATCGTAATGGCAGAGGGACGAATCTGGGATAATCCCGCCGTAGGATATCACCTCCGCGACAACGGAATGAAACTCGATCACGTTGCTTTCATGGGAAAAGTCTTTCTCGGCACGAACATCACATGTGCACAATGCCACGATGATCCCGACGGAGAATGGACGCAGTATCAATACTATGAATTCTCCGCCTACCTGGCCGACCTGGAAACCAAGGGGAAGGCGCAGCAGGCCAAGATGCCTAAGAAGAAGGAGCTTGAGGCCTACATCGCGACTACCCAGAAACTTGATCCCGGAAACGAAGAGCAAAAAAGACGCATCAACAATATCGTCGGTAATTATCAGCGCGCTCTCCGTGACATGAGCCGAGCCAGCGAGCTCAGGGTCCATACTGTCTCGGACCGTTCGATGAGACTTCCTGATAATTACCAATATGAAGATGGCTTTCCCCGCGACAAGGTAGACCCATGGATTCTCTTCGGTAAGGAGAACGGCTCAGCCGCAGCTGCTCTCAATCCTCGCCAGCGCCTCGCCGCGTGGCTCACCTCTCGCGAGAATGAGCGCTTCGCAATGAATATCGCCAATCGGATGTGGGCTCGCTACATGGGGCGGGGGGCTGCCGAGCCAATTCATAATATTGATCCAGAAAAAAGCCTGAATGCCGATCTCCTCAAAGTCCTCACCGAGGAAATGATTTCCCTCAATTTCGACCTGAAAGCCTTCGCATGGGCAATCGTGAACACCAAGGCCTACAATCGACTGGCCAGCAGGAAGGAAGTCAACATTACCGATCCTTATTACTTCCCTGGCCCCCTCCTGCGGAGAATGACTTCGGAACAGGTCTGGGACTCTCTCATCACCCTGATGGTAGAGGACCCTAATCAATTTAAGCTGGATTCTGGCAGGCGCTACAATCAGCTCATCAATGCCTCTCAATCACCAGGCGCTCCAAAAGACTTTGTGGCCAGGGTAGACCAATTCAATAAGTTTAAGCCAGAACAGAGCCTCGTAAACGCCGCAGGCATCTCAATTCTTAACGCAAAACCACCCAAGGGAGAAAAGCCCTTCGGTCAAACCGCCCTCAGCAAGAAACAGACAGGGCCAACTGACGAGGAGATGATGATGGCCTTCAT
>JAQWTV010000014.1 GCA_029242545.1 Roseibacillus sp.
CCTTGGAAAAGGACTGGTATGAGTTCATGGAGAGCCGGGACTTCCGATAAGGCCCCTGACCCGGCTCTCTGACCTTCTCGGTCCGCTAATAGTATTCCTGAAGAGGCTTCACCTTGAACTCCCGTTGCTGCAGGGAGCGGATTGCCTTCACACTTGCGTCTGCCGCAGCAAGATTCGTGCAAAGGCTGACCTTGTTTGCCACTGCGGTGCTCCGGATGATTACCTCATCCTCCCTTGATTCATGACTACTTGGGGTATTCACCACAAATTGGATCTCCCCGTTTTTCATCATATCCAGAACGTTCGGCCGCTTCCGTTCGGCAAGTTTGTAGAGACGCTGGGCAGCAACTCCAGCTTCATCCAAGGCACGGTAAGTACCCCCGGTAGCGAAAAGGGTGAACCCCGCTTCAACGAATTGTGAAGCGATAGTGATGGCCTCCTCCTTGTCACGGTCACTTACCGAGATGAAAACATTTCCCTCCATGGGCAGCGGATTGAATGCACTTATCTGGCTCTTTGCGTATGCCATCCCAAGGTCCTCATCGATGCCCATCACCTCCCCGGTAGACTTCATCTCGGGTCCAAGAACAATGTCAATGCCGGGGAACCGAGGCCACGGAAACACCGCTTCCTTAACGTTATAGTGAGCAGGCACGATACGCTTGGTGAGCCCAAGGTCCGGGAGTTTTTTCCCTACCATGATCTTGGCCGCGATCTTAGCCAGGGGAATCCCGATTGCCTTCGAAACAAAAGGAACCGTGCGGGAAGCCCTTGGGTTGACCTCAATGACGTAGAGCTCCCCTTCTTTAACCGCAAACTGGATATTCATGAGGCCCTTGACCTTCAATTCTCTTGCAAGGTTGATCGCGGCTTCCTCAATCTCACCCTCAATCTTCTCTCCCAGACTGAAAGGAGGAATGACACAGGCCGAGTCTCCAGAATGAACCCCTGCAGGCTCAATGTGCTGCATGATTGCCCCCACAACCGTGTTCTCACCATCGGAGATACAATCAACGTCCACCTCGGCAGCTCCATCGAGGAAGCGGTCTACAAGCACCGGCCGCTCCGGAGAGGCATCAACCGCCTCCCGCATGTAACGGCGCAGCTCATGATCATCGTATACGATCATCATGGCCCGCCCACCCAACACGAAGGAGGGGCGCACCAATACAGGATATCCGATTCTACTAGCAACCTCGACGGCTTCATCCTCGGAGACAGCTGTCCCCGCCTCGGCCTGCTGCAAGCCCAGATCGTCAAGTAGCGCCGAAAAATGCTTTCGATCCTCGGCCAGCTCGATGGAATTGGGTGAGGTTCCAATGATTGGGACTCCATGTCGTTCGAGATCTGCAGCGAGGTTGAGAGGCGTCTGGCCTCCAAACTGAACGATGACCCCATCGGGCTTTTCCTGGTCGCAGATATTGAGGACGTCCTCCAGTGTAAGCGGCTCGAAAAACAGCTTGTCACTCGTGTCGTAGTCCGTGGAAACGGTCTCCGGATTCGAGTTAACTATAACCGTCTCGTAACCAAGTTCCTTCAGAGCGAAGGAGGCGTGGACACAGCAGTAATCAAATTCAATCCCCTGCCCAATCCTGTTGGGTCCTCCCCCGAGGATGATAATCTTTTTCTTATCTGAGTTCCGGGCCTCGTTTTCGTCCCCATAGGTCGAATAATAATAGGGAGTGTAGGCCTCAAACTCCGCCGCACAGGTGTCAACCAGCCGGTAGGTTGGCAGAATACCTACACCTTTCCTCTTCTCCCTGACCGAATCCTCGGACTCACCCCGGGCAAGGCCGATCTGCTTATCAGAAAAGCCGAGCTTCTTCGCACGGCGCAAGTCGAGGTCCGCCAGATTGGCTCCCTCGTCCGCAATCTCCTTGAGGTGCACAAGAAACCAGCGATCGATTTGGGTGGCTTCGAAGAGGTCTTCGACGCTCCAGCCATGCTCAAAGGCGACCTTGATCCAGTAAATCCGTTCGCAGTTGGGCACATGCAACTTACGCTCAATGTCTTCTCGGGAGGGATCCGCCGGATCCTTCCCATCCCAGCCGAAGCCATGGCGACCTGTTTCCAGAGACCGGAGGGCTTTCTGCATGCTCTCCTTGAAGGTCCGGCCAATACTCATGGCCTCGCCCACGGACTTCATCTGGGTCGTGAGGACGGGATCGGCGGCAGGGAACTTTTCGAAGGTAAAGCGCGGAACCTTGGTGACCACGTAATCAATCGTAGGCTCAAAGCTGGCCGGGGTCTCCCGGGTGATATCGTTAGGAAGTTCGTCGAGGGTGTAGCCGACCGCGAGTTTAGCCGCAATTTTTGCAATTGGGAATCCGGTCGCCTTGGAAGCCAGCGCTGAGGACCGGGAAACTCTCGGGTTCATTTCGATAACCACTACCCGCCCATTTTCAGGATCCACCGCAAATTGAATATTTGAACCGCCGGTCTCCACCCCAATCTCACGGATGACCGCAAAGGATTGATCCCTCATTATCTGGTATTCCCGGTCACTCAAGGTCTGAGCCGGTGCCACCGTGATGGAATCACCGGTATGCACACCCATGGGGTCAAGGTTCTCGATCGAACAGATCACTACGCAGTTATCCGCGCAGTCACGCATCACCTCCATCTCGTACTCTTTCCATCCCAGAAGGCTCTCCTCGACAAGGACCTCGGTAACCGGAGAGAGATCTAATCCCCTCGCTACGATAGTTTCGAATTCCTCCTTGTTGTAGGCGATCCCTCCTCCACTGCCTCCAAGGGTATAGGCGGGGCGGATAATGAGCGGGAACGTCGCGATCTCTCCCGCAACCCGTCGGGCATCCTCCATGGTATGGACAACGCCAGACTGTGGAAGGTCGAGACCAATCTTCAGCATGGCCTCCTTGAAAAGCAATCGGTCCTCTCCCTTTGCGATAGCATCAGCATTGGCCCCGATCATACGGACGTTGAGCTCTTCAAGAGCTCCACTGTGCCAGAGGTCCATGGAGGCATTGAGGGCTGTCTGTCCCCCCAAGGTAGGCAGGAGAGCGTCCGGCTTCTCCTTCTCAATAATCTTCCGAATAACCTCAGGGGTAATCGGTTCAATATAGGTCCGGTCCGCAAACTCCGGATCGGTCATAATGGTGGCCGGATTGGAGTTCACCAGAACTACTTCGTAACCCTCTTCCCTCAACGCCTTACACGCTTGCGTCCCGGAGTAGTCAAATTCACACCCCTGACCGATCACGATCGGTCCCGACCCAATTAACAGGATTTTTTGCAGGCTCTTGTCCTTTGGCATTCGGCTTGTCTGGCCTAAACTTTCGTTTTACTGCCAAGCCCCCGCCCCGGGGTCAAGCCCTGCCCGAAAAAAAGACACCCTAAAGTCACAAAACCTGATTTTTCTTGGCAATTTGTGAACAACTCCCTGCCAAGCTCATGTCCCGAGGCCTCGCTAGATGCGCCGGCGTTTCCGCTTCAAATTCAACTGAGCCATCGACTTGGAGATCGAGGCTTGTATCGCTGCCACCTCCTCCGCGTCGTCGGATCCATCGATATTCGCGAGAGCCTCCTCGGCCCGCTTCATGGCCTCCTCAACCTTTTTCTCGTCGATCTCACTATCGGTCACCGCCAGATCGGCAAGAATGGTAATCTTTTCCTGGGTGACCTCCGCGAAGCCGGAACCAACGGCAAGCTCCTCTACTTTTCCATCAACCGTATAACGCAATTCTCCGGGATTCACGCCGGTCACCAGCGGAGCGTGTCCAGGCAGCGCTCCCAGCTCTCCCTCCGTTCCCGGAAGATAGATACTTTCCACCTCCCCGGAAAAGAACTTCCGTTGGGGGGTAACAATTTCGAGGAGTAATGGCATTTGCTAACCGGAGTCTGGTATCCTTGGTGAGACCTTTCAGGGCCCCTATTCCTTCTCGACCGTATCGATCGCACCCTTCATATAGAAATTACTTTCCGGCACATCATCATGCTTGCCGTCGAGGATCTCGGCAAAGCCCTTGACGGTGTCATCCACCGACACATAGACGCCCGGGCTTCCAGTGAAGACCTCCGCGACACTAAAGGGCTGTGAAAGGAAGCGTTGGATCTTCCGGGCTCGGAACACCGTCAGCTTATCCTCATCGGAGAGCTCATCCATGCCCAGAATCGCAATGATGTCCTGCAGGTCCTTGTAGCGCTGAAGCACAGTCTGGACCCCACGAGCCACTCGATAGTGCTCTTCACCCACCACATCAGGCGCCAGGGCCGTGGAAACGGAGGCAAGGGGGTCAACCGCAGGGTAGATCCCCAGTTCCGCGAGAGAGCGCTCAAGAACCACCGTGGAATCAAGGTGAGCAAAGGTATTGGCGGGAGCCGGGTCCGTCAGGTCATCCGCCGGCACGTAAACCGCCTGGAAAGAGGTAATGGAGCCTTTATTCGTCGAAGTGATCCGCTCCTGCAGACCGGCCATCTCCTCTGCAAGGGTTGGCTGGTAACCCACCGCTGACGGTGTGCGGCCCAGAAGAGCCGACACCTCTGAACCCGCCTGCGAGAAACGGAACACGTTGTCCACGAAGAGCAACACATCCTGGTTTTCCTCGTCCCGGAAATACTCTGCCATGGCGAGCGCCGACAAGGCGACCCTCAGGCGGGCTCCAGGAGGCTCGTTCATCTGCCCGTAGGTCAGAGCAACCTTTGAGCCCTCACTGATCACAGTAGGCATCCCGTGCTCATCGAGCTTGAGCTCTCCATCGGCGTCCTTCTCAGCGTTGATCACACCCGCTTCGATCATTTCCATCCAAAGGTCGTTTCCTTCCCGGGTTCGCTCACCTACCCCGGCAAACACGGAGTAACCCCCGTGGTTCTTCGCAATATTGTTGATGAGCTCCATGATCACCACTGTCTTGCCCACACCTGCACCACCGAAGGCACCGACCTTACCACCCTTGGTGAAGGGGCAAATCAGATCGATCACCTTAATCCCAGTTTCGAGGATCTCAGCTGAGGTCGACTGGTCTACCAAAGGAGGTGCGGCAGCGTGGATCGGGTAGCGCTTCTCGTGGGGCACAGGCCCGAAGCCATCAACCTCATTGCCAGTCACGTTGAAAATTCTTCCCAGCACGCCACTACCTACCGGCACAGTAATCGGGTCACCAGTATCGGTAATCGGCATTCCCCGCTTCAGTCCATCCGTGGTTGTCATCGCCACCGCTCGCACCCAGCCATCACCAAGGTGCTGCTGGACCTCAAGAACCAGGGTAGTTTCAGATCCATAGAGATCGTAGGTCACCTCAAGGGCGTTATAGATGGCAGGAGGTTTCTCCGCGTTGGAGAAATCGGCGTCCACCACGGCGCCAATGATCTGCACGATATTTCCGGTATTGCTCATAGTTGTGGGCGGGTTGCTCTCGGAAGAGTTTGTTGTATAGAGAAATCTGGGTTTTGGACTTCTACTCCATCGCCTTCATGGCGGTGGTAATCTCGAGAAGTTCTGAGGTAATCGCAGCCTGACGAACCTTGTTATATTCGAGGGTAAGGTCCTTGATCATCTGCTCTGCATTATCGGTCGCGGCTTTCATCGCCACCATCCGGGAAGAATGCTCGGAAGCCCGGGCTTCGAGGATCATCTGGTAGACTTGGTAGTTAAGATAAAGAGGAAGAAGACGGTCTAGTACGCCCTCCGCATCCGGCTCGAAGATATAGTCCCGGGAGTGATCCGTTTCCTTCACCTCAGCAGCTTCTCCCATGCCTTCGTAGGATCGTTTCTCCGCAAGCTTGGACTCTTCGAGCGGAAGAAGCTGCAGAATCCACGGGGTCTGCGTTAGGGTCGTTTCAAAATTGGTAAAGGCCACTTTGACGGAGCTGTATTCTCCGCTGAGAAACTGGTCTGTAAGATAGGTGCCCAGAGGCTTGGCATCAGAAAAAGGAGTGGGGTCTGCCACTTCCCAGTCAGAGACGATCTTGTGCCCAAGCTTTCCCAGGGATATCCGCAGTTTTCGCCCTACGGTAACAACCTCGGTGTCCTCTCCCGCCTCGGCCCTGACCTTCTTCAAAAGATTGGTGTTTAATCCGCCACAAAGCCCCTTGTCCGTCGAAATGACCAGCAGAAGCTCTTTTTTCCCAGCAGGCTGCTTGAGCAAGATGTGCTCCTCCTCGCTGAGGTTTTTCTTGAGGTCGACCAGCACCCGATTCAGGCGATCCGCGTAATCACGACCGGCAAGAGCCTGATCCTGAGCCTTCTTCATCTTCGCCGCCGCCACCAGCTGCATCGCCTTGGTGATCTGCGAGGTATTTTTAACCGACTTGATTCGTCGGCGGATGTCGCGAAGGTTGGCCATTCTTCAGGTAACCGTGGTCTTTTTCTGTATCAGTTTGCTATTGTTTAAGCAGGCGAGAGGACGCATCGGAAATCCTTAGCTCCATGCGGCCTTGAAATCCTTGAGGGCTGTCTCCAATCCGCTGACGACGTCATCGGTAAGAGCCTTTTCATCCAGAATCAGCTGCAGGAGATCCTGCTTCCGGGTGGAGAGAAACTCCTCAAGCCGCTCCTGACATTCCTTGATTCTCTTCACCTCCACATCATCGAAATACCCATTCTGCATGGCCCATAGAATGGCCACCTCCAGATCAAGCCCCAAGGGGCTATACTGGTTCTGCTTAAAGAGCTCCACGATGCGCTCACCTCGCTCAATCTTGGCTTTGGTCGCATCATCGAGGTCCGAACCAAATTGGGCGAAGGCCTGAAGCTCCCGAAACTGAGCCAGATCCAACTTGGTTGTTCCGGACACCTTCTTAATCGCCTTGGTCTGCGCCGCAGAGCCCACCCTCGAGACAGAAAGGCCCACGGAAATTGCGGGTCGGATGCCTTGATAGAACAAATCTGTTTCGAGAAAGATCTGGCCATCTGTGATCGAAATCACGTTGGTCGGGATGTAGGCCGAGACGTCCCCTGCCTGAGTCTCGATGATAGGAAGCGCCGTAATGGAGCCTCCGCCCTCCGCGTCAGAGAGGCGGGCCGAGCGCTCTAGCAGGCGGCTGTGCAGGTAAAATACATCTCCTGGGTAGGCCTCCCGGCCGGATGGACGGCGTAGCACGAGCGACACCTGGCGGTAGGCGACAGCCTGCTTGGAGAGATCATCATACACGATCAGGACATCTTCTCCCTGATCCATGAGGTATTCCGCCATCGCGCAGCCTGAGTAAGGCGCAAGGAACTGATTGGTGGCGGAATCCGAGGCCGCGGCAGCAACCACAATGGTATTGTCCATTGCCCCGGCCTTCTCGAGGGTCGCAATCGTCCGGGCGATACTGGACTGCTTCTGCCCGATGGCCACGTAGACGCAGTAGAGAGGCTTATGGTTCTTCAAGCTCCCTTCCTTCGCGGCCTTATTCTGCTGGGCCTGGGCAATGATCGTATCCACCGCAATGGTAGTCTTCCCGGTAGAGCGGTCTCCAATAATGAGTTCCCGCTGTCCCCGACCAATGGGGATCATGGCGTCAATTGCAGCGATCCCGGTCTGAACTGGCACGCTCACTGACTTTCTCTTAATGATCCCGGGAGCAATTTTCTCGACAGGGTAGCTGTCGTCGGACTGGACATCTCCCTTGCCATCCACCGGACGCCCTAGGGCATCCACCACGCGTCCAAGGAGCCCCTTGCCAACCGGCACAGAGAGAAGCTTCCCAGTCGTGTGGCACTCATCTCCTTCAGCAATATGCCTTGATTCACCCAGCATCACGACTCCCACTTCACCTTCCTCGAGGTTGAGGGCCAGGCCAAAGAGATTTCCTGGGAACTCGATCATCTCATTCAGCTGCACCTCGCTGAGGCCCTCGACCTTGGCGACGCCATCACCGATTTCCCGGACGGTCCCAACGTTGGTCTTGGCGACCCCCGCGGAGACGTTTGCGATTTCCTGTTCCAGTTCCTGTAGGATGTTGCTCATGACAGTGGGAATTGAGTTTGAGAGAGAAAGTAAGTTAGAGAGTGATTAAAAAGAGTTCGAGAGACGATCCAGGCGGGCCTTGACGCTGCCGTCCCAGACATCATTGCCAACACGCACCCGCATTCCGCCAAGAAGCTCGGGGGTAACCTTGAACTCAAAAGTGAGATCATCGCCATATTGGCGGGAGAGGCTGTCTTGGACCCTGCCCTTGGAAGAGTCATCCAGAGTGTTGGCACTCTCGACGAGGACCTGCCGTCGCTCCATCTCAAGGCGGATCAGCCTTTTGAGTTCGTGCAGAATAGCCTGCCAGCCACGCGGTTTGGATTCCGCGACTTTCTTAAAGACCCGCCGCAGCTTCTCATCGACCACCCGGTCTCCTTCAACGCACATGCGGAAGGCTCGTCGGGCAGTGGTCGATGCTTCGCGGGAAATTTTCATCGTAGTAAAAGCCGTCTGCTAGCTTTCAACTTCGGCCATGGCCTCTTCGTTGATTCGCTGCTGGTCATCATCATTGAGAACTTTGCCAGTCACCTGAGCGGTGGTGTTCGCAACCAACCGGCCAAACTCCCGCTTGAGATCCGAATGCATTTTTTCCTTCTCACCACGGGCCGCTTCTTCAGCCTTGGCAATAATCCCCTTGGCCTCCGCGGAGGCTTCCTGGGTCTTTTTCTCACCCAAGACAACCGCACTTTCCTTGGCCTCGTCAATCAGGCGCTTGGCACGCTCGTTGGCCTCTTGAACCGCTTCCTGAGTGCGTTGCTCACTCTCCGCGATCTGTTTCTCAATCTCCGCAAGCTTAGCCTCGCCATCCGCGATTCTCTTTTTCCGGGCATCCAGCATTCCCCTCACCGGACCATAGGCAAACTTCTTCAACACCGCGCAGACGATGAGGAAGTTGACCAACTGGCAGGCGAAGGTAATCGGGTAAATCTTGAACTGTTTAAAGATCTCGGAGGCAACGTTGCCGCCTTCGGCTTCAGTCGCAGCCGCTGCTGCGAGGACCAGAATGTTATCGAGGGGCATGAGGAAAGAGGGGGAATGGAAACGAAAGTCAGACTGGGAGGGAGGGCTCTCCGAAGAGGGCCCTCCCTAAATCCCGGTTATCCGAGGAAGATGGAGATGAAGATGAGTCCCTCCGCCAGTGCGGCGAAGATAATCCCAATCGTCAGGATTCCACCCTGAGCGCCAGGGTTACGGCCTACGGCCTCAGCGGCCTTGGCGCCAACCAAGCCCACTCCAACACCAGCTCCAACGGCAGCAAGTCCAACGTGGATTTTACCCTCTATCGCAGCAAGAAGCTCGAAAAGGTAAGGAACGTTGGCAAGAAATTGCATGAGGATGTCCATTGTTTCTATTGTTATTGTTTGTTTCGTTCGTTTTACCGGCTTCCACGTGCTCCATGGTCCAACCGGTAAGAGTGTTTCTAGGAATTCGCTGCAGAGGAGCCGGCTGCTGGTTCGGGGTCCGGTTCAGCGTGCCCACTCTCCTCATGGTCTTCGTCATGATGCTCACACATCAACTTGGTAAACACCGCGCACAACAGGACAAAAACGAGGGCTTGGATCAGGCCCACCAGAAGTTCCAGAAAATAGAAAGGCAAGGCCGGTAGCCACTTGAGATAGTCGGGCACCTTGTCCATGATCATCAGAGTTTCCAGCATGTTCTCACCGGCATACACGTTGCCGTATAGCCGGAACATCAGAGCCACCGGACGGACCGCAATGGAGATCACCTCGATGACTCCGACAAAAAGAAACAGAGGCACCATCAGAACCAACATCAGCTTCCCGAAATCCCCCTTCGGGGCGAAAATGTGCGCGAAGAAATTCTTGGGCCCGATCTCGGTGAACGCCCAGTAAAACCATAGGCCAAAGAAGGTCACCGACATCGCCATGGTCAGATTGAGGTCCGCGTTCGCTCCTCGGAAAAACGGCCGGAACTGGTCACCAGCCGGCGCATTTTCGGCCGTCAGCCCAATCGTTCCTACCCCTGGAATCAATCCCGCCCAGTTGCAGCAAAGAATCAGGATAAAGGAGGTAGCGAAAAACCAGAACGATCTCCTCGCAAGATGCTCCCCCATGATACCGGCAAAGAAATTAAAGAGGCTTTCAACCAACCACTCCACGAGATTCTGGAGTCCACTGGGAACCAATTGCATTTTCTTGGTCGCCAGACGACACAGAATGATGATCCCGAGTGCGACCACCCACACCATGATCATGGAGTTGGTGATCGGGATTCCGAAGGGCTTGGCCACTTCCTCCGCACTCTGGGGAAGATGGTCGTGACCGGCGGCGGCAAACGCCTCGCCAAGCCCCAAAAAGAGAAAGGGGAGCAATGCAACCAGTCGGGAAAACTGGAGGGCCACGAAGCGGGATCTCGACGGCATTTGAGAAAGGAGCTTGGCGCTGCATAGATGCCCCCCCTGAAACGGGCAAGATGAATTTGTGAAATCATTCACAAAGTCTGCCCCGCCCAAACGGTGCCGAGCGTCCCGCCAGCAGCAGTGGCGCTGTTTTCGCCCGAGAGGGCACGCTAGCTTCTTGCCCGTGAGGCCGGCTACAGCCCTTGAATTTCAGCTCCCACTAACCTTTATGCAGCCTCCGGGCCGCCTAATCTGGACAGTCGGGGCCCGCCACAGGCCTGATCAACTACCAGCCGCCACCGCCTCCGCCGCCACCACCACCTCCGGATCCACCACCACCACCACCACCACCACCACCTCCTCCTCCGCCGCCGCCTCCTGAGGAAGGCGCGCTGGCAGAGGAGCTCAAGGACCCTGTGAAGCTTCCAGAAAGATCGCTTACAAAGCCACTCATCCCAGCACCACTCGTCCAGCCTGAATCGCTTCGGTAAAATCCCGGGCTGTAAGAGCCCGAGGAGGGGTCTACCCCCGCCGCCTTCAGGACCTCCTCAAATTGCTCCCCCCACTGCTGCTCACAGCCAAGTGCCACCGCGTAGGGGAGGAACTCCTCAAAGAGCTCGAGGGTCTTCTCCGGAGTTTCCGGTGGAGCATAGAGCCGAAGACGTTCTTGCTCCGCGACACTCAGGTAGCGCCGGAACCCCTCAATCTCATCCAGCAATTTTCTCCCGCGCCGGGTCGGCGCCTTGATCAGGTGGTAAAAAACATGGAAGAGCACCCCGGCAAAAAGAATGCCCGCTCCGGCGACCCATGAAGGAGTATAAATGTCGAAAGCGTCAGTGGGAATCCTCTGCGCACCCCAAACGCCAACCCCGACCATAAAGTAGAAGGGCCACATCCAGCCCATGACACCGTGAGTTAGTCGAGTGCCGGCAAAGAAAGGCGACCCAAAGAGGGCACTGAGCCCACCAAAAAATCCCGCGCCCATGACTATCGGCAAATATAACCATCCAAGCGGAAGAACAGCGGCCCCAGCGACCGAGAGGACCAGCCCTGGAACAAGCCACGGCAGGTTCCTCTTAAAGGTGACTCCATCCGCTCGTGCCTCGATCGCCTTGCGGTGCTGCTTGCGCGCCTCACTAATACGTTCGTAATGTTCATGGTCGAGCTCGAGGGACTGGCTCTTCGCAAAGAGAAAAGCCCAAAGCCGGCTCTCATCCGGTGTCAGCGCTGGCCCCTTGGGGCCCGGTTTGAGGTGACCGCTCCGTTTCTTGAGAGTGTAAACTTCTTCCTTCTTTTCGATAACAAGCGCCTTCTTATTTCCCAAACCGATGACACCCGCGCTGAAGCA
>JAQWTV010000024.1 GCA_029242545.1 Roseibacillus sp.
AGTTACCCGGCCTTTAGGATCTGGTCTTCACGCGGGATGGCACTTCTCATGTTGTCCTTTTTTCTTGGTGGGACCTTCTCTCTAACAGATTTAGCTAATTGCAGATTCTAACAGTTCTACATTTTTCTCCCGGGGTGACGCGACCTTCCGCGCCACTTAGTCATCCGTAGGGTTCCCGTGAGCCTTCAAATTGGATCGCTTAAGCTTGAGCGCGTTGTCTTATAAACGGGTCACCAGGCTGGGGCCTTCCAGAACATCAAACCCTTTATCCGACAAGTTCGTGAAGTTGGGATTGTTTGCCAGGGCTTGAGCGTAGAGCTCGCTGGCCCGGTAGGCATCGCAATGTCCCTGGCTCTCCCAGTAATACACCCCGCCATACGTATTGCTGGCTGCGTCACTTAGCCAGGCTTTTGAGATTAGCCCCGGGAGTTGAACGAAATTTGGGGCCACCTCATCTGCAACACCCATGAAATCATCCCGGGTAATGCCCTGAAGATTGAAGTTAATGACCTGAATATATGCGACCTTGCTCATCTTTGTGTCCTTTTCCTTATCAAGGTCCTACCTATAGGTGAAAACTCCAAAAGACCATTTCTTTCTCCGTCCTGCACTTGATGCTGTCCCTGCGCGTCGATCGCCGTATACTGAAAATTGGGCATGAATCTGGTTAGTCTGACGTTTTGGAAATTTATCTGGACGAAGAGGACTGCGCGGATTGGTTCAGGAGTAACCCACGCGTTCCCTGACCGCATTACCTGATCCGGTAGTGTCCTGTATGAGGGTAGCTTAACAGTGCTCCCTCTTCTCGGGTCCCTCGGCCTATGTTATGGATCACAAGAGGAATCCCATGCCTATCCTGCCGGTCGCTGACAATCATGATGTGGGGCCTATTGGGCGGCACGGTGCAGGTGATTAAGTCTCCCGGCTGATAGTTCGCAGGCTTCCGGGTCACCGGCAGGAGATAGCCCTTTCTCTGAAAATATATCCTGAGATTTGGGATGCGGCGATGGTCGATATTCCGGTCAGGTCTTCGCAGCCCCCAGATCCCGGGATATGCCATGAAGTGGCTCTTCATGTCCTCATGGACTAATTTCTGCAGATCCATGCCTTTCCCTCGCCGAAGCGCGCGGATCACCACATCGGTGCACACCCCCTTTTGCCTCGGAACATCACCCCCCGGATAATCAAGGGCGACATAGGCAGGGTCATAGATAAGCGTAACTCCAATCTGGGATCGTGCGGCATCCACGATGGAATTGGAGGGCGCTGACGATTGCTGCTGCTCCTGGGCCTTCATGCCAGAGGCCAAGGCTAAAAGAAATAATGGCAGGGCACGACAGGTCATCTTAGCGCTAGTCCAAATCATGCATAAAGTATCCCCTTATCCGGATATTGCTACCAGTTGCAATTTTATTGAGGAGAAACTATCGGTCCGATCAATGACTTCATCGTCATTATGAATTCACGGTAAGAAGAGAGGACTTGGTAAGATGTAGCGATGAAGAAAGTAATTTTAGTGGTTCTTGCCTCAGTTGCCCTTGGGGCGCTATCCAGTTGTGGTTACTACCAAAACGCTTACATGGGTAAGGCCAATCCCAGCTTTATTCCCCCTAAAAACCCGCCCTCTTCCTAGCGTTTCATTGAGCAGCCTAGAACCGGGTTTGATACGAGAGAACCTTTCTCATATTGCACTTTGTTGGTAATGAGTGCTCTAAGGACGTGGATACCGCAGAGAAAACGCAGGCAGACGAAAGCTACCCTGAGTTGATAGACAGGGTTGCTCGGCGGCGTAATGAGAAGCTAAAGAGAACCTGGGAGGTTATAACGACGATAGCCGCAGTGGTTGGCATCGCGTCAGCTATAGCTTTTTATTTTTTCATTAGGACAGGGTTGTCGGGCCAACTACTCGGATGCCTAGCAGTTGGATTCTTTATCTATATGAGCGTGGCTCTGGGCGGATACATGATTTCCAGCTTAGCCATCCGCTTGTATTTTCCGCCTGATATTGTTCACCTGCCCCCAGGTGTAGAGAATGCATATATACAAGAGCGTTTGCGTGAAATTCGTAGCGAAGAGTATGTGCCAGGCGGGAATGGTGGAGACAGCGGGGGCGGTGGTGATGGCGGCGGGGGGGTAACCTTTTTTGGGTTGCCATGACTTTCTAACAGTTGAGATTCTTTCCCGGGGTGACGCTGCCTCGCAATGGGCTTGTTCCCGGGTAGGGCTCCCGTGATTGCCTTCCAAAGCTCACTGCTGATAAGGGATGGGGAGTTATGAACCTCCTCAGAGCGCTTAGGGTTGTTTTATTATGGTTGCTGCTTTGCTGCTTTCCTTCCTGCGCCGTGGTTTCTGACATGGACGAGGGAGCCGATGGCATCCAGCCGGGAGACATGGTGGCCTTTACAAAAGGCGTCGATGGCGACTCAAAACTTTTTGGGAATATGCACCTAAGTGCTGAGCACCTGCTGTATTGGTTCGTGGGGGAAAAGGACGATACTGTGATTTTCCGCACCCTGCATATGGGCCCCGCTGGAGATGAATATAGAGATTACCAAAGGGCGTTCTCGGCATCTGACATAAACATTCCTCGTTCCAAGATTACATGGATCAAGAGACGAAAAACTCAATTTGTGATGCCTAAGAAGGGAAAGTTCCGATCTTTCGGAGGCGAATGCTTAGAGCATCCCTGGGAACAGAATGAGCGAGCCGATGATATCAAGACAGGAGATATGGTGATCTTTACGGAGCAAGACGGTGGCGGCTCAAAACTTCTGGGTCATATGTCACTAAGTCCCGCACAGCAACTGTATTGGTTCGTGGGGGAAAAGAACGATACCGTGACTTTTCGCACCCTGCATATGGGCCCCGCTGGAGATGAATATAGAGATTACCAAAGGGCGTTCTCGGCATCTGACCTCAACATCCCCCGTTCCAGGATTGAATGGATAAAGAGACACAAAACTCAATTTGTGATACCTGAAAAGGGAAAGTTTCGATCTGTGGGAGTCGAATACATAGAATACCCTTGGGAGTGATATTAATCGCTCTCTTGCCCTCCGCCAATCGAGCTAGTAGCCCAGTGAGCTTATGCTTCTCCTGACCGCACCTGCTACATTCCTCTCTCCTGGAACACCAAAGCTGAACAGGCTGAAGAGCAATAGCTCACTCCGATTTTCTAATAGTTTATATTTTTCCCCAGAGTGACGCTGCCTCGCAATGGGCTTTTGTCCCGGCAGGGGCCCCGTAGCCTAGGTTTACTCGCCCTGTTGATTTTCGAGAGCCTCAGTGAGTTCTGCTCTCGCTTTTTCGCTGTCAAGAAGCAGTTCCTCCGTATGACGTAATTGTTCCTCAAGGTCCTCAGTAAGCCTTTGCTGTGCGGAGATTTCCGCACGCGCCGCTTCCTCGGAAGTCCTTGCCTCATTGATAAGGTTCTGGCTGAAGAGGGCCCCAACTAAAAGGATAAGCCCACAGGCTATCACTATAAGGCCCCCCGTTGCGCCTCTAGGCTTATTCCCTCCTCTCGCCTTGGTGGCAGCCTTTTTCCCAGCTGCTCCTAGAGAGTCTCTCCCTGGTTCAACGATTTTTGTCGGGAAGAGCTTCTGACTCCTAAGCAAGCTTGTAGCCTCCGCTTCAGATCCGGCTTGGACTGTGCCGGTGGTATGCTGTCCCTGCGCGTCGATCGCCGTATACTGAAAATTGGGCATGAGTCTGGTTGGTCTGACGTTTTGGAAATAGTAGAGGAGAGGGTAGCCCGAAGCTTATTTGATCCTGTTGAGGCTAAGGCTGTGACACCTTGGGGTCTACCACGCCGCCCCCGGTAGCCACAAGCCCCCTTGGCTAGCCCGAGAGAAACTCCTGGGAACTTTGGAAACCAAACAAACGACTCAACCTTGACAGGGAAAGAAGGAGGGTTAGGAGTCACAGTATGAAGGCGCTTTTGGCTATCCTCACACTCCCACTGCTGTTGGCGCTGTCTAGCTGTGGTGAAACTTGAACTGGGACTTGAAAGAATAAGCGCGGCAAGGTCTTGCCCGAAAAGCTTAAGAAAAAGTCAGGGGAAAAAGAGTAACACTTGCACCAATCAGCAAGTGTCTCTTGCCCCCGTTAGCCGCAGGCCTGCTTGTGGATTGGGCACCAGCGGTGTAAAGCCAGCCAGTCATGAAAGCTCCCGCAATTTTTCTGGTGATCCTTTTCCTGATGATGGGTTTCAGGCTGCAGCAATTGCAGGCGGAGGACTCTTCGCTGGATCCGGGAGGGCTGGATCAGGGTGCGTGGAGCTTTGTCAGTATTCCCGATTTTCTCAATTTCGACATCGAGTATCCTCAGAAAGGCTGGGAGGAAGCGCTTGGGTTCATTCTCGGTTCGATGAAGAAGGAGAGTCCTGCCTTTGCGATGGTGGCCGGGGACCTCGTGATGGGGCACTGGGGAACCGGTAAGGAGGAGATTGATCGCTGGGCAAACAAGTATTACCCCGGCTGGGTCCAGCGGTTCAAGGATCACGGTCTGAAAGTCTATGCCGCGCTGGGGGATCACGAGATTCGAGATAATCCATGGCGAGGAGCTGGAGCTGATGCGGTCCCGTTTTATAAGGATGCGTTTCGCCGGCATCTGAAAATGCCTCTTAATGGACCTGACCATATGCAGGGAACGGCCTTTTACTGGTTGCACAAGAATGCGCTCTTTGTCTCGGTGGACGTCTTTGAGAAGGGGAAGAGTGATCAGGGTGAGATTGCGGCCGGCGTGACAGGTCGGCAACTTGAATGGTTTGAGCGGGTGCTGAATGAGCATGGCCCCAAGGTCGACCATATCGTCGTGATGGGGCATACTCCCATTCTTAGACCAGTGAGGACCTTCAGTTCATCCGGGATGCTGACCGTTGAGGGTCGGGAGTCGGGCTTCTGGAAGGCGATGAAAAGAGGCGGTGTAGATCTCTACCTTTGCGGTGAAGTGCATGCGGTCACATGTACTCAGCGGGATGGAATTCAGCAAATCGCCCATGGCGGACTGATTGGGCGCACGACCAAGCCGAACTACCTTGTGGTATCGGTCGATGGAGACAAGCTGGAGCTTAACCTGAAGGAGGTCGATCTGGTCAACGGCAAGGGGAGGCTTTGGCAACAGGACAAAAGCCGCGGGCCGTGGGACACGATCACCATTACCGAGGATCGTAAAAAACGGGGGTTCACTTCAATCGGCCAACTTCTTATCAACAAGGAAAGCCCGACCAAGGAGTTCGAGGGAGCCACTGGTTTCTTCATCGAGAAAAACAACCCCAAGCAATAAGGAAGAGATGCCGGGCTCTTGCCGGCAAAGGAAGAGGGGGGTGAGAGCGAAGAAAACTCCGCTATGCTCTTTAAGTCCACCTCGGGAGTGGCAGGTCGAATGCTAGCCGACCCAAGCACCCAGTCTCTCCTCTTCTGGTAGATGCTCCGGGCAGCTAGAAGAATATGCAATCCGGGGAAGATTCTCTCCCAGTCTGCCGACTGAAGCCTTACGGAAAATGAATTGGAGGAGAGAGGAGGTGCTCCGAGTGCGCCTCTGCACGGCTTATCCGTAGATAAGAGGGAGGTTGCCGGATGGGCAGGGCTTAAGGGAGAAGTTCCTCGGTGCTTTGATCATCGTAGTTTCCGATTACTCCGTCCGCTCCCATGGAAATGACCTCGGGCCTGGGGCGGTTGAGAGGATCCTCTGGATTAGGGTCTTCGGGTAGTCGGTAAACAAACTCGTGACCCCATGCGTCGAGAGGCAACGTGGAAAAAGAGGCCTTCCAGTTCTTTGGAAGAGGTGCGGTGGTGGGCTCTGTTACCAGAGCCTTTATCCCTTGGTCCTCGGATGGGAAATGACCCGCGCGTTCGCTGTATTCCGTAAGGGCGTCGTTAATGGATTGTAGCTCTTCATTGGTCTGGTCGACGTTTTGTACCATCTCAGTAACCGCCCCAGTAACCACCGCTCCTCCGGCGGCGACGGCTCCTCCTACCAAGACAAGAGGAATGATGAAAAAGGCGATGAACATAGCGATAGATAGGGCGAAACCTACGTAACCCACAATAGTCCCGGCCAGAGCAAGACCCCTCCCTTCGACGGCTCCGTTACTCTGACGAATTTTGCCAAGAGCGATATGTCCGAAGATAACAGCGAGTAAACTAACCCCAGTGAGGCTGCATACGAGGCTGGCAATTGCTAGGCCACTGGTCCGAGGCTGGAAGTGTTGCGGAGCCTGAATGGGAAATTGGGGAATGGGTGGATTCGTCATGACAGCTCAAAATAGTTAACGAAGGGTTCACACGAGATGTCGCTACAGGCAATTATAAAGCGGAATAATGTTTATACCGATAGGTGCGTTTGGATGATGAATGAGCATGTCGCGCAAGCGTCACACCTCAACCCGGTATGCAGCGTGGTTTTCCTTTGCGCTCAATCTTGCAGACTTGGTAGAAATCGCCTGGATTATGCCCTCTCTTCTCAAACGGCTCAGGAGCTTGCCCAGTGAGCGACCCGGACTCGTGATTCTATTGTGTATTGCTTGGATGCTGGTAGCGGCCTTCGTTGCAAACCTGGTAGAGGAAACCCCATTTGACGAGAAGAGGAGCCGCTACGAGCTCCGCGATTTGGAAGCGGTAGGACCGTCCTTGTTGAGTTGGAAAGAGGACCGCGCCTACCTGAACAAAGAGGTTGAGCCGTTCAGTGGATGGGAAAAGCAAGTGGTGACGCTTGAGGATTTTGCGGAAGAGATAGAAGTTTCCCTTTTTATTCCCTACCGGAATGGTCAACGAGAGGGGCACGGAGAAGGTTACTATTCGGATCAGAGGCATTTCTCGGATACCTTTTATGGTAGCGAGGGACACTCGGAGACGACCTTCTATCGTTCGGGACAAATACGATCGAGATCCAGCGATCATCGCCTGCTCGGGGGAACTTCATGGTATTACTACGACAGTCCGTCCCCGAATGGGCAGAAGAAGTTCAGAGGAGTCTGGGAAGGTGGAGTCCTTGTGTCGGAAACGTGGTGGAATAGCGAGGGGGTCGAAACCAGTTCCGACAAAACCCTAATCCCGGCGCGCTAGGCATTGTTTCCCTTGGATCTATGCGTCTTTATTCTGATTGCATCAAAACCATGGGGAGATTTAGCTGCGCCATGCCTAAGACTCAAAAGCTACTTTTTGCCATGGCAGGACTCCTGCTTTTTTTGAACCCCACGGCCGCGATTGCGGACCATCACGCTGGAGACCAAAAGATCAAGGTTCTGCTGATTGACGGTCAGAATAATCACGACTGGAGACGTTGTTCGCCGGTGATGAAATCTACTCTCGAGGCTAGTGGTAAGTTCAGTGTTCACACAGAAACGGTCACCGAGGCTGATGTGATTGACTGGATTGTAGATTTCTCGGCCTATGATGTGATTCTCTCTAACTATAACGGTAAGCCATGGCAGGAGAAGACCCAGAAGGCTTTCGTCAAATACATCGAGGAGGGAGGGAATCTGGTGGTAGTTCACGCTGCGGACAACTCGTTCCGGGAATGGAAGGAATACAATCTGATGATTGGACTTGGTGGCTGGGGTGGCCGTAACGAAAAAGATGGGCCCTACGTTTACTGGAAGGACGGCAAGGTGGTCAGAGATGATTCCAAAGGACGCGGAGGTTCGCACGGTCGTGCGTGGGAGTACAAGGTGGTGGTCCGCGACACAGAGCACCCAATCACAAAAGGTCTACCCAAGGAGTTCCTGCAAGCGAAGGAAGAGCTCTACGATCGATTGCGCGGACCGGCTCAGAACATGAAGATTCTGGCTACCGCATTAGCCAAGGGCGGCTCCGAGCGCCATGAACCGGTGCTGATGACAATTAGCTACGGAAAGGGTCGTATTTTTCATACCGTGATGGGGCACGATAGCAGGTCAATGCTGGGAGTGGCGTTTCAGGAGACCTTGCTTCGGGGGACGGAGTGGGCCGCTACTGGAAAGGTCACTTTTCCGCCGGTAACTGCCGAAGAGCTTCCTGTAGATCGGGCAGTTTCCCGGGAGCCGAAAGCAAGTGCACCAGCTCCCTAGAGTTGGAGAGATTGATCCCTCACAGAGCTCCGCGGTAACTGCTAGGCAGCTAGGCCGTTTGCGCTCCTGAGCGCCTTGGAGGACCTACCGGAAGGCTGTGGTTCAATGAAGGTTACGCTTGTTGCGTTTACCATTGTTCTCACTGGCTTTCAGGTTGATGTCAGCCCATTCTTCGCCGTTCTTCGGTCCGAAAAAAGAGGGTTTAATCGGCTTGGACAAGAGTTCAGAGACTTGCCGGAGAGGAGGCGAGGCGAAGGCTTGGGAGCGTGGTGGCGCCCAGTCTTTGTTGCCCTCCGCTCATTGGTGGTGGCATCCGGCTTGGTTAGGGTTGAAAGTAAGATCTTAGCGATGAACTCAGCACGAATTACCATAATTGGATTCATTCTTTGTGGGGGCGGGGTCAACGGGCAGGGCCTTTTGAGAACTCTCGATTACTTTTCTGAGGATTTCGCGGGCGTGGTCCCGCTCGTCCCCGAGATCAAGGATGAGCGGGTAAGCTTTTCCTGCTTTAGGGCTAGCAAGGGCCTCCTGGCCAATTACAGCGTTCGCTATGCTTTTCTGAAGGCGCGTCAGGAGAGAGATATGCCATGTGTCGCTATCGTTGTTGATATTCCGTCTGGCAATGATCGAGGGAAAGAGGTTGTACGCCGAGGGCTTCTTAATCACGCCCGAGAGGTTTGGGGTGCGGCGATCGTGGAACTGGGTGGCTTTGGGGTTCCCGGAAAGACGACGCATGAGTATGGGCGGAAGGGTTCAAAGGTGACTAACTTTCGAATCATTGAAGAGGAGCTCAAGCGTTTGGGGCTCCCCAATCTGACTCGTCTGACGGTAGAGGCCGCTACCTACAAGGCTTCTCAATATAATAAGGTTCGAATCAAATAATATCGCTGAAAGAGTCCAAGGAGTAGATCTTCGATCGGTGGAGCTCTTCACTCTATAGTGGATGTTTGCTAGCGCCGTGTTGACCCGAGAAGACAGCTTGTTGGGATGTGCGGGGGGATGCGTTCGTCACAAAGAGGTCAATCGCTCACGGTCACATCATCAAGAGACAAGCCGCTGAAGGCGTCGAGGGTATCATCACTAATAAAATTCCACTCAATGATAATGCCGGTGCCAGCAGAATCCGGTGGAAGTGGCATCCGGATGGTAGTCCACCCGCTATCAAAGACATCCATATCGATGGGAACCTCATCACCCAGGAGAAGCAGGTTGGAGGCTCTCAAAAAGCGAACAGCCGCGGTATCACCAAAGCCATCGGCATCGCGGTAGGCCTTGAAAGATAACTCAGCATCAGTAGCGGAGCTCAGATCAATAATCGGAGACCTCAGCGAGATGTTGGAGTTCGGGCCATAATCTCCAAGGTTGGTGGACCAGGCGTATTCAGAGTCATTGGCTCCGGTGAGAGGTCCAGTGCTTGCGGAGGGAGTTCCCAGTTCCCAGGTGGTGGCACCCTGCTGATCGTTGATCAAGCTTGTCCAACCCTCTGAGCCCTCCTCGAAGCCCGATATGTAATAGACCACTGGAGGCGGCTGGAACTCCTCAACAACGAAATAACGCTGAGCGTCCACAGGCTGATCGATCGTCAGGGTGTTTTTATCAGGAGTGGCTGTCAGATTCTCAAGGTTGTCGAAGACCGGCCAGGTGGCCGGATCTCCAGAAAGATCCGTGGAGCTGCGAATGTTATAGCGCTTCCCTGACTGGCTCCTCCAGGAGAGAACAAGGTCATCATCGTCGGCCTTGAGCTCAAGGTTGATCTGAGCTCCCACCAGCAATGACAAGTGCCTCTGGAAGACACTGGAGGGAAGGTCTTGATCGTAAAAAGCCACCTCATCGAAGAGGCCTGAAAAGGCTTCCTGAGCATCCCACCGGCCACCAATCCCCAACGGAGTAGGAACCAGAGGGTATGTGCCTCCGGAATTAGTGAAGGGGCCAACGGCTGTTAGGTTCGTTTGCCCCATGGTTAGGTCCGCGACATAGTTCGTCCAAGTGGTGCTTCCGCCTCTGGTGATGTAAGAGCCTGCAACGTAATACCAATGGCCAGGGGTAAAGCTCTCCAGTAAAGTGGTAGTATTTGCATCACTGTGGGAGTTTCCTATCGTGCTTTTGATCCTTCTGCCACTACTAGGAAGAGGTCCGCCCTGGGTCAGAAAATAGCCGCGATCATTTCCTGATCTGGTGGAAAGAATATAACCAAGGTTCCACTGGCCACCGGTGATCTCGGGTTCCGATGGTGAAAAGAGTAACTCAAAGGAAATGGCGTTTCCCAAGGTGATAGATTCCGTGCGCAGGTAAGCGCCCTCTGCGTTATCCGTGCCGGGCCCCCGATACGTTTGGACGGCCTCTGAGGAGGAATCGAAGCCGGCTACTCCCCACTGCAATTGATCAGGCCTTCCGCTGCCAAATACCCGCAATGTCAGATCAGCTGTCCCCCTCAGGTCGCTCGTACGCTCCGCGTCAGTAGATCCATCAAAGCTATAATGATGGAGCAGGCTGGGTTGGGAGGATACAGAAGTCTGCCAGTCAGAGACGGAGGCATGAGTTGCTGAGGAAAAGCTCAACAGGAAGGAGCATCGCGAGAGAAATATCCAACCAAGTTTCATAGCCTCTCATTCCCACCGAATTGGCTCACGAGGGCAACCAAAAAGGTTGTCTCACCTGTTCACAGGATGCGGTTAAGCCTCCTTTTCGGATGCGGTTTGTGGCTTTTGAGTTTGGTGGCCATCATTTTCTAGGCTTCTCACTCTCATTGAGAGGGTATCCCCGGCTGGGTAGGCCTTTCTTTGGTGTTATTGCTGACGTGGTAATTCTACCAGACTCTCTGTCCGCTTGCTCTGGGTGGAAGAAGTGGTATTGCTTCCTCATGATTCGCAAGGTTCATTTGTTGGTTGGTATGGTGGGCTTAGCAGGGTTGCTTGCCGCGGGGTGTCAAAGCGTCAAGACCCCGGTGACCACCATGCAGTTGCAAAAGTCCTATAAGGAAGAACTCGGGACGGTTCTTGCGATCAAGGAGATTGTTTACAATGACTCGCCCGATGACCGTAGCGGGGTAGTGGGTGGAGTGATTGCGGGAGCGCTGATCGGGTCAGACGACGGCGCGGCGTTCGAAGGTGCTCTGGTAGGCGGCCTGCTGGGTGGGATTGGCGATAAGCTCTCGAATAAGACCGCTTATGAAATCCGTATAGGAAAGGATGGAGGAGAGGTCGTGACTGTTCTACAGAGAACCCGTGGTCTCCGAGGGCTTCAGGCTCAGGACCGTGTTCGAATCCTGACGGATCCGGCAGGGGGTACGGTGATTGAAAAGGTCAAGTTGCGGTAAAGCAGAAATTGATCCTCTTGAGAAAATGGGTGCCCGGGGAGTGGCAGATCCGCGAAAACTTGAATACAAGATTTTCAGGGTAGCATTCGAGGATTCATCTTCTGGAAGTTTTGTGGAAAAGAGACAGGAATAATGACAACCCACCATTAGCCAAACCCGGATAAATCCTGTAGGAGTCCCTATGCACAAATCTCAAATCTTTTTTGCCACCCAGACCGGCAACTCGCAGGAGGTTGCAGAGAAGTTACAGGAGGACCTTGAGGCGAGTGGAATCGAGGTCGCATGCGCTGATATATTCGATTCTGATCCGGAAGGCATTTCGGAGCTTTCCGATCTCTATTTCGTTGTGAGCACCTGGGGAGAGGGGGAGCCGCCTGACGATTCGGTAGGCTATTTTGAAAAGTTGAAGGAGTATTCCGACGGACACTACTCTGGTAAGAGGTTCGCAATCTGTGGTCTCGGAGATTCCGGGTATGATATCTTTAACGGGTTCGCTAAGGACTTGGAGGCTGAATTGCTGCGCCTCGGGGCGGTTGGGATTTTAGACCGCGTTGACTGTGATATCGATTTTGAGGAGCTATCGGATCCTTGGATCGAGAAAATCGTAGAATACGAAAAGTCCTTGCGGTCAGCAGAATAAGGCCCGGATGCCGTTTGGGATCGGTTTGTCTGTTGGGATCCGGAGGGCGATCGGCTAGAGCAGGTCCGAGTTTGGTATTACCAGTATTCTGCCGCCCTCACGGAAAGGAGAGCTCCTAGGATTGGGCAAGAGCGGTAAAGGGTGTTGGCTATTGGGTATGCCTTACAAAAAAAGGGTGACGAACGACCCCGCACTGCCATGTTATGTAACGGTTAACCTACAACGCTCACTAGGAGTTTGAGAAACCTTTTATCAGTCCGCATGAAAACCCATCAACATGCATATTGGACCGAATAGACAGTTATTTACGGGATCGTTACGTCACGTAAATGTTCTGCCCTAGAATCCGGAATGAGGCTGACGCTTGCTTGCAAAAGATTAACGCCGGATTGTCTGGTCGCTAAAAGGGTGAGCTCTTCTCCGGTGAAGGCCCCGTTTTTCCTGTGCTAGGGTCTTCAGATCTTGGGCTTACGGGAGATCCAGAGGCAGACTCCAATAGCGGTGATTTGCACTAGAAGCCTGATGAAATGTCCTTTGCCTGAAAGGACTGTTCCGTCTCCCAGCGCGATATCGTTGATCCACATGTTAAGATTGGCGGGATAGACGAGGATAAGGAATGCGGCGGTTGCAAGTGCGCTCGATCTGCGGGGTCGAGGAGCCAGAAGGCCAACGCCGAGGAGTATTTCTGCGGCACCACTAAGGTAAACCCAGAATAGGGGGTCTCCAAGGGTCCCCGGGACGATCGGTGCGAACCAGGTCGGCTTCGTAAAGTGAAGGATGCCAACTCGAATCAGGAAAATCCCAAGGATCACCGCCGTCAGAGGTCGCCCAATATGGATCAGGATCTGGGTCGAGCGGGCGAGCGGGCGGGAGTAAGCTTCATGGGAGACAGGAGGGCCCTCTAATTAGTCTGATCCAATCTTTTTCCAAGGAGACGAGGGATTTGCTTGAGATGGGTAACCACCGCATCTGGCGGTAGCAGTCCGGATTTCTCCGGGTGGAGATCGAGAGAGTTCTCATCGCCAGCGAAAAGGGCGGTTTTGAATCCGGCCTTGGCAGCCGGATGAACGTCCTTGTGGGCATCGTTTCCGATATAAAGAACCTGGTCGGGAAAATTTCCCTGGGCGATAAGACGCTCCTTGAGTAGCCGGTATAGATCATCTCCCGGTTTGGCGAAGCCGTATTGGTAGGAGAAGAGGCAGAGAGATTCAGTGAACCCGAGATCGGGGAGGGTAGCGTGCAGGAGGGCCGGAAAGAGGAGGGGGGTGTAGAACTGTGCGTTCGAGACAATCCCGAGAGAGAGTGACCTCGCTTTGAGCTCTGTGATCAGCTGACTCACTCCCGGCATCGGCCATGCCGGATTAGTGATGCATTCGTATCGGAGAGCAATATCTTCAATGGCGTGTCCAACCGGATGATGAAGGAGTTCGCTCCAGATGGAACGAATCTCCACTTCAGAGTGGGTCACCCCTTGGGCCTTGGAAGCCTGATGCTCTTTCTGAATCAAAGCGGCGAGGCTGGCCTCGAGGGAATTTGGGGTTTTTGGGAGGGTTAGCTTGTGCTCCTGAAGAATCGGCCGAAGGAGGTCTTCGATCGAGGAGTCCTTTAGAGCGGGGTGTCTACAGCGCCCCGAACTCAGGAGGGTTCCGTAGACGTCGAAGATAACAGTTTTGATTCCGGGTAGATGGGGAAGCACTGCGTCACAGGCTGCAGGGACGGTCGTCCCGGCAAAGAGAAGGCTGCGAATGGTTTCAAGGTGAGAGAGGCCCATCTTCAGGAGCGGAGGAAATGAAATTGCGGTGGGTGCAGGTATTGGAGGAGGATGCTTCTTGGGTCCAGCCAAGTAGGTTTCGCAGCCCGACAGACGGCGAGCGAATCATAGAGGTCCCGGTGGGCCTGCGAAAATGCTGATGATGACCACGGGTCAAGGTCCTCAGGAGTATTAGAGCCCGTCCGTTGCAGGGCGCCTTGCAGCCATTCATCAGCGGGTAAGAGCGTATTGGCTTCTCGGCAAAGGATCTTTCCGGGAGATGCCAGGGCGCGGGGAAGAATCTCTAGCTGAAGAGACTCAGGGAGATTGCCAAAGTCTAAAAGCTCCTCACTGAAGAGGGACTCAGCAGTCTCGGTAACTATGGAGTCGGACAGCTGTTCACCACAGGAGCGGTAGAGATGTTGCAGGCGCGTCTCGAGAATGCTGTGGAGACGAGCCTCATCAATCCATTGGCGAGGGAAAAGTAGTCCAGAGTAGAGTGAGTTCAGATTGATTCCATGGCGCCGGAAGTCGCTGGTAATCTCGGGAAGATCTCTTCCGATCAAGGGGCGGCCAAAGGCGATAGCCTCCAGGAAGGTGAGGCCAAAGCCTTCCGCGATGGAGGTGGTGATGAAGTGGGTTGAGGCGCGCGCCCAGGCCGGAAAGGTTGAGCCTCCCCCGGGCGGAGCGAGTTCTGCGCCAACGACCCCCATTTGAAGTGGTGAACGCTGTCTCTTTGCGAGCTCAATCCACTTTTGGTAAGCCGAGTTCTCTTGGGAGGGGCTTGGGGGGAGGGCGAGGGCGAATTGGGTAGGATCTGGAGCTAAGCCAGCAAGGAGACAGAGCTCTCCAAGGTTCTTGCGGCGGATTCCCCTCACCGGATAGAGAACGAGAGCTGACTTTTCATCATTGGGTGGGGTGTCATCTGTCAAGCCTGTCAGGGTGACTGCATTTCGAAGTAATGATGTCTGCTGCGGAGGGATTCCCGCGTGTCTGAGACGGGAGAGGTCCCGGCTGTTGATCGTGAGGTAGTGGATCTGGGGAGCGATAGGGTAGATTTCTCCGGCGCTCCGAAGGAGACGATAGTTCTCGGGCCGACCATCCTCCGCGAGATCGTGAATGTGCATCACAAGAGGAACCTGGCTTTCGGCGAGGGTGCGGACCAATTGGGGAAAGAGTTGGTTCTTGCCCAGGGTAGGATTATGAAGGTGCCAGCATTGAGGTTCATGCCCTAGAGCCTCGATGGCAGCTGCGCGCAATTTCCCAACCAGTAAAGAGGCTCCGGTGTCTTGATGCGGTTGTGTCTCCGAGTAATCGAGTTCAGGTATTACTCTGATGGGGAGGTTAAAGTTCTGTTCGGGTGGAGAGCCGGTAAGAATAACGTGTGAGATCCCCGCGGTTGTCAGGGCCTCCGACTGGCGCTCCACGATCCGGGTGACTCCTCCCGGACGCAGGTGGTAGTGGACAAGGGCGATGGACATAAGGTCGGGAAGCCAGCTTATCCGCCTCTCTGTGGACTCGGGGGTGGATTCGCTCCGCCGCGTATGATGCTCTGAGGTTCTGCGGGAGGTCGGGGGAATCTCCTGAGATACTCTGGAACGTCGACAAGGGGCGGGCGTTCCTCCTCGATGATCTCGGTCTGTATTTCCTGATAATGAGGTCCTGCTATTTCAAGGGCTCGGTAGATGCTGGAGAGCTCTCCTGAGGTGGTCATTTTCCCCTGCGCTCTCAAGCGACTGAAGAGAGATTGCAGGATTCCGAAGGACATGCGTCCGAGGGCCGGGGTGGACTGGTTACGGTGTATTCGTTTGTCGAGATCTACCTGGGCAAAAGCTCCCATTCCCCAGCGCTCGTAGACATCGAGCAGGTGCGAGGTTTCTACTCCGTAGCCCACCGGAAACGGGATTTGCTCGAGGACCTCCCGCCGAACGGCATATTCACCGCTGAGAGGCTGGAAGAGTTGGGTGAGTTCCGGATAAAATAGTGAAAACATGGGTCGGACTAGAATCTCGGTTACCCGCCCTCCTCCGGAGGCCCGGATGTCCCCGCTAGACTGGACCAGAGGGCGTTCGTAGAAGGATTTGACGTATTGAGTATTGGAATCGAGGAGAAGAGGAGCAATGAGGGCATAGACAAAGCGCGGATGGATATTTCTGATGTCTGCGTCCACGAAGCAGATGATGTCTCCCGTCAGCTGATAGGCGCCCTTCCAAAGGTTTTCGCCTTTGCCCCGTTTGAATCCAAAGCCGGGCAGGATGTCTCCCGAGTGGAAAAAGTTGATCCCGGAGGAGGCGCAAATTTCAGGAGTTCGGTCGGTCGACCCGGAGTCGACGACCGCGAACTCGTCGATAAGAGGAATGCGATCCATCAAGGCGGTTTTAAGGACCGCGATTTCCTCGCCAATCGTCTTTTCCTCGTTGAGGGTTGGGATGCAGAGAGAGATCTTCAGTCCGGTTCTCTGCTTTGCCAGATAGAGGGCCTCGAGGTCGCTGAATTCCCGATGATGGAAAGTGTGAGACTTCAACCAGGACACGCTAAAAGAGAGGAGCTTGGGTTGGTGCTTCCAAGGTGTAGCCTTGAGTTACTCAGATTTGACGCAACGGAAACCAGTATGGTTGGTGGGAGAGAGAGACTCCGAATAGTGTCGGGCAGCAGGCCGATAACGAAGGCAGTAGGTGTGGTGGCAGAGATGCGACCCTCCCTTGGTGACCCAGAGCCAGGCCAGACGATGGAATGGTTTTTCGGCCGGGTAGTTCTTGGTCTGCAGATATTGCTGCACCATGGGTTGGCTCACGGGCTGATTAGGTCCCTTGGGGTTGGCCTTTGGCTCGGGAAGTTTAACAAAGGTCTTGTAGTAATCAGGCCGATACAAGTCCGAGCAATGTTCCCAGACATTGCCGGCCATATCGTAAAGACCGTAGGCATTTTGGGGGAATGATTTGACCGGAGCAGTTCCCGGGAATCCATCTTCGGCCGTATTCTCGTTCGGAAACACCCCCTGGTAGACATTGGCCTGCCATTTGTCCTGTGGCTTGGGCTCGTCACCCCAGTTGAATAGCTTGTCGTTCAAGCCGCCGCGCGCAGCACGCTCCCATTCCGCCTCAGTAGGCAACCTCTTTTCGGCCCACTCGCAGTAGGCGAGCGCGTCCTCATGGGTGATGCAGACGACCGGGTGATCCATGCGGGTAGCGATGTTTGAATCAGGGCCTTGAGGATGGCGCCAATTAGCGCCTCTCACGAATTGCCACCACTGCCATTCTGCACCGGGTTGGAATAGCTCAACCTTGCGGGGGGTTGGCTTGAAGAGGAGGGCTCCGCCTTTGAGTTGTTCCGGCGGTGCGTTTGGAAAATCTTTGGAGTCCCAACCTCGTTCGGCTTGGGTTTTATAGCCCGTGGCATCGGTAAACTTCAGGAATTGCCGGTTGGTTACCTCGGTGGCGTCCATCCAGAATGGATCGACAGTAACTTCGTGGACAGGGCCTTCCTCGGGATATTCCGCCCGGGTTTGCTTGAATTTGTGCTCTGATCCCCGTCTGTAAGAGCCGCCGGGAATAAGCACCATTCCGGCATGAGCGGTCTTGGCCTTGGGAGCCGGCAAGGAGGCTGGCGGTTGCGGTTCCTCCCCCTGCAAAACGGCTGCTGCTAGGAAAAGAAGAGACCACGAGAGTAGCGAAAGAGGCATTGGTAATTGGCTTTCTGGTAATAAAGAGCCATTTTAACGCTCTGGCTATGACCAAATTCCGGCCGTGTATTGACCTCCATGAAGGCAAGGTGAAGCAAATCGTAGGGGAATCCCTGCGAGACCAAGGCCCGGGTCCGATTGAAAATTTTGTGGCTAGTGAGCCGCCTGCTTGGTTTGCCAACCGCTTTCGGAATGATGAGCTCACGGGGGGGCACGTGATTATGCTTGGCTCTGGTAACGAAGCGGCCGCCCGGGAGGCTCTCGGGGCCTGGCCTGGGGGTATGCAGCTGGGAGGAGGGATCAATGTGAGAAATGCCGCGGAGTGGATGGATGCTGGTGCCAGCCATATCATTGTCACTTCCTGGCTTTTTGACAATGAAGGGGCCTTTCAGATTGATCGTCTCAAGGAGCTAGCGGCAGAGGTTGGTATCGACAGAGTGGTGCTCGACTTGAGTGCCCGACGGGTGGAAGAAGGGTGGAGAGTGGCGATGAATCGGTGGCAGACCCCTACCGACCTTCTTGTGACTGCTGAGGTTCTTGATCGGATCGCCCCCTACTGCGCTGAATTTCTAATCCATGCTGCGGATGTTGAGGGCAAATGCGAGGGAGTAGATGTGGAGCTGGTCTCCCTTCTAGGCTCATGGAATGGGAGTCCGGTAACTTATGCGGGCGGGGTAGGAGGATTGCACGATCTTCGGATGGTTGAGGAGGCCAGCGCTGGAAGGGTTGATGTGACGGTGGGAAGTTCTCTTGATCTCTTTGGGGGGCAAGGGATAGCCTATCAAGACATGCTCGATTGGAACGAAGGAGGACGTTGATGAAAGAGGTCGGTATCGTTGTCGTAATTCTCATGGCCGCGGGCCTGTTAGCCCTGCTCTACCATAAGCGTAAACAGCAGCGTCACAGTGAGGTCCGCGCGATTCCTCTCTCGGAGGCGGATCGTTCACTTCTTAACAAGGAAGTCCCGCTCTACGCTGCTCTTCCTTCCGAGTTGAGTCAGGAAATGGATGCCCGAATTCAGGTCTTTCTTCATCAGGTCGGGTTTGAGCCCTGTGGGCACTTGGAGGAGGTTACAAGGGAGATGCAGTTGATTGTAGCCTCGCAGGCTTGCTTGCTCCTCCTCGCCAGTGGCTATGATCATTTTGGGCAGTTGCGATCGGTGCTGGTTTATCCCAATGCTTATGAGGTGAAGGACGAGTTGGGGATTAAAAGTATCCGTCTTGGAGAAAGTTGGATGAGCGGTAGTGTGGTTCTCTCCTGGCAGAGCGTGAAGCAGGGCTCACGGAATGAAGAGGATGGGCTCAATGTGGTCATCCATGAGTTTGCTCATCAGTTGGACCAGTTCAATGGGGTCGCGGACGGCTTGCCAGTTCTGAACGAGCGCAAGGATTACCCTGAGTGGGCCTCTGTCATGCGCGCCTCGTTTAAAACACTTCTCGAAAGAGTCGGGAATGGGCGCAGGACGGTTCTGGATGATTACGGGGCAACAAATCCCGCCGAATTCTTTGCGGTTTCGACCGAAACGTTTTTTGAAAAACCGAGGCAGCTTGAGGAAAAGCACCCGGAGTTGTATGGGCAGTTGAAGCGATTTTATGGGTTAGACCCTCTGAACTGGAGTTAGCAATGGGCTTATAAAAAATTTGGTTTCCCGGCCTGGAGATCTCCTCTTGATTTGATTAACATTAGTTAATAACTTCGATGGGTCACAAGAAATGATCCTCCCAGAATCTGAGCCCCAGCCCGAACCTTTCAACGAGCCCTTGGCTCCACTACCACGCAAAGAGGGAGAAAGCTCTCGCAGAAAAGGTCGGCCGAAGGCCGTGATGGCCGAGCTCCCGGAGTCTGGGCAGGCAGAGAGAGGAGAGAGCGGGGCTCAGTCCAAGAGCAGGGCCGATGGGCCGAGTGTTCTTGGTAAGGTAGAACGGTTAGGCGGCGAGAGCGGCGACCGGGCGCAGGTGATTCCCCGCTGGAAATTCTGGAAGCGCGTGGGCAAGCGTAACGAGCAAGTTGAGACGTTGCGACAGGGGGCCACCGAGATGGTGGAGCTCATGCGCTCAATTCGGGATCATCTAGAAGGAGGGCATGTGGACCGGGATGGAATCCTTAAATCTCTCAGTCCGCTTCCTAGCGCGGTGGAGAGTCTGAAGTCGATGAGCGACCGACAGGCCGAAACAGGGCGCACTTTGGAAGGCCTTCATAAGACTCTGGAACAGCGGGCGAACCGAGATGGGTTGCTTCTGAAGTCACTCAACAGAATGGGATCTACGATGTCCCATGTGGAGGAAACTTTTGGCAAGTTGGACCGGACCTTGTTGGGGATGGATCAATCAAATCAAAGTACGGCGCGGAACATGGAGCTGCTTGGGGATCGCATGGCCGATACTGGCCAGTTCATGAATGAGTCGTTTGCACAGTTGCGGGATGCCGAAAGGGAGTTCACCAGTTACATTTCCAGAAGTACCCGACGAAGCGGAATCGCGATGGTGGCGGTTTGTAGTCTCCTGGTGATCTCAGTAATTGCAGTAGGGTTCATGTTCCGGGAGAACCGTAATCTCCTCACCGCGGTTCAGCAGAATGGCGCCTTGGTTGTCCAAGTTCCCTCGCAAGCCCCTGCCAGTGGAGCTGGCCAGAATCTCGTGGATAATAGAGGCTCAGCTGGGCAGATCGAGGTGAGGGCGCAAGAAGGAAAAGGACAACCGCCAAGCTTATTGGATTCTGGCGACCACATTTTGTATCCGGTAGAGACGGAGATGCCCCGACTCTTCCCGATCAACGGGCTTCAGGAAAAAAAGTAAGGCGATAGCCTATTGCGGCTCCTCAAGGGCGTTAAAACGGGTATGAATCTTTAAAGGCGATGTGGTTTTACGCAAAAGATGGGAGTAGAGAAGGTCCGATTTCCCTTGAGCAGTTGCAAAAAATTCTCAGAGAGAACGGGGTGCCGTTGACAACCGCAGTGTGGACCGAGGGGATGGACCAGTGGCGTCCCGCTAATGAGATTCAGGAGGTAGTAGCAGGGGTTTCTGGTGGATACGTTGTCCAGCCCCCGCCAGGGGCCTACGTCCATATGGGACCACCGCAGCCGAATGGTCTGGCGATAGCCAGTATGGTGTTGGGGATTGTTGGTCTCCTCGCTATTCCGATTGTTTGCTCGATTGCAGCTGTTATCTGCGGGCACATCGCGAGATCACAAATCCGCCAAGGAGAGGGCAGAGTGGGCGGAGACGGAATGACGATGACAGGGTTGATTACAGGTTACCTGGGGCTTGTCATTTATGGTGCCTTGGGAGCGTTGTTCTTCTATGCAATATGGGTAGCGTCGAACGCGGGTCCTTAGGAGTTTTGGGAGTCTCCAGATCATTGGTCTTGAATGCCGGGATGGTCCGCTTGGCCGCGCTGTTGGTGGTATTGGCGGCGGGGACGGTGCCGGCCTCTGGATTCGATGGTATCGCGGGTTTTATTGAGAGCTATTGTGTGCAGTGCCATGGCGACAATAAAGAGAAGGGTGGCATTACTCTGCATGATCTGAGTTCGAACTTTGAAGACGGTGAGACTGCGGATCGCTGGCTCGAGGTTCTGAGTCAGTTAACGACCGAGGATATGCCTCCTCGGGATGCGGCTGCTCTTCCGAGCGGGACGCAGCGAAGAGGTGCGATCCAGTGGATCGAGGCAAATCTGGAGTCGTCGGATCGAGCTGAAGCCTATCGGAAAAAGCTCCTCGCACCGGAGTATGGCAACTGGGTTGACCATGAGTCCTTGTTCTCGGGCGAGATAAAAGAGTGGGCATTCTCGCCTTCAAGAATTTGGCGGCTTAGCCCTGAGATGTTCAAGAAAAAGGGGTTTGGGCGGGCCCGTAGCCCATTTGCTTATGTGACATCACAAAAAGGGATTCGTGATTACTCCTCGATGTCGCAGGTGGACCAGAGCACGGTCCAGATGATTCTGGTTAATGTGGATCAGTTTCTTGAGGAGAGACAAAGGAAAGGGGAATTCAGCTCTTTTGCAGAGAGGCAGGGAACTCCCTCGGACGAGGTGCTCAGGAAGACGGTCGTGCAGGAGTTTCGGCGAATCGTAGGGCGGAATCCCTCGGAAGACGAAGAGGAGAGATACAGGGCGTTCTTGGAGAAGAACGTGGCGCTGGGCGGGAACCTTGAAGGGCTGAAAACGACCATCAAGGGGGTCTTTTTGAGCCCGGAAGCGATTTACCGAATGGAGTTTGGGTTAGGGCAGGTCGATCAATACGGGCGCCGCCACCTTTCTCCTGATGAGATCGTTAACGCGTTGGCCTATGCGCTTACCGATGACGTTCCCGAGCGTTCGCCCATTCTTTGGAACGCCTATCAAAGTGATGAGTTGAAGGGCCCTGATGAGGTTTCGAAAGTGGTTCGAACCTTGCTGGATGAAGAGCTCGGAAAGGGCACGTGGTCGGCGCCCGCTTTGCCTCGTGTGATGCGTTTCTTCGAGCAGTTTTTCGGATTTGATCGAGCAGGGGACGTCTTCAAGGACAACGATCGCCGAAGATTGGAGGGGATCGCCCAGTGGAACACTCAGTATCTCGTGCATGATGCCAAGATGATTATCGAACATGTGCTTCGCGGTGATCAGGATGTAATTGCCGAACTGCTCACTACCAATGATTACTTTGTGGCTCACCCTGGGAACAATGACTACGCCCGGGAGTTCTACGATAATCGAGTGAAGGAGGTGACCGATCCTGAATACGTGAGTCGTGAGGTCGCGAAGGCGAAGCTGGAATATGAGAATCGGACCAAGCCGGATCATGTTCCAGAGGCTGAGTGGGAAGATCGGCGAAAGACCTTTTTAACGGAGAGACGAAATCGGGCGGAGCAGGCAGTGCGTCTTTTTAGAAACGCTCTTGCTGAGGGTATTAATCCTCATCCAGACTTCCCCTTTTCGAATCGGTCACGCGGTCTTTCCGATCTTATCTACATTACTTCCTATAATCTTCCGCAGTCAGGAAGATCGGAGGACCAGAAATGGAATTGGCCCGTGGAGCAGCCGTTTCCCATGCCGCGTGATCAGCGTGCGGGGATTTTGACCCATCCAGCTTGGTTGGCCGCATGGTCGCTGAACGATGGGAATGACCCGATTCATCGGGGAATCTGGGTCCTAGAGAAGTTGCTTGCTGGTAAGCTTCAGGACGTCCCGCCGGACGTGGATGCGAAGGTGCCAGTGGATCCCCATCACACCCTGCGAGAACGCATGGAGATTCTTCGCGAAGAGCGGTGTTGGAATTGTCACCACAAGATTAATCCCCTTGGTGAAACTTTCGAGATTTTCGATGACTGGGGCCGCTACCGCACGCAGGTCTATTTCGGAGAGGATGGCAAACTGCTAAAACGCCGAGATCAACAATTTGAGAAATGGCTCAGGGAAGGGAAACTGACCGCACGGGAAGTTAACGCAGCAGGTGAAATTCAAGGGACCGGTGAGTCGGATGTAGATGGGGAGGTAAAGGATGCGGTAGAAATGCTCCATCGAATTGGGCGCTCTACTAGGGCGCGACAATCCTTTATTCGTCATCTGTTTCGCTATTTCATGGGCAGGAATGAAATGCTGAGTGACTCGAGAACATTGGTGGCGGCGGAACGAGCCTATTTGGCAAACAACGGTAGCTTTAAGGCCTTAGTAGTCTCCCTTCTGAGTTCGGACTCTTTTCTCTATCGCCGCTGAGAAATGGCGCTCATAGTTGAACCTTCAACCATCACCTGATGATTCAAAAACGTCGGCATTTTCTCAAAACTGGGGCCTCTCTCGCAATGGCTCCGTTTCTGCCCTCTCTGCAGGCGCAGGCGCAGGCGGCCGGGCGGGGAGGGGAAACGATTCGGCGCTTTGTCTTCGTGGTGAAATCTTCAGGGATCGATAAATTCAATCTCGTGCCTGAGGGCTTGGAAAATCACTATGTGAGCTCTGAGGGCAGGAAACTCGGTAATACCGCGAGGCGACTCGGGCCGATGATCGACGTGTCATTAGGTGAGCACGCGCTTCCAGCGAAGCTCTCTCGGCTTGAGGCCTTCCGGGACCGTCTTACTATTATTCAAAGTCTTTCAGGAGAGGGTTTCAGTGGGAATCATACTGCGGGATATGGCGCGCTCTCATGTCACAATTCAGAAAGGGTAGCGATAGCTCCCAGCATTGATTGTCTCTTAGGCAAGAAGCTTTCGATGGGGCCTTATCCCATGTATGGAATGGCGACCAATGGACGCTTGCTGGAGGGAGGTGCACTTGCTGAGAGCTACTGTTATCCCAATATTTCGGCCTACAAGGCTGGTATGCCAGTGCCATTCCAGGCCTCTCCCCGAAAAGCGTTTCTAGAACTCTTCGGTGCGTCGGTGGCGCCTCCGGAGGAGCTCGAAAGAGAGTTGGCCCTGAACGGGAGTTTGATGAACTTTTTGACCGGTGACGCCAAGCGGATTGAGAAGCAGTTGACGGGTGACGAGAAGGAAAGATTTGGCCTGTATCTGAACTCCTTTGAGGAGCTCCAAAATCTGGAGAGGAAAAAAGTTGCCCTTTCTGAGAAGGTCAAGCGGTTTGCCCCCAAGCCGGGGAGGCTCTACGACTCCGTAAAGCCGAAGCACCGGATTGAGTCGTATTTCGATTTGGCAGCAGCATCACTAATCACCGGCCTGACTAATGTAGTAACGGTCCGGCCGGACACTCTGGGGGTGGAGTACAGGGAGCTGGGTATTTCTAATTCAGTGCACGCGCTTGGACATCTGGGTGAGAACAAGGCTACCAATGGAATGAATGGGAACGAAGCGCGGGCGGCGGTTGAGAGGTTGCACTTGGATGGGATTGCGGAAATGGCAGGGAAGCTCGATGGTATTCCGGAGGGGGGTGGTAGCATGCTCGATCATACGCTGATCGTTTACATGTCCTGTTCTGGCGGTGATCACCACGGTGGGCAGGCGGACTGGCCATTTCTGCTTCTGGGTGGAGCAGCTGGGCAATTGAGAATGGGGCGTTATCTGGAATTCCCGAAATACCGCGAAACGGGACACCGGACCATCGGTAATCTCTATCTTTCCTTCATGAAGGCTGCCGGTATCGATCCCCCGGCTTCCTTTGGTCAACCGGACTCCAACCTCAAGGGCCTGGACCTCGGTGGGCCTTTGGCAGAGTTAATGGCTTGAGAAAGTGCGCTCTCGAGCCTCAGCATTGTGGACCGTTTCGAAATTGGCCGCAGTTGCTCTCGAAAGTTACGAAAATCCGGCTAGGTATTAATTTTATGCGCCTGAACTCACTCTGGAAAATCACGCTCATCTCGTGTTGGTCGTTCTCCGGCTCCGCAGAATTTCTGAAAGCGGAGGGGGATGCCCCCCGCGCGGCCTATCCCGGTGGGTTCACACGCCCTCCCTCGCAGGGAAAGAACTATGACACCTGGGCGGGGGCTGAAGGGCCCGATGTGGGTGTGGTTAAGAGTGATCCTGAACGGCTTCCCTCCCGGGTCGATAATTCAAGCCGGCGGGAATATCCTCCGGTCTATAAACAAAGGTGGGGTGCTTGCGGCCAGTTTGCCTCCGTAGCATCGATTTTCACTTACGAGATGAACGTTCTTAACGGGACGGCGGCAGACACCGATGCGCATCGGTTTCCGGCTCATTTTTCGTGGAATATGATGAACCGGGCGGAAAATAAAGGATCGGAGGCGTATCACGGTTGGGAGGTAGCGAAGCGGATCGGGATACCAACGGCTCAATCTTACGGAGGTGTGAGGCTGAATAAGATCGGGGTGTGGCCTGATGGTTACAGCATCTGGCGTGAGGCGATGGAATATCGTGTCTCGGGGTATCGATATTCACCGGCGAATTCAGTCGCTCAATTGAATGAGGCGCGAGGCTGGCTCTATGATCGCAATCAAGGATCGGAAAAAGGGGAGGGCTGTGGAGGGATTTTTGCTCTTGATGGTCGGATGGGCGAGTTGAAGAAAGTGACGGCATCCATCCCGGAGGGCGAGTATGGGGCCGGAAAGGACCTATGGACCCGCTGGGGGCCCTCTGGCTATGGACACGGGATCACCTGTGTAGGATACGATGATCAGATTGGATATGACGTGAATGGGGATGGGAAAATTACGAACGATCTGGATCTCAATGATGATGGGCGGGTCACGCTTGCTGACTGGGAACGGGGGGCCTACATCGTGGTGAATTCATGGGGGCCTAAGTGGTCCAGTGACGGTAAAATCTACCTTTTGTATTCAGCGATGATTGACGCCACATGGAAACGGGGGAATTACCTCGGCCGCGTGGAGGTAAAACGTTACGTCCCGCGCCGCACCCTGAGGATTGTATTATCGTGCAGTGATCGGTCGGACCTGAGACTTAGAATTGGGGTTTCTGAATTGCAGGATATCACCGCACCTCGGCATGAAGTCTCTCCGGAGGCGTTCAATGGGTGGCCTCTGTTTGGGAGGGCTAATGCTGGCCCGGTTCCTCTTGCGGGCCCCGGAGAGGAGGGGCCGATCGAGGTGGGAATCGATATTACCGAGCTGGTTGGGAAATTGAGCTCTGAAGGCGATGGAGAGGGCCGGCTCTTTGTGACTCTGGGAACGAAAGAGGGGAGTCCTGCCAAAGGCGTGGTCAAAGAATGTGCCCTGCGTAGCTACGACACGAAGGGGCAGTTTGTGTCAGAGTCCAGCCTTGAGGTTGGAGGGGGTGCCTTTGGAAAAGATGCCGTGCAGCTCAGCGGGAAGATCGTTGCTCCAGCGCCCTGATCTTGCTCTGACGGCGGAGGGTGTCATCAAATCGCTTTCTCAGTGAAGCTCAGGGACTTATATCCTTGTCTGCTTAAGGGGAGCGGCAGACACTAGGGAAGTTCCCGTCTGTTCAAGAGTAGAGACGGCTGAAGAGTTCTCCTCACATCAAAAAGCAGCCCGTCGATAAAGAAGTCCTGATCCAATGGAATGGTTCTACGCCAAGAATAACGAGAAACAGGGGCCAGTGAGTGGCTCCCAACTCAAGAGTATGGTGGTGTCCGGCGAGGTGGCAGGAGCTGATCTTGTCTGGTGCGAGGGAATGGCGGATTGGATTCCGGCCAATGAAGTGCAGAACTTTGACGATCCAAACTTAGGTTCTAGTGACTCTACGGGGCTTCCCTCCCAGTTGCCAAATGATCCAGTTAGCACAACGCCAGCGATGACTCAGCCGAGCTTTTCAAGTGCCGTGCCTGTGCCGATAAAGCGTCCAGTGAACCCTAAGGCAATCGTCAGTCTGGTCTGTGGCTGTGTCGGACTGTGCGTTTGTTGTTCGCTTGGGATTGTGTCGCTGATTGCCGTTATTTTCGGCCACCTCGCAAAAACAGAAATCAGAAATTCGAGCGGGCAGCAAGGGGGCGAAGGTATGGCTGTGGCAGGTTTGGTCACGGGCTACATTGGGTTGGCGCTTGGATTCGTGGGGATCATTAGCGCGCTGGTAGACATGTAGAACTCCTCAAGGGGGGGAAGGTCAGCTCCCTTTTCAGGGACGGGGTTGCCTGAGTTGATGAGGGAGTGGTATCTCTAAAGAGTTGATACAGGCCTTGATTTAGGTGATTCTATCGGCAGGCAGACATTAATCTACTCGATGAATTGGCATTACGCAAAAGGTGGGGAACGGCATGGCCCGGTAAGTTTCGCTGCTCTGCGAAGTATGATTGTGACCGGAGAGGTGGCACAGACCGACCTGGTCTGGCGGGAAGGGATGGCTGATTGGTTGCCGGCTGGACAAGTTGCCGAGATTTCTGGGGTAGATTCAGGGCCTTCCACGAGTCCCGTGTCGCCGGCTACGGGCGGCATCCAGACTCCTCAGTCAGAAGTTGGAGTTGCTGGGCCTGTCGCGCACGAACGGATTCCCAACTACCTTGTTCAGTCCATCCTAGTCACGATTCTGTGCTGCTGGCCCTTCGGTATCCCGGCAATTATTTTTGCAGCGAAGGTCGACGGTCTGGTCGCGCGTGGCGATATAGCCGGAGCGATGGACGCATCCAAAAAGGCAAAGACGTGGGCATGGGTTTCGTTCGGTTCTGGCATGGCGTTTATTGTTTTATACGTGGCGTTCGCGTTTATTGTTTTATACGTGGGGTTCATCGGGCTTGGGGTCATATCAGAGCTTTAGTGAGCGCGCGGCTGATCCTTGTCCTTGGCCTCGCAGTCGTGGGATTGCTCGGGGTCGCCCATTTGAAGGAGAATGATCCTGAAACTGACGGAACCTTTCTTCCTCCCTGTTCGTTTCACAAGGTGACAGGGCTGCATTGTCCCGGGTGCGGGGGTACGCGTGCCGGTCATGCTTTGGCTAATTTTCGATTCGGTGACGCCTTCAAGAAAAATGCTCTACTGGTTGTCCTTCTGCCCTTTCTGGTTGTTGGAATTGGAATGGAAGGAGCTGCCTGGTTGAAAGGCCCGAGTTACCGGGGACCAAGAGTTAGGTTGCCAGGAGGGCTCGCCTGGTGGCTCCTTGGAGGGATTCTTGGCTTCTGGATCCTCCGGAACGTGCCACTGTGGCCGTTCGAATTGCTGGCTCCTCGTTGAGGGCCTTCTGCTAATGAATGGGCTTCTTGCGGGCGAGGCCTTCGACATACTTGGCGAGAAGGTCCGCTTCCAGGTTCACTTTCTGCCCAGTTTGACAAGATTGCAGGTTGGTTGCCTTGAAGGTATGGGGAGTGATCCAGAAAAGGGCCGATTCCTCCAGTAGCTCAGCAATTGTGAGAGAAATGCCGTCCACTGCGAGGGAGCCCTGGGAAATACAGTAGCGGGAAACCTGGGGAGGGAAGGTCACCTCGTAGCGGTAGTCCTGACCCTCCGGGGAGAGGTCTTTAATCACGCCCGTGGCATCGACGTGGCCTTGGACGAAGTGACCGCCCAGGCGGTCATTCGCACGAAGGGCGCGCTCAAGATTGACAGGCATTCCGTCTTCAAGGGATCCAAGGGAGGTGAGGTTGAGGGTCTGGGTGAGAATGTCGAAGGAGAGGGTTTCTCCTTCTCGCTCTACCACCGTGAGGCAGCATCCGTTGACGGCGATACTGTCGCCAAGAGAGACTTGATCGGAAAATGGTACCTCAAGAGTAAGGCGGGCCTGCTCCCCACGTCTCTCGAGAGAGACCGTGCGTCCGGTAGATTCGATAAGTCCGGTAAACATGGTTTACTACAGCAGCATATAGGCGGCTCCAACAATTACGGTGGGCACCATCGCTGCAAGGGCCAGCTTGGCCGGGGAAACTCCACCTTTAAAGAAACGGCCAAGGATTGCCTGCCCTGCCGGATTGGGAGCATTCGCTATCACGGTGAGGCCTCCACCGGTCACCGCCCCGGCGACAACGGCATACTTCGCGGCATCTGCCAGTTGGGGTGCTTGAGAAGCGAGGTAGGTCACCGCGGCGTTATCGTTAAAGGCGGTGAGAACGGTGGCTCCGACCATAAGGACCCACTCATTGTCAAAGGTGGTAAGGAGGAGCTCGATCCACCATCCCTGGCAGCCACCATGGATAACGAGGCCGGCAAGAAAGCACCCAACTAAAAGCGGGGTCCGCATCTTGACGTCATTCTGGTGATGGCCGGTGCCTTCCGAGAAGCCGAGCAGGATAAGAAATCCACCAAGAAAGAGGGGCGGGTAGTGCGCCATGAAGACCGTCCATCCCAGAAAAAGAAGATGAATGACCGTAATCAAAGGAGGAATAGGGTCTTCCCGTTCCTCCCAGCGCGGGGGCTGATTCGGGTCGTGTTGCGTGGTAGCTCCGGCGAGAGCGGCAAATCGGCGCCGGAAGACGGCAAAATAGAGAGCGTTAGAGACTAGAATGCCGATTACCGCTTTCCATCCAAATTGAGTCATCATGAATCCCATGCCCCAGTCCCATCGCTCGGCAACCATCAGGACGGGAGGCGCTGCAAAATGAGTCAGAGTTCCGCCAACGGAAACGTTGACAAAGAGAAGTCCTAGCGTGGCATAGGCAAAGGTCGGGCTTGGTGCCAGGGAGTAGAACCGTTTGGCGAGGAGAAGGGCTGCGATTGTCATCGCGGCTGGCTCGGTAATGAAGGATCCAAGGAGAGGGGTAAGGGTCAGGGTTGAGAACCACCAGGCGGCAGGAGTCCCCCCAAAAAGCTGAGCCACCTTATTAACACATGCTTCGGAAAGAAGGATGATGGGGCGGGTGGCCGCAATCGCCATGATGACAACCACGAAGAGCGGCTCAGTGTAGTTTACATCGTATCCCAGGTAATTCTGGAGCTCCGCGACTCCATGCATGAAGCCATCACCCGGTGCAATTCCATGGCACCACACCGCTGCGCCAGCGAGAGCGATCACCCAGATACCGAAGACGGCTTCAACTTCACCGAGGGTATGAAAGAACCACGCGCGGAAAGAGACGTCGTCCTTGGCATCATCCTCAGGTTTGTCCACCGCCCTTCGCTTGTTTTCCTCGATGCTTTTCTGATGTCTGTCCTCATGGGCATGTGCCATTTCCTTGAAGACACCCGATAGAAAGGTGTGGAGAATTGCACAGGCGAAGATAATGGTCGCGATAAGATTAAAGTGGTTCTGGGCCACCGCTCTTTTTTTGAGCTTCTCCCATAAAGAGCCTTTCTCTCCCTCGAATGCCTCATGCTGAGGGTCGGTATAGGCGGGAAGCGGAAGAGGGAAGTGTGAGTGCTGTTCCTTACGGAGATTCCATTCTCCGCCCTTGCTATAAGCGGGTTCCTTGTCGCCGGCAGCTGATGCGCCAGCAATTCCACACATCAGGAAGAGAATAAGCAGAAGAGAGAAGCGTGTTCGGGCCATTGCTTGTGGAGGGATTCTAAGGGTCGGGGGGTCGGGAGCAATGACAATTGGGTGGCTTGATTGATCTGAGTTTACCAGTAACCTGTCATCGTGATCCGGGAGGCAATACCGTTGTTAGTGGCCGCAGTGGCATTGACAGGTAGCTCATGTAGCAGGATCGAACGTTTGGCTGGCCCGAATCCCGGGGCAAACTCTCCAGATGCGCTTCGCGTGCCCTCTTTTCTTCGCGCCGGTGGTCGGTCGGCAGATTCAGGAGTTAAAGTGACGCTCGATGGTCCTGGTGAGTTGAGTGGCGAAGCGACCAACCGAATAAAGGCTCGCGAGCAGGATCTGATGTGGACCGACCCAGATAATCCGGAAAAAAGCATGGAAGGAATGGAGGACGTGATGGTGGATCAAGGCCGTGAGGGGCCGTGGTATATCAGCTACTCCAAGGCCCGAAGGTCGGCAATGCGCTCTGGAAAGCCTATTCTGGTGTGGTTTACCAATACTCAGTTCAGCCCTCTCTGCCGCTCGCTCGACAGCGAGGTCTTCTCCAAGGTTTCCTTCGGTGAATGGGCCAAAGAAGCGCTAGTGCGCCTGCGCCTAGATTTTAATGTCAAAGGCGTGAGTGGAGGGCAGGGTCAATCAGCGATGGACGACAAGATCCGAAAAGAGAACTATTTGGAGGAGCTTAAGCGACGCTACAAGGTGCAGGGTTACCCCACGGTGCTCTTGATTACCCCGGATGGAAAGGTGGCAGCCCGCTATCGTGGATACCGGAAAAGTTATTTCGATTTCTATGAGGGCCGGCTCAAAAACGATACGAGCCAGGCCGTCAAGCTTCATGGAGAGTGGCGCCGCTCGATGGCTAGGAGGGGCTATCGGGAATGGACTGATCAGCAAGGGCGTAAAGTTTTCGCGAGGCTGACCCGCTACAAATCAGGCCAACTAATTCTGGTGGAGCCAGATGGGAGGAAGATCAGGGCCAGTGAGAGCCGCCTCTCCGAGGCGGATCGGACTTGGATAGCCGCTGAGCGTGCGAAAAGAGATAATTAGGTGGATTTCAGATTGGTTATTCCTCCCGTGCCCGATCAGAGTTCCTCCCCAGTTCGCATCAACAAAAACGACTACAAGACTTTATGGAAGACGTTATCATTATTGGAACCGGCTGCGCAGGATGGACCGCAGCGATTTATACTGCCCGGGCCAACCTACAGCCGCTCGTCCTTGCCGGGGAGCAGATCGGAGGACAGCTGACGACCACCAGTGAGGTTGAAAATTATCCGGGATTCCCTGAGGGGGTGGATGGTCCTACCCTGATGTTCAATATGCAGCAGCAAGCCGAACGGTTTGGAACCAAAATCGAGTATAAGATTGTGGATCTTGTCGAGAAAGCAGAAGATGGTTCGTTTGTCGTTCGGTGTGGCGAAGAGAGTTTACAGGCCCGGACTGTGATCGTGGCGACTGGTGCCCGGCCTCGCCTGCTGGGATTACCTAATGAAGAAAACGGTAAGAATGGCCTGACCACCTGTGCCACCTGTGATGGGGCGTTTTACCGGGATATGCCTGTAGCGGTTATTGGCGGGGGCGACTCAGCCTGCGAGGAGGCGACTTTCCTGACAAGATTTGCGACCAAGGTGTATCTTGTTCATCGGCGGGGGGAGCTGCGCGCATCGAAGATCATGGCTGAAAGGGCTCTGGCCCATGAAAAGGTGGAGGCAGTCTGGAATACGGAGTTGACTGCCTATCACCCCGGTGACGATGGGAAGATGGACTCGGTGAGCATACGCAACCGTGAAACCGGGGAAGAGGGCTCTTTAAAGGTTAAGGGGGTTTTCATAGCGATCGGGCACGTTCCAAACAGCGGGTTTCTTAACGGGCTCGCTGACCTTGATGAGGATGGATATATTCTGCAAACGCCGGGGCGAACTTCAACGCGCACACCCGGTCTCTTTGCCGCAGGGGACGTCGCAGATCACTATTACCGTCAGGCCATTACAGCTGCAGGGCAGGGTTGTGCGGCCGCCCTCGAGGCTGAACGCTACCTCGCCGATCACGAGAGCTGAGAAATAGAGGCATTATTTGGAATCTCAGGCACATTCCATGCGGAAATCGGTCCTTTTTTTCGCAATGGTATATACTGGGGACGCCGATCAGGCCCTGAAATCGTCTCGCGTCTCGATCGGACCCTGAAAGTAGTGACAGAAGGGCCATTCGCGGGCATCATCCGCACAGCTAAACTAATATGACAGAGTTGCTCATCGCTCCCGCCCGGAACACAGGATGCAGTGATATCGATCTTCTTTCGGAGGTGATCGTTGCTGCGGCAGCAGGGCAGCGTAGTCCCTTGGATGATATTCTCGATACCGAGATGGTTGACGAGGAGCCCTATATGAGGACTCTCGCGAATTCGTTAGGACTCCATTGGCTCGAGGATATTCCCTCTCCATCCGAGCCTCTCCCTCTTCGCAAGGTTTGTGGGCCGCAGGTCGCTTTAAGGCATCAGATTCTTCCGGTCGAATTCGAGGGGAGTGATAAACATGGAACCAGGCGGCTTGTGATCGCCACCTATGATCCCTTCAACCTTGCGGCTCGTCAGGCTGCGGTTCAGGCGGTTGAGGTTCCGATCACTTGGAGGATGGCATCGCGTCGAAGGGTTCATGATGGCTTGCGGCGGCTTTACGGAGTGGGTGCTGACACCTTCGAGCAGATTCTCGAGGGGAGAGATCTTGATTACGATAATCTTGAGCAGGGGGACGAGGCCAGTGTCATTGATGAGGATGAGGAAGAGGAGGCAAGTGTCGTCAAGTTCGTCAATCAAATCATACGGGAAGCTCTCGAACAGAGGGCCACGGATATTCACGTCGAGCCACTCTCTGATAATCTCCGGATACGCTACCGAGTGGATGGAGTTCTGCTGGATATCGCAGTGCCTGAGAACATCAAGGCCCTCCAGAGCTCGGTGATCGCCAGATTGAAGATCATGTCCCGTCTTGATATTGCGGAGCGGCGGCTTCCACAGGATGGTCGGATCAATTTGTCGTTCGAAGGCTCAGGAATCGATGTCCGGGTTGCGACGGTGCCTACCGTGGAAGGTGAAAGCGTCAGCCTTCGTTTGCTGAACCAACAGAAGTTCAACATTGGGATGCTCTCGATGGAGCCTAGTGTGCAGGAAAAGATTGAGCGCCTTCTCGGTCTTTCCAACGGGATCATCCTTATTACAGGGCCTACTGGTTCGGGAAAATCAACGAGCCTCTATTCCTTTCTCTCCGAGGTGAATGCGCCGGAAACCAGAATCGTCACGATTGAGGATCCGGTTGAGAACAAGCTCGATGGAGTGATGCAGATTGCGGTGAAGTCCGAGATCGGCCTGACTTTCGCCAGCGGACTGCGTTCTATCCTGCGGGCAGATCCGGATATTGTCATGATTGGTGAGATTCGGGATCTGGAGACTGCGGAGATCGCAATCAGGGCCTCCCTGACTGGTCACCTGGTATTCAGTACTCTCCATACCAATGATGCGCTTGGGGGTATTGGCCGTCTCACGGACATGGGGGTCGAGCCCTTCCTTCTCTCGGCGGCCGTGAGGGCGTTTCTTGCCCAGAGACTTGTCCGCCGCCTGTGTGAAAAATGCCGTCGTCCTGCTACGGTTTCTGACGATGATAAGCGGGAGCTGGAAATCCCTCTGGAATTGGAAGGGACGGCCTACGAAGCTGTGGGCTGCGATCATTGTCGAAACACCGGTTTTTCTGGTCGGCTTGCGATTTATGAAATCGCTCTTCTCACAGTGCCGATGCAGGAGTTGATTGCCCATGGAGCTCCAGCCAGCGAAGTTAAGGCTCTTGCGATGAAGGAGGGTTACGTGCCGATGCGAGAATACGGTTGGGCGAAGGTGATGCAGGGCCAGACGACGATCGAGGAAGTGATCTCAGTCACGAGTTCTGACCTTGGAGGAGAATCCGATTAAGTTTGTAAGCTTTATAGGAGATCATGCCACTATTTGCATACAAGGCTCTCAAGGCGGGACAGGTCACCAGTGGTGAGCTCGAAGCAGCAGATCGACGCGAAGCGCTCAGGTTGCTGGATCGACAAGGGCTTCAGCCGGTCAAGGTGAGTGACACTGGAGCGAGTGTAGCTCCTCCAAAGGGAGCGAAGGCGCAGCCAGGTAAGAAAAAGGGAAAGGAAAAGGCGGCAGCCGAGGCTTCCAAAGCAGAGGAAGAGGAAATTCCCGAAGGGCCAATCAAGCTCAAGCGAGCAGATGTGGTTATGTTTACAGAGGAGCTGAGCGACATGCTCTCCGCAGGGCTGCAGCTAGAGCCTGCTCTCAAGGCTATGGAAGGCCGGCAGGAGCTTGGAAACCTTAAGGTTGTCTCGTTGAAGTTGCGCCAGATCGTGAGGGACGGAAATAGTTTCTCCAATGCGTTGAACCGGGTTAGCCCGAGTTTTGGCCCGCTCTACTGCTCTCTTGCTGCTGCTGGTGAGGCCAGTGGCGCTCTGGACACCATCCTGAAGCGACAGGCTCACTATCTCAAAACTCTACAAGAGTTGCAGGGACGTGTGACGCTGGCCCTGATCTACCCAGCTTTCCTGATGTTTTCGGGAATTATGGTCTCGATCATTTTTGTCACCAAGCTGATTCCCCAGTTGACCGCGCTCCTCGAGAGTACTCCGGGAGCGGAAATGCCCACTGGGGCCAAGATTCTGATCGCTCTCAGCGGGTTCTTTTCAAAGTTCTGGCCTGCTCTCCTTATCCTGGTAGTGGCTGTAGCGGTCCTCTTCAAGGCTTGGAAGGACGCAGAGAAGAATAAGCCTGCATGGGATCGGATCAAACTAAAGCTCCCATTGTTCGGGCGCGTGGTTGAGCACAGATTTTTTGTTCAATTCCTCGAAACGATGGCGAACCTTGTTGGTAATGGCCTGCCACTCCTTCGCGCCCTTCAGCTGACTCGGGATGCTACGCCAAACATCCACCAGCAGGAGCACCTGAATGAAATGATTGAGATGGTCGGGGATGGTCGCTCCCTTTCAAAGTCAATGATCAAAGCCGGCATCTTTCCTTCGCTGCTCATCGACATGGTGGCCGTGGGAGAGCAGACCGGGAAAATTGATAAAGCCTTGCAGAGGGCTGCAGTTCGCTATGACAAGGAGTTGAACAATTCACTGCAGCGAATCATGGCGCTAATCATGCCTGCTGTCCTGATTATCATGGCGGTTTTGATTGGAACGATGGCCTACCTGATGATCACCGCGATCTTTCAGACGATCAACAGTCTCAGCGGACAGTAGCGGCAGAGGGGCTACCACCGTTTTTCAGTTTCGGTCTTCCTCGAGAACGATTCGCGGGAAAACTGGCTTGGCCTTCCCGGTCTGATGACCGCCTTGCAGGATTCCCCAGCTCAGGTCGTCAAGGCGTCCGCTGAAGGATTGTTCCGCGCGCAGCTGCCCACGAATTTTAGTTGCGGCATCTGGAAGGAAAGGGGACAGGAGCACTGAAAGATGCAGGCAGGATTCACAGAGATGATAAAGGATAGCGGCTACCCGCTCGGACTGAGATTCATCCTTTCGTAGTTCGAATGGAGGGTTCTTCTCGATAAACTGATTGCACCGGACCACATGCGAATTGATCGCCTTCAAAGCGCCTGGGAGGTCATAGGCGTCCATGGCTGAGCGATAAGACTTGATTGTCTCTGCAAGTGAGGACCGGACTTCCTCGCAGGCATCATCGTCGTAGCTTGTCTGCGAAAGCTCTCCGCCGATAAAGCGCTTGGTCATATTAATTGACCGGTTCAGGAGGTTTCCGAGATCATTCGCAAGCTCCGAATTGAAGAGGCTGATAAGGCGTTCAGGATCGAAGGCGCTATCCTTTCCGGTGATAATATCACGAACCAGGTAGTAACGCACCGCGTCGACTCCAAACCGTTCAGCTAATTCGGATGGGTCGACGACGTTCCCGAGAGACTTTGACATTTTCTCCTCGGAACCTCCCTCTGTGCCTCCGCTCTTCTTCCGGATGTTCCACCAGCCGTGGACCAGGAGCATGGGCATCTGGTTCTCCGTGAATCCCATCGCTCGTAGCATACAGGGCCAGTAAATAGCATGCGCGGGGACAAGAATATCCTTTCCAATCACATGAGCATTCGCTGGCCACAGAGTGTCGAAATCGGGCAGGGAGGAACCTTCTTCACTACGGTATCCAGCAAAGGAGATGTAGTTAATAAGCGCATCAAACCAGACGTAGGTGACAAAATTCGGGTCAAACGGCAGCTCGATTCCCCAGTGAAGCCTGTTCTTCGGTCGTGAGATACAGAGATCGGTCTCACTAGCTCGCTCAATCGCGTTTAGAACCTCGGCCCGCCGAAATTCCGGGAGAATACCGAGCGATCCATTGGTGACGGCTGTTTTTAACCATTCCGCATGCTCAGAAAGCCGGAAATACCAGTTTTCTTCTTCCAGCTCGACTACCTCGCCCCATTCTTCACCAAATCCTCCGTCTTCCCCGCGATCCTTTTCGGTGAGATACTGTTCCTGTCTGATTGAATAGAAGCCCTTGTAGGCTTTCTTATAGAGTTGGCCCTCGTCATGCAGGGTGGTAAGGATTTTTTGGACGCACTTCTTATGAAGATCATCAGTTGTCGCTGCCCAACCATCGTAGTGCACTCCGAGTTTTTCCCAGAGAGAGACAAATTTCCGGGTATTGCGGGTGGCCAGGGTGGCAACGTTGACGCCTTCCAAGTCTGCGGTCTGCTGCATCTTCTGCCCGTGCTGGTCAACGCCTGTGAGAAAGAAGACTTCGTCGCCACACAGTCGACGATAACGCGCGATGATGTCGGCAAGAACCTTCTCGTAGGCGTGGCCAATATGCGGACTGCCGTTAGGGTAGTCGATTGCGGTGGTTATGAAGAATTTGTTCATGCCTTTGTTGCAGAAGAGAGCGTGATAGTCGGGGTGGAGCTGAATTGCCAGCCCCGCCGGGTGAACAGGATCAATCGCCGTCTCGCACTACCTTTCCCCCCAGAGAGAGAATACGGGCTCGACCCTTGGCGTCCTCAGCCTGGGCGATTTGGCCGTCTTGAACATACATTTGCGAGAGAGCCGTCCAGGCGAGAAGGTCGTTGGGACAAAGGGTGGTGGCCTGTAGCCCGCACCCGATCGCTTCCTTAACCTCGCCGGATTTAAGTAAGGCCATGCCGAGAGCGTGCCACCCGTCGAAGAAGTTTGGATCCAGAGCAACACTTCTTCGGTAGGCCTTCACGGCGCCCTCGATGTCGCCAATTGCGAAAAAGGCGCTTCCTTCGTCATAGGCCCCAGAAGCATCCGGAGATTGAGGAGCTGCCTCTGCCATTCTGTCGAACGATGTTTACTCAGTAGCGGCTGCAGAAAAATTCGCGGAGGCCTTGGCCTGCATGAACCAGTTCATTAGCGCTGCATTCTGATACCCCCTTAAGCGGCCCTCTACCTGCATGTCGACCATCGCGGCGATACCGGTTTCCTCATAAACCTCACGTTTTTCGACAAGAAGAAAAAAGGACCGGGCGAGACCGAAACGCTCATCCTCTTCGGTATCAGTGATCAGGGCGGAGAGCTTTCCCGGGTTAACGCGAGCTGCGATGGTGTATTCGCGCATCACACCTCCCATGGTTCCGGACCGGGTGACCTCACTCCGAACCACAGGTTTGAGCTCAAGCTCATTGGTGGCCTCTACGAAACTCTTTCCGTCTTTCATGGCGATCGAGATTAGTTCGTGGTGGCCCTCGGCCTTCTCTCGCATCAATTCGATAGCTTGCTCTGAAACGAGGTCTTTACGGACGTCCGCCTTAGCCTCTTCGAAGCTTAAGGCGACAGCCTCTTCTGTCTCGAGCACTTCAAAATAGAGCCACTGGTCGTCCCCGAGTGGTTCGAACTTTTTGGTTCCTGCTGGGGCATCGAAGATGGCATCAGCCGCCGTGCCGGGAGTGTCCCTGAAATTACTACTGAAATCGGCAGGAAGCATATCCTTCTCAACCAATTCGGTAGTCTTGACGGTAAGACCGAGGTCGGCAGCGGCCTCCGAGAGAGACTTCTGGTCGAGCATTTTCTCGTCGAGCTCACCAAACTTAACGGCGAGATTAAAAAGAGCATCCTTGCGCTCGGCCTCCGAAAGTTGATCTTTTGCGGACTTCGCGGGGATTGGAGTTGGTTGGGATGGAGGCTGGATCACAGCGGGCGCCTCGGCAGGTTGCTCGGCAGGTTGCTCGGCAGGTTGCTCGGCAGGTTGCTCGGCAGGTTGCTCGGCAGGTTGCTCGGCAGGTTGCTCGGCAGGTTGCTCGGCAGGTTGCTCGGCAGGTTGCTCGGCTGG
>JAQWTV010000047.1 GCA_029242545.1 Roseibacillus sp.
GGAAGATGCTGAACACCGAGAGGTCCTGCGGTGCCTGAACTGATGGTTGGGATAATGCTCATAGTTTTGTGTTGTACGTTGAACGATCCCACGCATAGCGCCCGGCACGCTTTCTTGGCAATAGCAATCGGAGCAGAGTAGCGAAAATTCGGAAGAAACAGCCACGATTAGCCGACTCGGGTATTCATGTTGCAGGTCGAGGCAGTAATTATCTGGGGAAGGATCTGCTTCGTCGTCGGCTTCCTCGGTCCATTCCGCCGGTTGATAGTGGCGTGTTTCTGGGTGGCTTTAAGGTCAATTTTCGGGCTGAACTGGCTGATTGACAGCTCACAAACGGTTGCTAAGGTGCGCGCCCGCGAGCGCCGGACTGCGCAATTCTGTCCCACCGGCAATCGCTTCTTTAACGATATCAAATCCCTTCTCAAGATGGCAACCAAACGTAAGACAGCCCGCAAAAAGGCTCCTGCTCGTCGCAAAGCTACCACTCGCAAGAAGAACCAGAACGTCTATTACTTCGGCGCAGGAAAGTGCGACGGAGATGGATCTATGAAAGGTCTCCTTGGGGGTAAGGGCGCAAACCTGGCCGAAATGAGCAGCATCGGAGTTCCCGTTCCTGCCGGCTTTACCATCACCACCGAAGTTTGTACCTATTACTACGACAACGGGAAAAAATACCCCAAGACCCTCGATGCCGAAATCGAAGCAAACATCACCAAGGTCGAGAAGGCCATGGGCAAGAAGTTTGGTGATCTCGAGAATCCTCTTCTCCTTTCAGTGCGCTCTGGTGCTCGTGAGTCCATGCCTGGCATGATGGACACCATTCTCAACCTTGGTATCAATGACGAAGTCGTTGAAGCCCTTGCCAAGAAGACCGGTAATCCAAAGTTCGCCTGGGATTCCTACCGTCGCTTCCTTCAGATGTATGGAAGCGTTGTAATGGAAGTGGAAGCCGAAGCTGGTGAGCACCACGACCCTTACGAGGTCATTCTCGATAAAGCGAAGGCTAAGGCCAAGGTGAAGGACGACTCTGGTTTGAAGGAAAAGGATCTTCGTGAAGTGGTTGCGGCCTTCAAAGCGCTTATCAAGAAACGCTCTGGAAAAAACTTCCCCGAAGATCCGCGCGAGCAGCTTAAGGGAGCCGTGAACGCTGTCTTCAACTCCTGGCAAAACGATCGCGCGATCGTTTATCGCCAGAAGTATGGGATTCCCGCAGCCTGGGGAACTGCTGTAAACGTCCAGGCCATGGTCTTTGGGAACACCGGGAAGAGTTCTGGAACCGGCGTTGCGTTCACTCGTGACCCAGCGACTGGTGAAAACGTGTTCTACGGTGAGTATCTCATTGATGCACAGGGTGAGGACGTCGTTGCTGGAGTCCGTACACCGAAGCCCATCGCCAAGATGGCCAAAGACCTTCCCAAGTCTCATAAAGAACTTCTCGTGATTCGGAAGAAGCTAGAGAAGCACTTCCGCGATGTGCAGGATGTTGAGTTTACCATCGAAGAGGGGAAACTTTGGATGCTCCAGACCCGTAACGGAAAGCGCACTGGTTTTGCTGCCGTCAATATCGCTCTTGATATGGTCAAGGAGCGCCTGATCAAAAAGGAAGAGGCTATCCTCCGTATTCCTGCGGATGACCTCGGACACCTCCTCGCTCCAATTTTTGACGCCAAGGCTGAGAAGGCGGCCAAGAAAGTGGGTAGTGGTCTTCCCGCCGGTCCTGGTGCTGCTTCCGGAAAAATCTATTTCTCTGCTGAAGACTCGGTGAAAGCTGCAGCTAAAGGTCAGCAAGTTATTCTTGTCCGACAGGCCACTTCTCCGGAAGACCTTCGCGGCATGATCGCGGCCGATGGAATTCTCACCACTGAAGGAGGTGCTTCCTCACACGCTGCTCTCGTTGCTCGTCAAATGGGTAAGGTTTGCGTCTGCGGTGCTCACGGCATGACGATCGACTACTCCAAGAAGACTCTCTCCGGAAACGGTGTGACTCTTAAGGAAGGTGATGATCTTTCCCTCAACGGATTCGTTGGAAATGTCTATAAGGGCGGTATTAAGTCTTCTCCTTCTCAGGTTATCCAGGGTCTCATTGAGAACAAAGCTGCGGCCAAGCGTTCCGATACCTACAAGAAGTTCATGGAGCTCATGAGCTGGACCGACAAGCTTCGCAAGCTTGGTGTCCGCACCAACTCGGACACTCCGGAGCAGGTACAGCAGGCCATCAAGTTTGGTGCTGAAGGTATTGGCCTGACCCGCGCCGAGCACATGTTCTTCGAGGGGAATCGCATCGATGCGGTTCGTGAGATGATCCTCGCTGATGACGACGCCGGCCGTGCCAAGGCACTCAAGAAGATCAAGGTCTTCATGAAGAAAGACTTTATCGGCATCTTCAAGTCACTCGAAGGTCGCCCAGCTACCATTCGCCTTCTGGATCCACCTCTTCACGAATTCATCGGCACCATGGATGCCGCTCAGAAGAAGGATCTCTCCAAGAAGATCGGCATGAGTGCTCCTGCCATTACCAAGCGTATTCACGCTCTTCACGAAGAGAACCCAATGCTTGGCCACCGCGGTTGCCGTTTAGGAATCAGCTACCCTGCTGTCACCGCAATGCAGGTCGAGGCTATCCTCGAGGCTGCTCACGAGGTGCAGAAGAAGGGTACCAAGGTTCTCCCTGAGATCATGGTCCCCCTCGTTGCCTACGCCCGTGAGCTTGAACTCCAGAAGAGCGTCATCGACACCACCGCTACTGAAGTTCGTAAGAAACTTGGTCTTAAGAAGAGCGAGCTGAAGTACACCGTTGGAACTATGATTGAGATTCCGCGCGCGGCCATCACCGCTGACGAAGTGGCCGAGCACGCTGAGTTCTTCTCCTTCGGAACCAACGATCTCACGCAGACCGGACTTGGTCTTTCCCGCGACGACTCCTCCAGCTTCCTCCCAACCTACCAGGATGCGGAAGTTCTCAACAACAATCCGTTCGCGGGTCTTGACCAAGAAGGCGTGGGCAAGCTTGTTGAAATGGGTGTCAAAGGTGGTCGCAAGACTAAGAAGCAACTCAAGATTGGGATCTGCGGCGAGCACGGCGGAGATCCTGATTCGGTGAAGTTCTTCCACCGTACCGGACTCAATTACGTGTCCTGTTCGCCATTCCGTATCCCAGTCGCCCGTCTTGCCCTCGCGCAGGCCGCTCTTGAGGAAAAGGGAATGGCTCGCGGTGAAGTGAGCTAAACGCTGACGACGCAAAAATTTCAAAGCCCCGTTCGCCAAAAGCGAGCGGGGCTTTTTAAAATCATAACGCTCTCCCTTTTATTGGGTTTGAAGGGTGGTCCACGGAGGTTTCTTCAGACTTGGGCACTTCCCGATTTGTGGAGAAAGCGGAAAACAGGCTTCTTAGATCAGGCCACGCTTATCGGGTGATACTCCCATTAGAAACCGGGGCAGTTCGAGATGGTCGACCTGATTTTGGGAGGCTTTCTATTTAATAGGTGAATTCGCTTTCACTTCTTCTAGGAACTCCCAGCGGTTGATCAGTTCGTCGGCGACTTTTTTAGCAGCTTCAAGTTCAGCCATGACGATGGGGATTTGTTCGAAGTCGGTTTGGATTTCGGGCGAACAAAGTTTTTCTTGAAGAGTGGTGACCGCATCGTCGGCTTCCATCGCTTTGTCCTCGAGGGTTTCGAGTTCTTTGGCTTCGGCCATGGTGAGCTTTCTCGGTGTTTCCTTATGCTTGGAGGCTAGCTTTTTAGCTGCGCGGTTGGCGACGGTGGCCTGGGCCCGCGTGGCGTTTTCACGCGCTTTTCGTTTCTCAAGATAGTAAGAGAAATTGCCGGGGGTGACGTTCACGCCGTCGTCTTCGAAGGCGACGATTTGATCGCAAATACGGTCGAGGAAGTAGCGGTCATGCGAGACGACAAGGATGGTGCCAGGGAAGGCAGCAAGGGCTTCTTCGAGCATCCGGAGCGATTGCAAGTCAAGGTCGTTGGTTGGCTCGTCAAGAACGATGAGGTTGCCTCCGATCTTGAGAACCTTGGCGAGCATAAGGCGGGCGCGTTCACCTCCTGAGAGGAGGTCGACCCGTTCGTTGATACGTTCGTCGGAGAACAGGAAGCGGCGCAGGTAGGCGCGGGCGCCGATGATTTCGTCGCCAAATTCGATCTTCTCGTTTCCGCCCGATATTTCATCGAGAAGTGAACCGGTGCCATCGAGCTGCATCCGGGACTGGTCGATGTAGTTAATTTTGACTTTCTTACCGAGGATGGCCTTGCCGGAGGTGGGCTCAAGTTGCTGGAGGCAAATTTTGAGAAGGGTCGATTTGCCAACCCCGTTTTTACCCACAATGCCGGTGCATTGGCCCTCTTCGAGAGAGAGGTTCATGTGGCGGAACAGGGTGCGTTGCCCCAAGGTAATGGAGACGTCTTCGAGATCTACAATGGTATTGCCGAGCCGAGGGGGAGGGGGGATGAGGAGATCAATCTCCCCTTCAAGAACAGGAGTGTCCTGATCTTGGATTTCGTAGAATGCATCAAGGCGGGAGCGGGATTTGGTAGTGCGGGCTTTGACGCCTGCCTTGACCCACTTGAGTTCGTCCTTGAGGAATTTTTGGCGCTTCTTTTCGGTATTCTCGGCGATTTCCTGTCGCGCTGCCTTGGACTCGAGGAAGGCGGTGTAGTTTCCGGGATGGGAGTAGGCTTTGCCGGCCGAGATCTCGATGATGCGAGTGGCTATGACGTTGAGGAAATATCGATCGTGGGTGACGAAGACGACGGCACCGGTGTAGGTTTTGAGGAAGTCTTCCAACCAACGGATTGATTCGGAATCGAGGTGGTTGGTAGGTTCGTCGAGGAGAAGAAGGTCGGGCTGTGACGCTAGTGCACTACAAAGGGCGACACGGCGTTTTTCACCACCGGAAAGCGGTTCTGTTTCGGATTCGAGCGGAGGAGTAAAGAGGGCATTTGAGAGGGATTTGATGCGAGCATCGAGGTTCCAGCCGTCGGTGTGCTCAATAAGGGTGAGGAGGTCTGCAAGCTCGGATTCAGTGCCGTCGCCATTTTCATAGCGCGTTACAGCAGAGGCAACGTCGGCGGCACCGGCGGCGATGTTGTCGTAAACGGAGAGAGCGAGATCGAGTTCGAACTCCTGGGGGAGGTAGCCGATGCGGAGGCCGCGGCGGGCCGAGATATCTCCGGAGTCAGCTCGGTTCTCATTGGCAAGGATTTTTAGGAGAGAAGTTTTTCCGCATCCGTTGCGCCCGACGAGGCCGACTTTTTCACCGGAAGAAATTGCGACGGTGACGCCATCAAGGAGGGTCTGATGACCGTAAGCGAGGCGAAGTTCCTTTGCGGAGAAAAGAGTCATAGGCTGGTGGTGGAGGGGTAGCGGAGCAGTTAGAAATGTCGAGCGCTGGAAATCGTTCGTTCCAAAAAGATTAGGATTAACGCCGTTGCGATCACCAGCCGGATTCGGGCTCTGCACGAAGAGGATCTAATACTTGGTTTCCATGGTATCCGCCTCGGCATCAGCTGCCTTGTGGTCACGGCTATACAGGTCGAGGCCACTCGCGAGGCTACTGCTGAGGTTCGGCAGAAACTGGGCATAAGAAAAAGCAGAGGAAGTAGACCTTAGGGGCTAGGATTAAAATTCCACGTGTTGTTATCGCCTCTGAGGATGTAGGCAGTCGTGCTGAGTTCTTTTTCTTCGGAACCAATGAACTTACTCAAACGGGAATAGAATTATCCGATGATGACCCTTCCAGCTTCCTCTCAACCTATCGGGATGCGGAAGTTCTCAACTACAACTCCTTCGCTGATCTCGTTCAGGAAGGCGCGGATCAGCTGCTTGAGATGGGTGTTAAAGGAGGACGTTCTGCTAAGAAGAAACTCAAGATCGGTATCTGTGAGGACTACCGCGGAGATCCTGATTCCGTGAAGTTCTTTCGCCGGACTGGACTCCACTACGTGTCGTGTTCACTACTCCGGATTCCGGTCGCCGGGTTGGCCCTAATTCAGGCTGTGCTTGAGGGAGAAGGCTTGGCACGAGGCGAAATTTCCTAGGGACCATTTCCTGAAATATTTACCGGCTCTCGTTTTTGACATGAACAGTCTTTCTTATTTGGGGTAGTCGGCTCCCCCTTCGCAGAGGGCAAAACCGTGAGAGGAGGGGACTTTGAGGGGGCAGATTATTGTTTATAAAATACTTATTTTGAATGATATGCGGCGTAATATTGCCTGAAATTTTAGGATTGCGCATTTATTTACACGCAAAAGATAAAAAATGTTGAAAGTTTAGTTAAGGTTTATTAGAAGAAAACAACGGATGAGTTCTTGTCACCCCGAACCATCGTGCTGTTTCCGAACAGGCTCCTCTCTGCAGGCGCCGTTCCTTCAGCCCTGTGATTTCGGGGAAAACAGGTCGGTTCAACCGGGTTCGCACTACCACAGGATCCCAGAAGGATTAGAAGATATTTAAAACCGGAAGATGAACAGCGCACGGCCCAGCCAATGGGTCTCATCTTCCTGAAGCAGTGGCGCCCTTAAAAACGTGACATAGCGATACTCAACAGAACTGACAACTAGCTGATGCAGCCCCTCTGGTTTCACCCTTACCCAGACGGCGGAGCGCAGACCCTGACGATTTATCAGAGTCCACGTTTTCGCACGTTGAAGCTCACGCTCTGATAACGATGAGTGTGACCGAACAACCCCCAGCCCGGCTGGAGGTCCCGCAGACACGGGTCTTTCAACCGGGAATGTCCGGGGAAGAATTACTCGCGGTCTCGATGGAGGCCTGCGAGGGGCGTGGTGTTTCGGATATTCAGTTCCGTGCCAAACGGCCTATATACGTTGAGACCAACCATGGGATGGAGTGTCTTGATTTTCTGGGTTTTCTTTCGGATCGAGACTTACTGGAAGTCTACAAGGCCCTTGTCCTTCGCCAGGAAGATTCTGGCCATGGTTTTGGAGGAGGTAGCGCAGGAGCTGCCTCCGACGAGAAGGTTGCGCGATCACTCCAGCGCTTTCAAGAGACGCATGTTGACGATTTTTCAGCAGACGGGATCGTCTATGCGGGAGGGACAAAAACCTCCGGTCGTTTACGTATCCAGGCTCATCTCTCGGCTTCTGGGCTCGGAATCACATGCCGAATCCTGAGTGATACGATACCAGCTCTCGATGTCTTGGGAATTGATCCTGATACCTCGGCGGCACTTCAGGACTCGGTGCGCCGGAGAGCAGGCCTTTGTCTTGTAACAGGTCCGACCGGATCGGGTAAGTCGACAACCTTGGCCTCTCTGATGGACTGGCTGAGGCGGTCTTCGTCCAAGCATATCGTTACGATCGAAGATCCTGTCGAATACCGCTACCAGGCAGACATGGAGCACCCGAATTATCCGGATCACCGAGCGATGTCGCCCAGTATCATTACTCAGCAGGAGGTAGGTCGTGACGTGGCGAGCTACCGACAGGGGCTGAAGGATGTATTAAGAAAGGCCCCGCACATCATCCTGCTCGGTGAGATCCGCGATCGTGATGCGATGGATACCTGCCTCGAGGCGGCCCAGACAGGACACCTCGTTCTTTCAACGCTTCATACTACTGGAGCGGTTAAGACCATGGGGCGGATTCTTGAGATGTATCCCCATGAAAAGTTCAGTTCGGTCCTCAGTCGGCTAAGTGAAATGCTGATTTTTATCCATTCGCAAGGACTCCTGAAGGGGCTGAATGGAAAGAGGGTGCTGACCTACGAGTTTCTCCAGAACAGCAACGATGCGGTCTCCAGCGCGATCGCGAATTACTCTTCAGGATCAAATGCCCTCGAGGACGTTATTCGTCGAGCTGGTAATATTTCATGGGACGACAGCCTGCGTGAACTGCTGCAGCGCGGAGCAATCGACCAGCAAACTTATGAGAGTGCCCGGATGAATCGAAACGATGAAGATGAAATCTGACCGGTGAATCCTGGTGCCAATAGCACGTGCCCTGTGCGCGTCATCAACCAAAACAAACAAAAATGACACTGACAAACACCCAGAAGACAGTGAAGTCCGGGATGACCCTCATTGAGTTGACGGTCGTAATCCTTGTACTTCTATCATTGATCAGCATTCTTTTCGTTGGCGCTCGCGCCTGGAAGAGAGGCTCTGATCGCGCAGGATGCATCATGAACATTCGTAACGTTCAACAAGGTATGCGCTCCTACCAGAACATGAATGGCCATAATGCCGGAGAAGTGGTTTCCGGTGCTTATCGAGAGATTGTTGGGCCTGGCAAATTCGTTGAAAGTAGTCCTGACTGCCCCGGCACAGGAACATACTCCAACAAAGGCGACACTCTCCCGCAACAAGGAGTGCTTTATATGACCTGTTCACTCTCATCTGTTGAAAAGCACGCGCCGAGCGATTTCGCAGATTGGTAAAATTTACGCTCCGGAGGTCGGCGCCAGATTTACCTGGTGCCGACCCTGGTGCGGCTTTCCGCTTCTCCCTGTTCTCCCCGGGAGCATTCTCGAGCGGTTTATCTCATAGCGATATCTACCCTTATTTTCCGCGATGGAGGTATTGGTACATCCAGCCCAGTTATCGACCTGGCAAAGGTTCTTGCAGGCTCGTCGTCTTCACCGCGAGACTACGCGTTCAAGGAATCTTGACTGGTATCGTGAGGCTCTCGACCTTGAGTGCCAATTACACCTTTTTCTTGAGGGCGAAGATATCTCGGAGGCGCACATTTGCTTCGGGAAAGAGTCAAGGAAGACCTGGGATCGGGTAGCGGTGCCCTCCTTGCAGGCGGGAGAGCAGGAGGTGGTGGAGTATCTGGTGGGGATTCGGAGCCAGTTTGAGGGCAAAATGAGATCGCTGGCAGTGATCCTTCATGTGGCTGACGAGTTTGCTATCTCCGAGCTCGCTGGTGCCAGTGAGCGACCCGGCGATCTTAGCGTCCTAAGTGGAAAACTAGTCCATGAACCCAAGACAGTACTCGAGGACCACAGTGATTCCGTCGAGGACCTCTCGTTCCGCCTTTTTCCCTACCCAGGTGCTAAGCCCGGGCAGCAGTTTGGGTCAGCGATAACCATTTCGAGAAGATGTCAGGCTTATCTGCGACAGATCAGAAATGTTGGGCAGATTCTGAACTTTCCTATTCGCACCTCCGCGTTGAGTGCGCCCCTAGTCACCTTGGGTGCCCTGCCGCGACTAGCGGAGGAACTGCCATCTGAACCTTTCGCGATCTTTTTCTCCTACTCCTCTTTTTCCGTCATTGCGTTTTTTGCCGGAGGAAGAGAGCTCGTCATGCTCAGGTCAGTACGACATCACGAAGGAACTACTCCCTCCCATGTTGGCCGCATAGTGCAGACCATGGCGGCAGCACTCGAATTACCCGAGCCGACTGTATATACCCTCCCTCTATCCCGACCCGGGCGGGATTCAGTAGCGCCAGGTCTTCCTGGGACAGTTGTGGTCGACTGGCGGAAGAATTCATGGTTTGACTCTACGGTTCCTCTTGAGTTCCAAGGGCCGTCCAGCCTGATCTCCGGAAATGACGAAGAACTTTTCAAGGATACAGAGACCTTTCAAGGCATGATCGAATCCGGGTGGGCGACTCAGGATTTTCTTCCGGAATCAAGGGATGAAGTGGACTTGTTTCCGTCCCGTACGGAAATGAGAATCCTTAGGTTTGGTTCTGCCGCCCTGCGCCTTGGAGCGGCAGCTATTCTACTCTTTGTTGGATGGACCGGGGTCCGCGGCATTAAGATTATTAACGACGAATCCTGGCATCAGACCGGCGAAGTTTCCCGGGAAGGAAACAAGATTCTTTCCTCAGAAATCCACCGTTATGAACAATGGAGTTCCTTGCTCGCTGACCGATCAAAGGCGTGGGTGTCGATGGAGCTGGTGAATCAGCTCTTTCCTGATCCGGAGAGTGTGATCCTGTCGGAGGCAAGCCACCAGGTGAGACCTGAATTGGTTCAGAACAAGGATCCGAAAGCAGGCGTGGTCAAGGATTGGACGATTAGTGGATTCTCTAATACCGATGCTCTGAACCACCTTACGGTAATCAGTACAACCAAGGGAATGGGTGAGGTGTTTGATAGTATTCACGAGCAAACAGGGAATGAATCTTTTCGTGCCGCCCTAGGGTCCCGAACGCTCCTGGTGAATCTGCTTACCTCCGAGAACAAGCGCTTCAAGCCGCTAGGGGCCAAGAAACCAGAAGAACGGTTTGCCCATAATTTCCGATTGACGATCACCCAGCGTATTACCGCCGAGGACCCCATAGCCATTCCTATCACCGCGGCCCCATGAATCCTCATTACAAAGATCCTGTTATTGTTTTCGGACTGGTAGTGCCGGTGCTTCTGGTAGTCGCTACTTTAGGGCTGGGAGTACATTTCCGCGGGAAACTGGAAACTACCTATGAGTCCAGAAGGAAACATTATCAGACCTTCAAGACTGTAGAAAAGGAGCGGCGAGTGCTTGAACGTAAGGTGCAGTCGCAGGCGCCCCACATGCATCGCTGGATGTCCCTGTTCGAGCAACCAGCAGCTACCTCCGTTAATACATTCTTCCGTGACTTTCAGAAAGACTACGATGCGACCCATTTCCAGCAGACCTCCTTTCGGCCGACTAGCGTAGCGGGTGGGATTGGAGGTGCGAGCCAGCAGCCATCAATCCAACTTCACTTCGCGTTCCGAGGTACCTACCGAGCTCTTCAAACGGCTTTTCTGGAGCTTGAGACAAAAATGCCTCAGCTCCAGTTGGACAGTATCAAGCTCTCCAGAGCGGCGAACCAGAATGTTCTCAACGCATCCGTTGTTTACACCACGTGGCAAAAATAATGAAGGCGATGCTCCTTACACTTCTTCTTTCTTCTGTGGCGGTGGTAGCCAGCGAGCCTGCTCCTGTTTCTGCCCCGCATCGTGAGGGCCCGGCGCCCGCAAGGTTTCTCTCCGATGCCGTCGATGAGCGCATTGCAGAGATGAAAAGACGGCTTGCCATCGCCGGGCGGGAGCGAGGCCCTTTTGGTTTGTATCAAAACCCCGGGAAGACTCCGGTGGTAAGTCGTTCATCGAAGGAAATCCCCAAGACATCATTTCGGGATTTCATCAAAGATATCCGGATTTCGCTTATAAACTCCCGGGAAAGGGAGTTTCTTGTTGGGGCTCGCCTATTTCGCCTTGGTCAGGTGTTTCCTGTCGTCCGAGGGGGAGAGCAAATATCCGTCAGGGTCGAAGCAGTTGGCCCTTCAAGGGTGACATTTAGAAACTTGCAAAGCGGTGAACTGGCGATCCTTCGTCTCGATGCTCTCCCTGAGGGAGTCACCGCGGCAGGAAAGCCTCTGCGATTGCAGGGAATCACGCTTCGAAAGAAGAGTGAGGCCGAGCCTCTGCGTATTGAATCCCATTCTCCTCCTCCGTTGCCGTAGGGAACCCAAGATCTATCAAGAATACTCCATGAAAAATTACGATTCTCTATTTTGCCTTCTGTTGTTCAGCGTGGCCGTTGCTTTTGGGCAACAGGTTCCGGAACAAGTATTCCCGGATGAGCCAATTGAGCCTCTTCCGGTCGTTGGGCCACCTACATTTGATCCTACTGCTCCAGGTATAGCGCACCCTCCCGTGGAGCCCGTGGAGCCCGTGGAGCCAGTTTCTGAGGTGGTGCCGATCGCAGCTCCTGCCTCTCCAGCTCCTGTGTCTCCTGTTAATAAGGACCTTACGGAGCTTCCTCCTCCCCCTCCGCCTGAAGAAAATATCGAGGAGATCGGTGTTCCCGGAGACACCGTCGGGCAGATCGATGAAAGTAATGGGGAATACCTCATCCGCGATGCTGCGATCAACGATATCTTCCAGATGTTAGCCAAGCGTGCCAATAAACAATATTTTCATAATGTCAGTATATCTGGACCGGATTTCAACGTTAGTGGTCACCTCAACAGTGGGAATCCACTTGAGCAGATGGAGGAGCTGGCTTTCCAATATGGTCTGACGCTCTACACGAAAGGTAACACAGTTTATGCCTTGAACAGCGAGCAGCTCAACCGGCTGCCGGCGGAGGAGTGGCACTACCAGCTCCGCTACCTACGCCCGACTGATATCGAGCAGATCAAGGGGCTGATTCAGCCGATGCTTTCACCTACCGGCATCGCCAACTATGAACCCAAGACCAATACGATCATCATTGTGGACGCTGCCCATCAGGTGGAGCGTGCGAGGAACCTTCTCACTTCGGTAGATAAGGCAAAGGGGCAGGTTGTCATCGAGGTTAAAATTCTCAGTGTCAATAGCAGCGCGGGTGAGAAAAAGGGTGTGAACTGGTCGTCTAGTCTTGGGGCTAATGGGATTCCGCTTGAGACGATCGCGAGCCTGAATTCGTTGTTCGGGATCGACAATGAACTATCCGCGACGGGCACTCTGGGATCAGGGTCTGTTCTCCGAGGCTCTGATTCACCGAGTAATAATACAATTGTGCTCTCTCCGATTCAGATGGGTGGAGTTCTTCGTGCGCTGCAGAGGGGTGGGCTCGTTACCCAGACATCTAATCCTACGCTTATCACTGAGGATAATGAGAAAGCGACGATTTCACTCATCGACCGTGTTCCCATTATTACGACCACGATCAGTGAGACCGAAGTCAGCAACCAGGTGACCGAAGAGGTCAGGTACTCAATCGACGCAAAGGATCCTACTGGAGATCCCTCTACGACAAGAGAAATTGGAGTGACGGTTGCGGTTACTCCAACGCTCCTCCCTGATGGAACGATCCGGATGCAGATGCGCCCCCGCTCTGCTCAGGTTGTCGATGAAATTATCGGCCAGAGCGGCAACAAATATCCCCGGGTTTCGGAATCAATGATCGAGAGTATCGCCCGTATTCCTGATGGGCATTCTCTGGTGGTGGGAGGTTTTTATGGACAAGTCAAAATCAAGGATAGAAACAAGGTTCCTATCCTTGGGGATATTCCAGGGCTCAATTTTTTCTTCAAGAGTAAGGAGGCTGCGAAGGAAACCTCCAGTCTTGTCTTTGTGGTGACACCGACTTCCTACAACCCTGGGAGCACTGTGGAGAATGGTATCACTAGCAGAGCGATTCGAGATAATGTGAGCCTCAAAGTCGATCATGACTGGATCGAGCCGGACCTTCCGGGCCCGGCCCATGAGCCCAACTGGCAGAGGGCGCTTGAGGATCTCCGCCCCGAGCAGAGGGATCACCGCCCCACGGCTGATGAGCTCAAGGCAGACCTTGGTGGAGCCTTTGAGAAAAAGACTAAGAGTGGGCTTCACCATCAACGTTTGAAATTTCTCCGCAAGCGCTAGAACATATGCAGGCACAAGCTGAAAACCAAGCTGGAGTGCACAGCATGCCCCCGGGCTCAGCTGTTTCACTGGCAACCGACCCGGCATGCCTCAGTCAGACCTGCAGGCTTCTCGAGGACCATGGTCTGGCAACCCCAGCAGAGCTGAAAGAGCTGCAGCATCATGGGCATGGTCCATTGCGGGGCCCAAGGCCATGGGATGCTCTTGAGTTCCTTGCGGCCCTGAGAATTCGTGAGCCGGAGGCCCGACCACTGGAAGTTGAACGACTCGGCAGATCTCTTTCTCAGTCACTGGGGCAGCCCTTGGCGCTTATTCCCTTTGCGAGCAAAATGCCTACGCCATCGGTGTTCTACGACGTGAACGAGAGTCTGCTCCTAGAATGTCGCAAGTTGATGACCCCCGTGCTCTATGCGGAAGAGTTGGAGGTAATCGGGATTGGATCAATTAACCCGGCGGCCCTGCGGATTTCTGCCCAAACCATCATGCAATGCATCGCAGATAAGACAGGAACCACCCCAATGGTCTCAAGTGTTCTCCTCCATCATGAGGGGTGGATTTCACTCTGCCAGCAGCAGTTCGGAATATGATCGAGTTTGATGGCATCCAATTTAATGATTTTATCAGTGGCCGGATCATGGCCGCCCTGATCGAGCACGATGCGTCCCTGACCGAACTTGGGCATGACCAAGTTCCCAACCGGGTTTCCCGGCCGCTCTTCATGTCGGCTATAGCCCAGGTCAATAGCCTGCCATTCCTTCCTAAGGTAGCCGAGTTTTGTGATGCGTCCCTTCTCGACGAATGCGACCCTGCGCTCCTAACCCGGGGAGGGTTCACTCCTCTCTGTATTCATGCAGATCGACTTCTGGTAGCAGTCTCGAATCCTTGGAGCTCCATACCGGATGAATATCTCTCTCCACGTTTTCCCTCACTGCAGATCGAAAAGGTTGTAACGCTGAGCAATGAAATAAGCCGTGCGATTGAACGTGTCACCACGACCCAGGGCCCGAATCGTTCTCAACTGGAGTCGATCGATGTTGAGGATATCGATGAAGGCCTGCAGGACTTTGATGTCACGGTCGAGTATGATGAGCCGATTGCACAGCTTGCGGCTACAATTCTTGCTGCGGCCACGAAGCTGAGGGCTTCAGACGTTCACTTTAAAGTGGAGAAGGAGGCTTTCTACTACTGCTACCGCATCGACGGGGATCTGGGAGATAAAGTCGAAATGCCGATGAAGCTCAAGGATCGGATCGATGCGTTTTTCCTGAATTTGATGAAGTTGCCGGCAGAAACGCGCAACACTACACCTGGAATATCAGGGCGCTTTACGATAGCGTACTATCATCGGCCAATCGATATCCGGTATGAACGCCACCGGACTTACAGGGGATACCATGTCACGATGAGGCTCCTCGATAAGAGCCACATTAATGTGAAGCTGGGCAAGGGCTCTCTGGCCTTTGACGATGAGACTCTCTTTGAGCTCAACCGGGTGATGGAAATCCCGGCGGGAATCATCGTGATGAGCGGTCCGACTGGATCGGGTAAGTCCACGACATTGAATGCGATGTTACGGGAGCTTAATCGGCCAGAGGTGAATATCCTGACACTGGAGAATCCGGTGGAAGATGAAATACCGGGGGTAACCCACTGCGACTTGAAAAGTTCATCAGAATTCAAACCGATGATTACAAGTTTTATGCGTAGTGACCCGGATATTATTCTGATGGGCGAGGTTCGCGACACAGAATCAGCCGAGCTGGCCATTGAGGCTGCGGTAACCGGGCACAAGGTTTTGACGACAATCCACACGCCTCGAGCCTCCCAGATTATTGAGCGTTTTGAGCAGCTGAAGATCGAACGTTGGAAAATTGCCCAGACCCTCAAGGCGGCATGCGCCCAGCGCCTGATCAAGGTTCTTTGCCCGGAGTGCAAGATTCCCATCGCGGGCATCGGTGAGAATGAGCGGCGACTGTTCAATCTCGGAGAGGAGTGGACTGAGCGATCTCTGTTTGTTGGCAGATCGGGAGGGTGTTCCGAGTGCCGGGAAACCGGCTACAGCGGGCGGACTGCAATTGTCGAAATTATCCCGATAACGCCAAAGGTTTCCGACCAGCTTTCGAAGGGAGAGATCAGCCCATACGATCTTGAGATGATGGTTTTTAAAGGTGGAGCCCTTCCCAATCTCCGGCGGAGCGGGCTTCGTCTTTTGGCTGATGGACAGACTGACCTGAGGGCGGTCAGCAAAACAATCGATATGACCTACTCTGATGAATAACGGAACTGTTACAACAAATGCAGGGTCCTTTGCTCCTGCGACATCCCATCCCGCTGTCCGGGCTAAGAAGGAGAGCAAGATTCAAAGATTCAAGAAGAAGGATCTGATCCACCTTTTTAGAGGGCTGTCGTCGATGTTGAAGGCTCAGATAAACACTTCGGATGCGCTTAAGTATTATGGACATGGGCTGCCCAACAAGGTGATGGCTGCTACCCTCGAGCAGATCCGTCTTGATACGGAATCAGGGATGTCGATTCACGAGGCATTCCGCAAGACGAACCGATTTGACGATATGACGATCGGATTGATCCAGGCAGGGGGAGACTCCGGTCAATTGAACCGGGCATTCCGGGAGTTAGCTGATCGTTTGAAAGCGGAGCTCTACTTCAAGAAGCAGGTTCGTAAGGCAGTTCTTCTTCCAGGAATCGTGATCTCAGTTCTGATCGGGGCCTTTATTGTCTCACAGGTCAAGATTGTCCCTCAGGTTGAAGGGATGCTGGAGCAGGTTCGCCAAGCGCCGGATGGCCTGACGGCAATCGCCTTCAAGGTTAGCCACGCAACCCGTATCCTCTGGCCCTTTGCCGTGCTCAGCGCCCTGGTGGTGGGGGTTCTGATCTGGCGCTCTGAGGGCGCCCGCAATGTGATTACCTCGATAGCGATGTCCAAGTGGCGATTGCTAAGTCAGCTAATTATGAGCCTCAGGCAGATGACATTTCTTTCCACCATGGAGCTTCTTTATTCTAACGGGATTAATCTATCCAAGTCGATGCGAGTAGCAGCAAATTCAGTGAAATCCACCCCGCTCTTCCCCGAGATCCGCAATGCAGCTGAACAGTATGAGCATTCCGGGGTGCCCCTATCTCTTGCTTTCAGCAAATTCACCTCAGTCGATGAGCAGGTGGTTCACATGATGTCGATTGGAGAGAGGTCCGCCTCGATTGATAATCAACTGAAGATGCTGGCGGACATGTATGAGGAGGAGTCCGAAAACTATATGAACGATTTCACTCAGGTCTTGAATTTTGTGGTGCTCCTAATGGCAGTCTCATTGATCGCGGCGGTATTCATCGGGACCTTTCTTCCGATTTTCCTCATGGGTCCGAAGATGATGCAGAGCGGTATTTAAAATCATAAATTCATGCAACTGACCCCAATTGACCGCTGGCTTCGCGAACGATTCATCTATCAGACCCATGTCTATACGATGAGGCTTCCGGAATCGGGACTCTCTGGACAGGTAACGATTGAAGAGCTTGAGGAGTCCCCGAGCCGGCGTTACCGCTATCGGCTGGTCGTGAATGCCAAAAGGGATCTTGAGTCCCTTCTGACTGCTCTTCGGTCTGGCAATCAGATGTTTGCAACGCGGATTGTTGAAGCAGATCCGTGGTATCGTCCAATCATAGCGCCGAAGGGGAAGAGTTTTTTCTTCAGGACCTTTTGGTGGACTGTAACCGCTGGTTTTATCGCACTCGCACTGAGTCTGACCTACCGGATCAACTCTGACGAGGAGCTTAAGGCAGAGATAGTGCAATCTCTGACCACCCTTCTCGGGAAATAGTTCCGGGCAATACAGAACGTAAAGAAAAATATACCATGAGAAAAAATGTGCGCGACGGATTGTCACCACGAGGGGTTACCCTCGTGGAGCTGACCGTCGTAATTTTTGTCATCCTCAGTATCATGGGGGCAACGATGTACTTTGCGGGAAATATTGGGGAATGGAACAAGGGGAAAAGGGCTTCGGCAGCTCTAAGGGAGGTCTTTGTGGCACAGCGATCGTATCTGGCTGATAATCCGAGGCAGCAGGTGGCTCTAATCTCCGGGAGGGATTTAATCCAATACCTCCCGAGTGGAGGTTCCGTTCTCCCCGGGGTGGAAGATCTCAACGGAAACAGCCTTTCATTTGATGTTACCAAGTCGCCTCCTGTTCTAACAGAATCAAGCGGATTGGTTTATGACCCTTCGGGCTCCTCGACAGATTCCCTCTGGGATGTAGGCGAATGAAGAGAATACATACATACCTGCTGTTCGCTCTGGTCGCTACTGTCTTTCTTAAGCCGGCTGAATTGCTGGCGGAACAGGATTCTCTTCCCCTCGGCTTTCGTTTTGCGGGGAACTATCGGTTCGACAAGCGCGTAAAGATCAGGGATGGAGAAGCTCTTAGAATCCAGAGCAAAGCCTTTTATTGTCGTGTCTACACGGATGGAATTACGGTCAGGGTTTACGGCGAAAATTCGAAGGAAAGTTATACCTCCTTCACGATTCATCGGAACGATGGTATCCTTACTGGGGCTGGGACTAACAAGATGGAAACTCTTCCCGGAATACAGGCCTACTCGCTGGTAGGCAATGTTCTCAGGCAGCTTACCTTGACCGAGGACAGGCTAGTAGTGACCAAATTTCCCGCTTTTTCGGATGTGGTAGAGGTCACTTATGCTAACAGAAGAATTTCTCTTAACGGTGGGAGATAAGGATCATGGATGAACCTAGAATACTCCGGGATACTCCAAGCCTGATAACGGCTAGGAATGAGGGCGCGTCGACCGGAGAGGAAATGGCAAGGAACGTGTCTTCCGAAGCCGTGAATTCCTGCGGGTGTGAGCGCTGCAGTGTTACCCGGTGGTATCCTCCCATGATGCTGGCAAGCACGGCCCTGACCGCAGTATTGTTCTGGATGTATATTACCAAGCCCGTTTTTTCTCCCCTGCCGGGGGTTGCTCCTCTAGGACCTGAGCCTGCTCCTCAAAGTTTAGAGCAACCAAGAGAAGCTGAGGCCGAGTCGTATATTACTTCCCGGAATAATCTGGATCCTGCCGCCTTGAAGCTCCCGGGTGAGACTCATTCCCAGCCTGAGATCTCGGATCAGGAAATAGTTTCTGGGGACGAGCTCAGGCCTCTGATCATCAAAAGGAATGGGTCTTCACTGTTTCGCCGGTTTTTACCAAGAGCCTCTCCCGATCGGGCATCCGAAGATGCAGTTCCTGGTGAGATAGAAAGTGAAGCAGGGAGTAATGGGCGAGAGGAGAGAGCAGATGTAAGCCGCTGGGAAGGCGTGAGCTCTGAAAGCGATCTAGGAAAAGCCGGGGATCCTGACTCAGGAGACCTTCACGTCCACGCATCCGTCATGGGTGAATTTCTGGTCTCAAAGAGGCCGGAAGAAACAAATCATGGGATTGAGCGATGAGAAGCTCTCTTTTTCAAATTGCGACCTTTGCTGCCCTTCTGGGAGTAATGGCTGGCGCGGCATTGATTCATTCCTTGCAGTTTGTCGAGAACGATAGGGCTGGGGAATGGCGCAGTTTTATTCCGGAAGATCAAGCGGGAACACACCGGAGTGTATCAGCCGAAGCGGAGCGTGAGGAAAGAGAGCTGGGGGCTTCTTCATCCGCTCCTGATGGCGAGGTAATGACCCTGAAGGCTCTCGAGGAAATCGTCGGTCGCTTGCAGGAGTTGAATGCGGCGAATTCAGAATTGAGGAATGCCAATACATATCTCCAAGAGCAGTTAAGGGAAACCAACCGGGATTTGAATGAACTTCAATTTCGTGTGGATACCCACAGCGAGTCCTTCCGACCTCTCAGAGTATCGTCTGCCGAGGAATCGCTGTTATGGAATTCGATCAGCCCCGGAGGGAATCTTCACCCTCTTCTTCCTCCAAAGGAGTAGTGAGGCAGCACCCCCCCGGACGGAACCGATAAGCACGCTGCCAGTCGAGGAGATACTTGTCGGCGCGTTGAGTGACTACCCCGGTTAGTCAACTTGCTCGATAACTATAAGCCAGTTCATTTGGCTAATTGGAGGAAGCTGCTCAGGTTCAGTGATCGAGTAGAGCTCAGCTTTAATCTTACCGGCGAGGACTTCGTCATTCGCTCCCGAACGCAGGTCTAGGGGACGTGCGTTTTGATCGCTGTCTTTTCCAACGTGATTGACCTGCCCTTTCAGGGTTATGTTCATGGGTTGGTCTCGAATTCCAAAGCGCTTTTCTGGAATAAAGAGAGAAATAGGCGGGAAAACTTCCTGTCCCTGAGTGTCAATGCCCCGAGGGACAATATTCACGTCGTTCACCAGATAAGTCCTCAATGGTGTCACCAGCGAAAAGCCAGTTGAGAAAGAGGTGAAGTCCTTTGTGTCCCGCAGGATCAGCGCGATATCAGTCGGAAGCGACGGAATATTAGGCTTAAGAATTCGGATATTGTCTCGATAATTCGCATTCACCATCAGGGAATTATTCACGGAGGTGGGATCGGCTCCGATTGATCGAAGAAAGTCAGGCAATCTCCCCACGTAGACGGAAAGGGCCTGGCGTTGGATGCCATCACTTTCAAGATGAAAGGGGAAGAGCCTCCCCTTTGGTGAGCCTGAGGTCGGCCAATTGTTGCCACGGGTATAAACAATCTTGCGCTCAATTCCACCCGCCAGATAAGTAAATGAAATTGCGATTGGAGTCTGATCTTCCGGTGAAAGGACATCCTCAACCCTTAGTTTCATGACGGTTTGCATAGCGGGTCGGCTATAGAGATTCCAACCAGTCGGGGAGCCGGAATTTTTGTCGGTGACGTTTTCAAGGTCGTCAAAGGCGTCTCGGCCGCGAGCAATCGGGAGAAAGGCGACGAGGCCGGAATCTGAAGAGCTGGAGATAGGGTAAAAGGCAGCATTCTCAGACTCATACTGCTCCCGGGAGAGAAGGTCGCCTGTGAGGGCGTCTAGAGCGACCCCTCCCACCGATGATTCATCAGCCAGGGAAATTCCCCGGCGTGCGGCCAGCCGGTCCAGCCGAACGTTCCCCTGAGTCAAGGCCCGGGAGGCGAAAACTCCACCTGAAATCCGGATGTCACCCCAATCGGAGCCGTCTCCATGTTTTCCGAGGATTGTACTCCCTGCACTTCCAAGAGCCAGCTGGGAGGGAACTTCATAAACGGAGAGGATGAAATTTTTCCTTACGGTAGCAACTCCGGTGGAAGATTTTGAGGCTTCACCGGAAGAGAGTGAAAAAGCCCACCAATTACGCTTCGCCACGAAATTATCTGATTGTGCGACATACCCGAAGTGGACATCGGGGTAGGGCACAGCCTTGAACTGCCCACCCCCGGGATATGTTTTAGCCATCGTGATGATGGGGCGGTCGCGATCCATCTTTTCGATAGCTCCATCTGATACTCTTAGCGATTCGGGGTATTTCGCTCCCAGAAGAGTACTGGTATTGTTGGTGCCAGCATTCACGTAGAACTGGTTCAGCGAGGATTGGCTCTTGATTCTGTCGACGGTGTTTTTGATATTCCCATTACCTCCATCACCAGTATTTCCTGAGATTGATTGTCCGCTGATTCCTAGAACACTCGCCTGTTCTGGCGGTAAGGCCTGCTCGCCCTTGGCTTTCTCCAGGGCGCGTTCAAATATCCGTTCCCATCGGGAGCGGACCTCACTACCCGACGAATTCGAGTTCGCCATCATGTTGCGGATCGCACTGTTGGGGACTTCGGTAAGAACCGCACGGAGAAATGCTTGCTCGCGATTGGTGTAGTCCACCCTGATCTGGGTCTTCTTCTGTGCCTCCTGATTCTGGATATTGTGGCGAAACGACGCCGTCAGCATGAGCAGCATGATCGAGGCCAATGTCACAACAGATAGAATGGAAATGTAGCCAGACCGAAAATTTCTTTTCATAGAGATTAGAGAGTGTTGTCGGGTTTAGAGCCTCGGGGTTCCGGAATAGGTGATGATTTCGCCTGCTGGGCCGGTGAGACGCATTCGGAAAACTCCATTTTCAACAAAAAACCGGGCATCATCCACTTGCCGGGATATGAGCCAGTCAGGGTTTCCCGCTTCCGCTATCGAGGCATTGGAAGCCATGTTGTAATAGGCAAGAACATCCTCCTCTCCCTCGGATTCAAACGAAATCATCCCGAGATTCTTGGATCCGTCGGGATTCATGAATCCGAGCACCAAGACCTTCCCATCATCCGTTACGGCGTTGGCTCCAGCGATGGCGTCACCAAGGTTGGAGTGAATACGGTAGGCATCAGCGCGTGAGAGAATCTGTGTAATGGTGTTGTTTATGTGGGGCGCTTCATCAACGAGGAACTTCTGAGCCCTGATGATTCGGTGGAAGGTCACCTGCTGTTGCAGGAGGGTCATCATGATAGCGGCAATGGCGAGGGCCAGACCGATTGCGGTGGCTAGCTCCGGGAGGGTGAAGCCACGGCGGAGTGTGGTGGTGTTTCCAGGCTTTGCGATAGAAGTTCTCATTGAGTGCGTACTATTGTTCTCGATTTGACGTATTCTCTGCCACTTATCATATAAGTGACGTGACTTTGGAGTATCCATGTCTGCATTTCTGCCGGGTTAGTTGCAGCCGTTGCAGTGCCCCCGAAGGCTGGAAGATTGTTATCGTCAGGAATTCTGGTCCGGATGACATTTCCAGTAAGAGTTCGTCCACCGGGAAGAGTGCCGAGAGTCACGAGGCCCTCTGATTTTGCGGGGTAGACTGGCCAGGGAGAGGACGCGTCTGTCAGGCTTTCGAAGGAGATTCTCTGGGCGAACGCTTTCTCGTAGGAAAGATAGGCGTCAGACACATTCTGCACCATTGTCCACTGGCGTGGAGCAAGGATATTCATAGTTCCTTTCAGGATCACCAAGCTGACAACCAGCAGAAGAGTAAGGGCGATGATCGCTTCAATGAGAACGCTGCCGTGTCTTGACCTGACCGACGAGGAACAGCTACTGATGGACTTGAATTGGGAGGGATTTGATGTAATCTGATTCTGGCTGTGAGTCGGTTTCTTATCTGTAGTATCCTCATTCACGGGATCTGCTTCCTGCAGGCCGCTGAGCCCTTGCTGCCGCCTCTTGGCCTGAAATGGGGGGACTCTCCCAATGGTCTCGTTGGCTGGGCCTCGCGAACTAATCTCGACCAGACGGTCAAAGCACCGGCTTCCGATCCCCGCTTGAAGGTTCTGCTGGTATCCTCTCCCAAAGGGACCTTGCCGGGTCATGCAGCTAGTACGCTCGAAGCCCGATTCATTGACGGAAGGCTTTTCGAGGTTACGCTTCACTACACCTATCCCGGAAGAAAGAGCAGTTTCGTTCGAGGGCAGTTCGCTGAATTGAAACGAATTCTTGCGCAGCGGCATGGGCCGTTGGCGCTTGGTGCTAAAAGTCGCAAGGAGCCTCTCGCTGGGGTGTCCTCCAGTTCGATTGCCTACCAGCTTGAGCCTGTAGCGGGGCGAAGTCTCATGCTGGTTATGACAGAGGTTGTCGATACCAAGCGTGGAGACCGGTCTGCGAGGTTCTCTGTAATTTATCATAATGGCGGTATCATCGAGGATGCCCCCCCCCCGGTAATTATCCGGAGGAGTGATGTTGATTCTCCACGGAAGCCCTGACTTTCGCGGGGTGGTTTGCTTAAAAGAGACTTGAGAGTGGGAGGGCGAACATTTTTGAATGAATCAGGGAGTGGGGAGCTCTCCGGGCGGGTCTGATGGCGCTATGGCCGGATGAATCCATTTGGCCCATGGCCCAGCGGGGACCTCGGACTCCTCGACAAATTTCCAGTCGACTTCAGCATTACCCCGCATCGCAAGGAAGTCGCGGACGGCGGGACTTACATCAATACCAGCATTCTTATTTCGATTCGGGCGTGGCTGTTCGCCCTGAAACACATAGGGCCAGTCATTGACTGTGAATGGACCAACATCCTTCCACTGAGCATAGGCTACTTTCCCTTTGTTATGGATCGCGATCCATCGATTGTGGCAGACAGAGACCCCGGGACCCTTATAAGTTTGCCAGAACCACGGGATGATTGAAGAGGCTTCGGGACGATGACTCCGTCCCTCGACGAGGTCATTATAGGGGAGAGCGATGTAGAAGGGGTTGAGCTTTGGGGCAAAACCAGCAGGGAGAAATTCTTCCCGTTTGAACGGATGGTCATAGCCTCCAAAGTTCTCCTCCCAGTTTGGATCCCAGGAACTCGCGGTATTTGGAGTCGGATTTCCGGGCGTCGAGCGTTCCCCAACCCAGAAGACTGTGGCTCTGATTTGGTAGTGCCAAGGGCTCTTCTTGACCTTCCATGGCGGAGGAGGTTCGTTGATGACTTGGGCCACTCTCGGTCCCAGGTAGGGGTTTTCCCGCGTGGAGATGGCTAGTCGGCGACCCTTGAGAAACTCTTCATGAAGCTGGGCGGCGCGTTCGCTTGTGGTAAGAACGCCTGCGGACGCCGGTGGAGGCAGAAGGGTCAGGATTCCACCCAGAATCGCGGCCACGCAAGGGAGGGCCGAAATCACATAACGGATTCCAGAAAGAGTCATCTTGTAAGGGGGAACTAATAGTAAGTATTATAAAATGTTTTAGGAGAGTCAATCATATGGGTGGTGAGAGGGCAAAAAACACGAAAGGGGCGTAAATTTGCGGCAGAACTGTTGTAAAGGTGTCTACCGCAGGGAGGGCAATTAGGCCCTGAATCGAGAGCAGGCCGGAGTTGAGTGGGTGGGTATTTGCTTATTTTCCAGCCCTAAAATGATTTTGTAAATGAATGCTGGTCCCCCAGAAAGAAAATCTGGGTGGTCCAAAGGAGGGGCGAGAGCGTGGTCCGATCCGATCGTTGTCACTATCGAAGGGGTGGGAATAGGACCAAATCTGAGGCCATATTTTGATAGAAAGGGCTTTTTCTAAGGTATTTTAAGCCGTATTATCAGTAAATTTTAATATTTACGTTGCGCTAGAGGTCATTGTTTGTAATTTTATTGGAAATTCAAAAGAATTGCTCACGCACCCCCCCCCCCCGCACGCATGAATAAAAAAGCAGCTCAATTGGCACTCTTCCTCGCCTTGGGATCCTCGCTCTTCGGCGATACGATCAATATTTTCTCCAACGGCGGTGGCAGCGTCCACAAGGATCCCTACACGCCGATCGGCTCCATCTCCGTGACTCCTACTGTCGTTCAGCCAGGAGTTCGCCCCAGAATGGTTTGGGGTATCGAATATCCTCAGGCGGTCGCGGATATCAGCGAGCTCGACCCCAATGGGACCATCAGTCTGCAACAGAGGGTAGACCTCAAGGTCCGGGTGATGGGGGTAGCACTCCAAGCGGGCTCGACTCAGTTGCCTGCTGCTCTGTGGGTCAGGGTCGGCGCCTCAGCACCATGGGAATTAATTTTTTATGGTAGGGAGGGTGATGTGCGACCGGACGAGATCGTGTTTCAGAAGAGCGATGTTCCAGCTAACACCCAGATTGACTTTTCTGCACGGAGCCAGACAGCCTCTGGCACATGGTATGAAACACAATCGACATCCGGGTCTAGTTTGTCGGTCATTGGAATGGTGAATGGGGACAGAGTTCCTGACTTTGTTCCGGCCTATGAGCAGGGACGGATAGAGAGTTTCATGACGCAGTTTCTTGATGAGGAAAATCACGTAGTGCTTGGCCCCCGGAATATCATCCATACCTTTGAACTGGGAACCAGTAGCCCGGGAGCGTGGTGGTTCGATATGCAGGACATCGTGTGCATGACAACCCTCAGCCAGGTTGAACAGGAGCAGAGTGGTGTAGATCGTAGCCGGTTGAATACAGACTTCGCTCAAGCGGGAAATGTTCAAGTGAATGCAGGAGCCGTTGATGACCGAGGGGTGATCACGCTAGGCAGGAGATAACAAAGCAAGAGCATTCTAAATCCACTTATTTTTCTTACGTTCACCCGGTTTTATTATGAAACATTATTTAGTTTCCCTTCTCGCACTCTGTCCCTCTTTCCTGCAGGCCTCTCCTGAGGAATATGTTAACTTTGTCCGCCAGATACAGCAGGATAGCGGCATTGAATGGGATATGGGTATTCGCTCCGAGGGAGTGATGATTTCTCCCACGGGTGTGAGTGCTGCGGGTTCTTTCTTTGAGTTGTGGTCCATTAACGACCAGAGTGCTACGGAATACCGCTTAGACGAGCAGTATGTGACGGCCTACACGCCGAACGCCTCGATCAGTATTCTCACAGGAGATCCCTACAGGGCAGTTCCGCGGACGCGAGTGGACCAGCCGTTTCAGGTTCATATCTCGGTCAGGGGCCTCATTGATGAGAGCGACCCAAACTATGCGACCGCACCAGATGCGGCAAAGTGGGTAGACTATACCAACTACGCCTTTGCTTACCCTGAGGGTGTTTACAGTTTTGAAGGCGCAAAAAACCCGGTGGGAACAGTTGTGACGGAAGGTTATATGGAGCAAACGGCCGACACTACCGTTACATTCTCTGCAACGAATCTTACTGGGCCTGATCTGACGCGGGTCAGCGGCGAAGAAGTGTTCACGATTACCGCACAAGCTGATTTTGGAGTATCTGCGACGATTCTGGACTCTGACAAAGTTCAAATCTGGCCAATCGCCACAGGCGAGATCAGCGGACTCAACCCATCCAGATATTATGAAGAGGTTCCTCCTGTCTCGGTCAACCTCGAGAACCTGTATCCTGACAGCACCACGTATCTCAGGATCTATGAAGGGCCGAGAAGAGAGTATCCAGGCAAAACAAAAACGGTAAATTCAAGCTACGTGATCATCGAGGATTCAATTCCGCGAGATCGTGATCTGATCGTTAAAGGTATCGACCAGTATTTCACGGAGGAGGGCCTTCATACCATAGAGCTGCTGCATAGAACCCCTTTTGGCACGGACCTTCTGGATTCAACCGAGGTCAATGTTGATCGCACCATTGAAATCAATGGAGGAGTTGTCGATCAGGAGTAAAAAAGGTGAGCCTCAGTCCTACGAACCAAGATGTGTGATATGGAAACAATAAGAACCGTAGTGTTATTGGTCGCCGTGGGCCTCAGCACAGTGGGTGCTGTTGAACCGGTCCGCTCTTCGGCTAGAACTGCAAGGGCGGAGGAGAGTGTCAAGGTGCGCCCTCGGATGACACATGAGCAGCTCGCCAAGCTGCAGCGGCCTCGTGATCCAAATTTGAAGGAACGAAAGGTCAGGCTTGCCGATATCGAGCACCCCAGAACCAAAGAAGTGAACCAGGAGGTATCTTCCAAGCTGGCAAAACGCCGGGAAAGTTTGGTGGCACGCTCAACAGTCGTTAGTGGCGCCTCGAATTGGACGATTTTACCTCGGGGGGCGGTCTTGCTCACGCCTTCCCGCTTTAAGTCCCGTATTGACAGCGAGCGAAGGGGGAAGCTGGTCTCATGGCAGGACTTTTATGCCAAGAACAGATCCTGGATCCGCCTGCTTCCCGTAACTCTTGATCAAGCCACGGGTCGTTCTCCGTTGACGGAGGACTATCTTTCATCTCTGAAGCGGACTGGACTCCTTGTCGTAGCAGTCTGCGAGGGAGGACCAATTTCAGTCCGTCTTCCAGAAAAAGGGAAGGAAGCTCCTCAATTGTCCCGGTCCGTCAAAGCCGCCGACTGGAAAGCACCTTCAAGGCGATAGTGGCTCTATTCTGAACAGGTGTCTCAATGCCTGACGCGCCCTGCGGCACCTGAGCGCTGACTGGGTGAGGGACAATTTCGTTAACAAATTGCGGGGAGCCTCCCGGGTCTGCCCTTGAATTTTCGGTTCTAATCGCCGATACTGTTGAGGTGGAAGAGGCCACTCTGCAACTGCAGCTTTCCTTCAGAGAGGGGGAGAAGCAGGAGGGGCGAAAGCAAAGACAGGCTACCGGGAGAGATCTTGAGCTAACCAACAGGGCCCGGAACATTAGTCTTGAGTTAGGGCTCCAATCGCTTTCGAGAAAGGTAACGGTAAGGTGGAACTCCAGAATGAGGTCAACAGCGGGGCGGGCGACATGGCCTGACGCTGTGGTAGAATTGAATCCTGCCCTGCAGGCTATATCGTGGGAAGAAACAGAGCGGACATTTTTACACGAATTGGCGCATCTAGTGGCCTATGAGCGTGCAGGCAGGAGACGAATAAGGCCCCATGGCCCGGAATGGCGCAGAGCGTGTTGTGAGCTTGGTATTCCTGGAGAGAAAGCAGGACACAACCTCCCTCTTCCAACGAGAACCATCCGGCGGAAATGGCGCTATTTCTGTCCGGGTTGCTGGGCTGTATCTGATCGAGTTCGGAGGATCCGGGGAACCTCAGCATGTTACACCTGCTGTCTTAAGCATAACGGCGGAAATTATGATGAGCGCTTTCGATTTGTAGAAAAGCGTATCTCCTAAGGTGTATCACTCCCCTGCCAGTTGTGGGAAGAGCTCGAGGACTGCCCGGGGAAACGTTTTGGGCCAGCCCTCGTTGGAACAAGGAGGTCCCGAATTTGACCTTCCTGACTGAATGACCTGATAGAGGTCGTCAACAAGATCTCGGACAACTTCGGGATGTTCGTCCTGCAGGTTCGCGGTTTCTGCGGGATCTTTTGCCAGGTTGTATAATTGAATTGGAGGAAGTGACTTGTTCTGGAGAGCCCTTGCCGGTTTGGGGGCGGACCACCCACCCGAGCCGGGGCAGAGGCAGAGCTTCCATGGCCCTTTGCGGATGGCAAAGGAGCCATTGATCGAGTGATGAATGGTAAAGGGACGGGTCGGGGTCTGCAGGTCGGGGTTGTCGAGAGCTGCGAGGAATGAGAAGGAATCCTCGGCTGCATTCTGAGGAAACTTCCTTCCTCGAACACCGAGAATATCTGCTGCGGTTGCGAAAAAATCCGTGGTGCATACTGTCAGATCGCAAGAGCTACCGGCTTCTACCCGTGCAGGCCACCGCACCAGAAAGGGAACCCGGTGGCCTCCTTCATAGATGTCAGCCTTGTGACCGCGCCAGTCCCCGTTGGGCTTGTGCCCCTGAGAGACAAGTTTTGGAATCCCTGCAGCAGGGGAGCATCCGTTGTCGGTGGCAAAGAGGAGGAAGGTATCTTCGGCCACCTTTTGCTCTGCCAGTTCCTGCATGACCTGGCCCACGACCCAGTCTGTTTCCATTACGAAGTCCCCATAATTTCCAAGTGGAGATCTCCCCTGCCATTTTTTTGAAGGGACAATTGGGGTGTGAGGGCTGGTCAAGGGTAGATAGAGAAAGAAAGGATTCTTGCTGGTAGCTGAGGACTTGATGAAGGCTCGCGATTCGCGGGCAAAATCAATGAGGCAGTTCTTCGCTTCAAAATCGGGGGTGGCGGGCCCTTGTCGGTTCCACCCCTTACTAACCGTCGGAAGTGCAGTTGCTCTATCATTACGCAGGTAGAGGTATGGGGCCATGTCGAGAGAGGCAGGGAAAAGGAAGTCCTCGGTAAATCCCAGCTTCAGCGGGCCCTGTTGAGGGGGCTTGGAAAAATCGATATTCCAGCAGGTGCCCTTGGTCGGTCCAGTGGTCGCCTTTGCGGGCTGTGCCAGCATGTGCCAGTTCAAACCCAGATGCCATTTTCCGACGACGCATGTGCGGTATTTACGATTCTTGAGAAAGCCGGCGATTGTTTTTCGCTCCGGATCCATTATCGAGCGATCGGGTGGAAAAAGGACGCTTCTCTTCAGCCGGGAGCGCCAGTTGTATCGACCGGTCAGGATTCCATATCGAGTTGGAGTGCATACGGAAGAGGTGGTATGAGCGTCGGTAAAGCGCATGCCTTCTGCACGAAGCATGTCAAGATTGGGAGTAGGGATCTTACCCCCGGCATGGGATACATCGCCGTAGCCCATATCGTCAGCGAGAATGAAGACAAAATTCGGGCCAGCCTGGGCTATGACGGCAGTGATGAGAGCGGAAATAGAGGTGAGAAGAATTAGAGTTTTCATGGTTTCGTCAGCAGGGCGTTAAAGTTATTTGACGATCATCTCGCCTTTCATCAGGACCCAGTGGCCGGGGAAGGTGCAGAGATAAGGGTATGTGCCAGGTTTCTTTGGGGCAAGGAAGCGCAGAGTCTCGGAGGAGTGAGGTGCGAGCATCTTTGTCGAATATAGAATATGCGGGTCTTCAGGAATGAAGTTGTTTTTTGCTCCCTCCGGGCTCTTGGCCATCTCGTTAGCCGCCAGTCCCACACTTTCGACGGGAGTTCCTTGCTGGAGGATCAGAAGGTTGTGGGGCGTTGCATCCGGATTTGTGAAGACCAGTTTGACAGCTTGCCCTGCTTCGACCTCGAAGCGGTTACGGCTGAAGAGAAGCCTGCCGGAGATACAGCTGATTTTGATTTCTGCGAGTTTTGCTTGGGAGTCGAAGGCGGCTTCTCTTGCGTTGAGGGTGGAACTTCCTGCCTTTGTTTTGGAGTTAAGATTGAATGAGGCCATGAACTCTTCTACGGAGGGGTGCGAGTTCTCACTCCAGAAAGGAAGGAGCGATTCCGCCCCGAGGGCGGTCCTGATGGCATAGTCGAGATGTGCTTCTCTGGGTTGTTTTATGATGGCCAGCACTGCCTGGAATGCCTGCGGGGTGGCGATATAGGTGGAAGCAGTCACGGCTTCGAGGCGAACAAGCGCATTTTCATCGTTCGCGCTGCGCAGGAGCTGATTGTCCCGTTCCCCTTTGCTTAATCCGCAGCCCTGATAGCGTAATTGGCGGGTTGCAGCAGCGCGGGCATGGTGAAGGTCGCACTCCAGAAGCTCGAGGAGCAGGTCGGGATCAGCGGCTCCTATTCCTCTATAAGTCCAGAGGGCTTCGATCTGATGATGACGGAAACGGTGCTCGTCGGGATCCAGTTTCTTTACCCATGAGGCAAGCTGCTCTTGGACCTCCCTTTTGGGCCTTTTCCGCAGTTCGCGTTTGGCCCAGTAACGGTAGCGGTATTCCTGGCGTTTCAGAAGCTCAAGAAGAGAAGGAATGGAGGCGCCTGCGATCCGGGGCGGATCCTGCAGCTTCGCGCCCTTGGGGATGATGCGCCAGATGCGTCCTGATTTGCGATCACGCCGGGGATCTCTCAGCGAATATTGAGCATGCCCTTTTATGGGGTTATACCAGTCGCAGACATACATTGCCCCTCTGGGGCCAAAACGAACGTCTACCGGAATAAAGGAAAGGTTTGTCGAAAAAATGATATTGAACTGAAACTGTTCGCGGAAATGGTCACCGCTCTCTGTCCACCGGTGAAACTCAACTCGATTGGTTGGTTTATAGCGGACCTTCACGAACCCTCCCTGCATGTCCTCCGGCCACGAGGGGAAATCGACAAACTCCTGCCCGCAGACTCCTGAGTATGCCGGTATACCATTGGCGCGAGGATGCTGTGCAGGGTAAGGAGCATTAGTAGAATGGAAGGCACTGGCAAAGATCGGATGACTGGCCACGTGCTGGCCCCAATCGTCAAAGGTAACGCCCCATGGATTGGTGTTAGGATATCCACCGAAAGCCGTGAGCTTATGGGTGCTGAGGCGAAACCGGAACCACGAGCTGTTTTTTGCCCTTACGGGGCCATATGCAGTTTCAATCTGCGAGTTATGAAAAATAGCCTCCCGGAACATAAGATCGCCATCCGGGGTCCATACGAAGTCGTGTAAAGCATGGTGGGAATCCTCACATCCGAAACCTGTAAGAACAATTTCCCGATGGTCGGCTTTGTCATCGCCATCGGTATCAGCAAGGTAAATGAGGTGAGGTTCCTCCGAGACGTATACTCCATTTCCCCCAAGAACGAAGGACAGGGGAATTTCCAGGTTATCCGCAAAGACCGTGGATTTGTCAGCCTTACCATCGCCATCGACATCTTCCAGAATGACAATTTTATCATCGGGTTTCTTTCCGGGATAGAGATGGGGATAGGTGGTTGAGCAGGAGACCCACAGCCTGCCACGAGCGTCCCAGCGCATCTGAATTGGGCAGGCTAGTTCTGGAAATCGCTCTTCCGAGGCGAAGCAATTCACTTCAAATCGTTCGTCTACCTGAAACGCGGCCAGCTCATCTTGGGGGGAAAGCCATTTATTGGCTCCGCGGCCCTCAGCGGTTTTCTCCAGTGCCGGGAGATTAGAGTCGTCCACTGATCCATTCTTGCCTTGAGAGGTCTCCCAGATCGCCTCGTTGCGGTTTGCGACCATGAGGTCGAAGTTTCGCATGGCCGGCAGGAAATCGAGGTAGCCGTACCTCTTGTTACGCCCACCGGTATAGTAGAATGTATTCAGAGGTCGGTAGCGGTGGAAAAACTGATAGGACTTGTCCACAACCAGATCACGAACAGCCTTATTGGTCTCTGGTGCAGTCTCACCGAAAAGATAGCGGTAAAGTGTCCGAGCTAGGAGCAACTGCCCAGCGCCGTTAAGTTGATTTCCATTGGCAGTCAAATCACTGTTTCGGTCTGCCATGGCCGAGGCAGTGGCGCCAAACACGTCGACGAATGCTACTGCTTGCCGGGAGGCGATATCCGCCATGGCGGCACTGTAGATTCGCAGGTTTTCATTGTTGCGTTCAGCGGCCTTTATGCCGCTGAGGTTTTCATTGGCGACAGGGGAGATCACTATGATCCGAGCTCCGCTGTTTCCATTGAAGGCACGGGATTTGAGCTGAGAAAGAAATGCGTCGAACCGGGCTTTGAACGCGGGCAGCCCATCTCTGCCTGCAAAGGACTCGTTGTAGCCAAAGGCAGCAAAAATTACATCGGTCTTGTAATAGGTTAGGTGCTGATCGAGGTCTCCAAAGTTTGCAGGTCTTGGCTGGAGGTCGATCTCGTCTGCAGGCCAGCAAAAATTTCTGATGGTGAGCCTATGCCGGGGATGGCGTTGGTGAAGCAGAGTTTCGAAGAAGCCGTGATGCCGAGCGTTATCCAGAACGCCACTTCCGATGAATGCGATTCTGTCATCTTTCGTGAGGTTCAGGGGAAGAGAAGTAACCGCGGGCTGGGTCTGTTGCGCCCGGGGGGATGTTTTCAGGTTGATGTAATGCTGGGATAGATCTGGAGATTTGCCGGGGCTGTTGGCCGGCTTCTCTTTTTTCTTCTGGGCTGTAACCGGTAATAGGAGAAAGAGGCTTAATGGCAATAAAATGAGAAAGCGCATGACGAACGGATATCTTAACAGGCTGACAAAGCCGGATATCGGATGGCGAGTCGAATTTGCGGAGATTGCCTTTTATCGATGCGCTGAAAGTAATAAACGAGAGGAGTGAGTAAGATAACTCGATCAGGAGCGGCATTTTTGTTTATTCTTATTGCTTCCGCCTTCTCGTCTGCTTTCGCAGGGGAGTGGGTTGATCTCTTTGATGGGAAGACCACCAAGGGTTGGACTCCCCGAAGCAAGGTTCTGCGCTTTGAGGCAAAGAATGGGATCCTGGAACTGCAATCAAGGACCAACTGCTGGGTTACTAATGATGTTGCTATGCGCGATTTCGAGGCGGAGCTGGAGGTTCTCCTTCCCGAAGATGCCCGAGAGGTGAATTTTAACTCCGGATTCGCCTACCGCTGTTCGGGGGGCACTGGCAAGCCAAAGGGGTATCAGTGTGAGATCGACCTTCAGAGGCCAGCGGGCATCTACGGCATTGGACTGGGAGGGTGGCTATATCCGGCGAAGGACCAAAATCAGGATTACCAGAAAAAGGTCAAAGGGTTGCTGAAGGAAAGAGATTGGAATCATTTCCGGATCGTGGCCCGGGGGTCTCTGGTGAGGACCTATCTAAATGGAACTCTGATTGCAGAGCTATACGAGGATCGACAGTTGGAAGGTTATTTCGGTATTCAGCATCACGGCAAGGGGGGGACAGTCCGCTTTCGTAATATCCGGGCGCGCAGGCTTGATCCAAATATTCTATGGATCACGGCGGAGGATATGAGTCCTTATCTTGGATGTTATGGTGATGAGTTCTCCACGACCCCGCATCTTGATCGATTTGCGGAGGAGAGCGTGCGTTACACTCGTGCTTTTGCGGTAGCCCCGGTCTGCTCTCCTTCGCGGGCTTGCCTGATCACGGGAGTGAACACCGTTAGTCTGGGAGCCCACCAGATGCGGTCGGCTTTTCCAATCCCAGATCGAGTGAAGGCCTTTCCCAGCTATCTCCGAAGGGCGGGTTACTTCACGAGCAATAATGTGAAGACGGATTACAATAACGGAGCGGCCCAGCGGCTGATTGCCGAGGCCTGGAATGAGTCGAGTGGTCAGGCTCACTGGCGCAGTCGCCAGCGCAGGAAAGACCAGGCGTTCTTCGCGGTGTTCAATGACATGAGCACTCATCAGTCCCGGACGACGGTATGGCCCCACGAGGTGTTTATCCGTGAAATTCAGTCGAAGCTCACCGAGCAAGAGATCCATGACCCGGCGGAGGTTCCCCTGCCTCCATACTATCCGGATACGCCGGTGGTTAGGAAGGAATGGGCGCGCATGTATGACTGTGTGACCTTGATGGACAGAAACACGGGGCGACTCTTGAAAGAGCTCGAAGAGGATGGGCTCGCGGATAATACGATTGTCTTTTTCTACTCCGATCACGGGACTGGAATGCCGAGGGGAAAAAGAATGCTCTATGATTCGGGGATGCGGGTAGCGTTAATGGTGCGCTTCCCGAGATGCTACCAGCATCTCGCTCCTTCTCTTCCGGGGACCGTCAATGGGGAACTCGTCAGCTTTGTGGACTTTCCCACGACGGTTATGAATCTGGTGGGACTCGACAAAGCGGAATACATGCAGGGCCGGAGTTTCTTGGGCAGGAACCGCGATCCGGAGCCTGATTATGTTTACGGGTGCAGGGATCGTGTTGATGAGGTTTTCGAATGTGGCCGTTCGCTTCGTAGCAAGAAGTATCTCTACATTCGGAATTATCATCCACATCTAAGTCACAATCAGCCCAGTGTCTTTTCCGACCTCGGACGGGCCCGGCAGGAGATCACTCGCCTTGCCAAGGAGGACCCTAAAAGGCTGAACAAGGTGCAGATGGATTATGCGGGACCGGAAAAACCAGCAGAGGCTTTTTACGATTGCGATGCAGATCCCCATAATCTGGTTAATTTGCTGGAAGGGGTGTTGACTGTGGAGCAGCGAGCAGCGTTCCGAGCGCATCGCTTGGCCTATGAGTCTGAGCGCTTGAGATTGAGGGATCCCGGGGCGATCCCGGAAGACGAGATGTGGAGATGGGTAAGGGACGAGAAAAAGTCCATGCATGATATCCTTCTCGGGAAGAGTGATCACAAGCCAGACCTCGCTATGGCCTGGAGTGCTGCAGACCTTGTTGGCCGATCAGATTTCCAGACTGCTCTCAAGCTGCTGAAGTCAGCTGACCCCATTGAGCGTTACTGGGCGATTCTTGCTCTGCGGGCTGGGGGTTATGAGAACAGAGACAATCTTGTGGACTATCTGGAAGATATTTCAGCCTCGGTAAGGATTGAGGCTGCTGACTGGCTGGCGCGGGAAGGGAGTGGCCAGAAAGCGGCCCTTGATCGCTTGGTAAAGGAACTAAACCATGAGGATTGGTGGGTGGTCCTGAGGGCCTGTAGGGCCATTGAGCTACTGGGCGAAAAGGGGCGTGGAGCCCTCCCCGCGATGAGAAAACTCTACTTGGAGAACCGGACTCAGAAAGGGGATGGGCCATTCTATCTCGCATTTTCCGCGGGAGCTTTCCTGGATGGGCTTGGAGAAAAAACTCAGCCCTGGGACTTTGCCCCGGGGGCTGGGGCCTTTACGCCGGAGCCCAAGAACAAGCAGGATCGGGACCGAGCCCGAATTGGAAAGTAATCCGAGATTTATTTCAACGGATAGGCCGAATTAACCCGGAAGGCCGGCAGTGGCTTCCCTGCAGCCCATCCTTCCGATGCCACCAGAGTTCCTGAGAGGGTTATTCTACCTTTCGGACTGAAATCGGACCGGATACCGGTGATGAGATAGCTGCCATCTTTTTGGCGGCGGACCTTCTGTGTCGGTTCCGAGGTGATCTGGCCGTCTTCGCTGAAGAAGTAAACCTCACCGGGATTCTTTGAGGCTCCTTCAGAAGGTCGAACCCGAATCACCACGGGATTACCATCCGGATTTGATTCAACCGAAACGTTCCAGAGGGAGCATTCCTGTGGAAGCGCCTCGCGCTCTCTTTTAATCGCGGCAGCCCATTTGCGGTCATAGCTTGGTTCACGGGTATGATTCACTGGGAGTTTGATAGAGCGAGTTGCAAACCCGGGGTGGCATTCCTTATGGCAGGCCATCCACGCCAGTTCTCCGGAGATCGTCACTGACTTGGTTAGAATTTTTTCTGGGGGTGTGATGATCACCAGCAGTAGGAGTTCGCGGCGGAATCCATGCGCGGGGTGGCCGGACATATCGACAATCTCCGGGGTGGGCCATGAGATCTCTCCGGCATGAAAACCCTTTGGGAGCTGCCATTCGACCGAGGTTGGTAGCCCAACGATTCCCGGATACTTCCAGTAGGTGTGATAGTGCTTATCAGGAACAACATGGAGCCCTACCGTAAAGGGGACTCCGGGTTGGATGGATTCCACTTCGGAAACAAACTGGATATCTGCACCCGCTCCCTCTACCGGCAGGGAGAGAAGAAGAATGGCAGTAAGGAAAATCAGTGTCTTCATGAATGGGAGAGTGTCTGTTATTTCTCCCAATTAAATTTCCAGATAGGAGAAGGCGTGTGGGCTTGCTTGAAGATTTCTCGGACTCGGGCGACGACTTTAGAATTCTGAGCAGCGAGATCACGGGTCTCCGCACGATCACCTTCAAGGTCATAGATCTCGATGGGCGCATCCTGCCCCTTACGGTTGATCTGATTCTGAACGGCTTTCCACTTGCCGATGCGGGCTGCTCGCTTGCCCCCTCCCTCAAAGAATTCCCAGTAGAGGTATTCGTGTTGCTTCTGCGAGCCGCCCAGCAGTGTTGGAAGGAAGCTGATGCCATCCAGATCCTCAGGAGCTTCAGTCTCTGCCAGTTCACAGAAAGTAGGGAAGAGGTCCCAATGGGCTGAGATATGGTCGCTAGTTGACCCTGCTTTTACCTTCCCTGGCCAGCGAACAAGAAGGGGGCAGCGGACTCCCCCCTCATAAAGGTCACGCTTGAAACCTCTCAGGCCTCCGTTGGAATTGAAATAGTTCGGCATGTGGCCGCCCTCCTTGTGTGGGCCATTGTCTGAACTAAGAAGAATTATGGTGTTCTTATCGATCTGGTGCTTCTCCAGCGATTGGAGGACTCGCCCGACTCCCTCATCGAGAGCAGTCATCATTCCTGCAAACTGGGCAGCTGGATTTTTCGCGAATGGCTTGTTGTTGCCGTAACGCCCGACCTTGTTTTCAAATTCCGGAAATTTCTTTCGAAAAGGAGAGGCATATCTTTCTGGGACATGCATGGCGGCGTGCGGGATCGTGACTGGAAGAAAACAAAAGAAGGGCTTGTCCTGCTGCCGATCGATCCACTCCACGGCCTTGTCCATGATGAGGTCATGAGCGTAAGTCTTTCCATCCAGTTCAATTTTGCGGAGGTCGTCGAAAAGCCAGGTAGGATAATAGGTGTGAGCGTTCCGCTGGCAGTTGTAGCCGAAGAAGCGGTCGAAGCCCTGGTTGATCGGATCACCTTCGGATCCCGGGTTTCCAAGGCCCCATTTCCCAAATGCGCCGGTGGCGTAGCCAGCCTTTTTAAGGGCCTCAGCCACTGTGAAGGTATTGGCGGGTATGGGGAATTGCCCAACGGGCTTGATTTCCCGGTTTCCCCGGCTTGGCGTATGCCCGGTATGGAGACCGGACATGATGACGCTGCGAGTTGGTGCGCATACCGTTGAACCCGCATAGTGGTTCGTGAATTTCATGCCTTCACTGGCAAGACGGTCGATATTCGGAGTCAGGAATTTCGTTTGCCCATAGCAGGAGAGGTCGCCGTAGCCTGCATCATCGAGCAGGATGTAAATAATATTAGGCTTAGGCTTTGCCGTAGACGTGGCGACCGTTGATGCGAATGAGAGGCAGGTAATGAGAAGGCAGGAGAGAACAGGGTTCACGGCTATAGGTTACGATCGGTCAGGATCATTCATTCAGAGATTTTTTAGGCAAGAAGCAAAGAAGAGCTGATTGCACAGCGTCTACTGGGGTAGCGCTTTTGGAAATGGCCCGCGAAATTGAGTATTGCTCATAGTGAAATTATCGGTTTCGGAACCGGATCTTATCTTGGTTGAGATTAACTCGACAACCAGACATGGGGAAGGCACTCATTTCGGGTAGCGAGGGGACCTTCTAAATCAACCGTGAGGGGCGCTACTTTATGCAAGGCCGGAGTTAGTTTGTCCTCCGCGGTCAGGATGAATCTGAGCTCATGGGCTAGGGCTGTGATGTTGAGGTAGCCTGGTCTCTAATCCGGAGTTCGTTAAGGATACGCCGAAGGTTGTTGAAAGATTGGTGAAAGTCCTGATCGCTCATCCCTTCGGAGTTCTCCACCCACTCCATAAGTTCTCCATCAAATTTCGCAGATTCGGTTTTCAGCGAGCGGTTTTTGGAAAGGTGGGTATTCATTCTCCAGAGGTTCTGAACCTGCATAAGAGCGATCAGGCGTTTTTCACGGGCACGCCCGGGAAACCCTTTCTCGGCATCGGCTCTGTCGCGGGCTATGCGCATTGACTCAGAACGCTCTTCCAGAAGGCGTTTTCGCTCCCCGGGGTCTGAGATATTGCTAATTGACTCGGCGAATGCCTCTCTTGCCTCTGGGGTCTCCAATTCATCTCTTGAGCTCTCACGGAGGAGCTTCAAATCCCTGCGAGCTTGAACGGATACAGCAACCATTGCCTCCTTGCGCGAGGGCGTAGTTTCTTCCTGATTCGATTCAATCTTTCCTGTTGCAGTCCTCTGCACACTGGACTTGCGCGAGGTATTTCCCGATGAGCCATTGTCGGGCGAAGTGTTGGACGGAGGCGGTATTTCAATTATGGATGAATTTCCAATTTCCCTGTTATCCGTTCCAGCAGGAAGGAGTTTGAGCCCGACGAGTGTTACGAGCAGAAGACCAGTGGCAATACATCCCATAACCACCGGCTTGGAGAGGAATGAAGGAAGAGGCATTACTGGGGACGAATGAAAGAGGATTAAGTGGGGGCGAGCCGTTGAGGTCTATTCCTCCCGGAGGCTCCAGCTTGGAAGCTTCATGAGCTCTCCCCCTTTGAGGGCTGATTCATGAGCAAGGATTCCGGTGCAAGTGATATTCGCGGATTCGACCGCATTTGGATAGGCGTCTTCACCGGTGACAACCATGTTGACAAACTGATGGGCGAGATGTGGATGCGATCCGCCGTGCCCGGCCCCCTGAGTGAAAGACAGGTGATCCTCTCCAGTCTCTCCTCCGTAGACTCCTCCGGTGGTAAAGGGAGCGACTTCATCAGGAAGTAAATGACCATAGTCGGGAGATTCGACTTCCTCAGGAATCTCAGGCTCTGGCTTCTTGGCGGTATGCACCACTAATGGCTTGCCTTCGATGAGAGGCCATTCAACCGATTTCTTTTCGCCGTAGACCTCGAAGGATTCTCTATACTGGCGAGCAACATCAAAGAGGGATCGATAGACAAATCCAGTCAGGTCGCTATTCCGAAACTTGATGTGGCAGCTTTCCACCGCGAAAGGAGAATTATAGCATTCGTGCATCTCCTCACGGATGGTGCCCGAAGGAAAGCAGGAGACATACTCGGCTTCACCCCTAGTCAGGCCAAGAACTGGGCCGACGCAGTGTGTAGCATAGTGCATCGGAGGCAGGCCTGGCCAGTATCCGGGCCATCCGTCCATATCCTGTTGATGGGAGGCCTTGAGAAACTGTACTTTGCCTAGTTCCCCGCTGTCATATAGCTCCTTCATGTAGAGAAACTCCCGGGCGTAGACCACGGTCTCCATCATCATGTATTTAAGACCGTTTGCCTTTGAGAGGCGGACGATTTCCTCACATTCCTTCAGGCTGGTAGCCATTGGAACCGTGCAGGCTACGTGCTTCCCTGCTTCCAGCGCAGCGATCGCTTGTTCTCCGTGATTCGGAATCGGTGTGTTGATGTGAACCGCGGTGATATCAGGGTCCCGGAGGACGTCATCGTAGTCCTGGTAGCGTTTTTCCACCCCATACTTGTCACCGATCTCGTTAAGGCTTTCCTCCGTGCGCTGGCAAATCGCATACATGTTTGCCTGAGGGTGACGCTGGTAGATGGGAATGAACTCGGCCCCGAATCCGAGTCCGACGATGGCTATGTTTACCTGGGACATATGTGCGCGTGTTGATTTTTAGTTGGGGGGGAATCGAACAGGGAAGACTTGCCGGTGGCTAGAAAAAACGTGTTGTCACGGCCAGACGGTATCCCGGGTGGGTGGCAGGGCGAATGGTGGGGCTACTTCGCTCCCTGCCATGAGTTGCCCCCCTCACTAGGAGCGGCCATAAGCCACTGCGATAGTGCTCTCAGGGGCTAATGACCCTGCAGGAGGTGGAATTAATCGCGGCAGCAATCTTCTGGACGCTGGTTTGGAGGGGATCAAATACTACGATGGCCTTTTGGCTTGCAGGACATACAGTTTCGATGGTGGTGACTCCCGGCTCCTTGCGGATCGCCGCCTCCACGTTGTCTGCCAAGGCCCGGGTATTGAGCCCTTCAACTGCAAAGGTCTTCTGTTCCCCTGTTATTTCGAAGCCGCAGCCGCGAATGATATTCCGCAGCTTTGCTTTGGTTATTTTCTCCGGGGCATACCTGATCCTCACATGGCCTGAGTCTGAGAAGGTGCTCTGTGGCAGGACCCCTTCGAGAGCGGAGAGAGCGGTGGTGATTCGGCTGGCTCCGCTTGGATCAATAACTCCTCGGAGGACCAGGACGACAGAGGTTCCATCACAGCACAGGTTCCTACAATTCGGGGGGCACTTGGTTACCCCTCCGGCAAAGAGGGCGGCCCGACCAGGAAGTTTGCAGAGGGGACAGGGCTGTTTGGAACGCTGATTTTCCGCAGTGGGAGAGATAACCTGCTTCTTCTCTTCCCCTTGGGAAAAATTCGTTACGAGAAGAAATAGGGATAAGAAGAAAAGTGTCTTCAAAACTAATGCACGGTAGACGTTTCCTGCCCAAGGTGCCTTCTTAAGCAGCTAACCTCAAGCCTTTCCCCTGAGCCTGGAAGTAGAGGCTCGCTCGTATTGATCGCGAGCGTACCCGGCTAGGGCGCTATTTGGATTGCCTTGATACGGAAGTAGCGGCTTGCAGGCTGGGGCGCAGGTAGGACCCATCGGTAGCGGACGCGCCCCTCGGGAAGGTATTCGTCGAATAAAGAGCCCGAGGCCAGATCTTCCCAAGACTCTAGGTCATCACTGAATTCTATTGCGGGGATATTCACATTCTGGACTGCGAGGCTGAAGGTCAGTAGTAATTCAGTTTCCCCGTCTGGAGTGGGATTGCAGGTAAAGAGCTCGGACAGCAGGTTTCCCCGAACCTCCGACGCTCCGAGAAGGAACTCGACCAGTGCGGGGATACCATCGCCATCACGGTCATCATTTGGGTTGCCTGTAAAAGTGACCAGATCATGGGCTCCGGGATTGCCATCGATATCCCTGCTGCTACGCCAGCTCGTATAGGAGGAATGATCAGGATTGGAATGTGGATGGATGAGCACCAGGGAATAGCCATCACCATCCGCAGACTCTGCCCATGGAGGGTCATCTCCATAATCGAAATCAAGCAGGATACGGCCCTCAGAGTCTATAAGAGTCAGCCTCTCGCCGCTGTTGCTGAGGGCGCTTTCCATCTGGAATTCCCCGGCTACCGGGAGTCCGGGACCGTGAACGGCCTCGAATGCATTCTGATTGCGGACTATGAGCACTCTTTCGCCGGGTGCCAGGGTAGTGTCAATCGGGAAGGTGAAGTCAATTCCGGCGGTAAAACGAATGAGTGTCAGGTCGAGGGCCGTGCTCGTATTGGTGTTAAGTAGTTCGATGAACTCGGCTTCCGGGTCCCCGGTAGGATTGTACATGATTTCCGAGACGGCGAGGTCGCCCGCCATGGGGGGTACGCCCGTGACATAAAAGGCCTCGTTGAGGGCAGACCACTCTCCATTAGCAGAGCGGATGCGGGATCTAACATGACCTGTTTCTGTAAAAGAGAGGGGGCGGGAGAATCGTCGTCCTGTGCCATCGATAGGATCGCTGCCATCAAGGGTGTAGAAAATCGTGCCAGATTCTCCGGTATCATTCGAGATAGTGAGGTAAAATCGGCCGCTTACCGGACCCCCTGGATGACTGAAAGTCGGGGGTCTGAAAAACTGCGAATCGATCCAACTTGTCCGGACCGAAAGGTAGTTGCGCATCCCAGCTAATTCCGTGGACCATTCCTGGGCGGTAGTTCCCTGCTGGGCGGCCATGGCCGAGGTGAACTTGCGAGCTTGCTCGTTGACGAGCTCTATCAGATTCGATGTGGAGAACGGGCCACGGCGTAGCTCATACCATCGGTCCACATACTCCCGGAGGAAACCGGGATCTTCGAAGAGGCGAGGATACCATAGACGGTCGTCCTGGTAGAATAAATCCCCAGTAGCTTCTGTCCAGTAAGCGCCCAGATTGTAATCCCATATCGGACCAATTCGAAGCTTGCGATCACGGGAGGAAACCCAAGGGAACAGGCTCAGGGCCATGCTGTCACCGTGCTTTGCGAGAACGTTCAGATGGAAGTAGTCGATGAAATCCCTAGTATCAAGATGGCGCCGGTAGCCCTCCTCCGGATCAAGCCAGCGAGTGTCGTCATATAATGCGTCCTCGAATTCCCTGAACCATGTCTCAATGGTGGCATGTTGCGTCTCATTGATTCGATACCCGTTGGGATTTTCGAAGTTGAGAAATCCGTTGTATTGGCTGGGAATATCATCGTCATTCTCGTTGTTGAGCTGGTTAGGAGAGGTCTGCAAGACTCGGTCAGGCCCTGCAGTATGGAAAAACTGGGGGCTCATGGCCCCATTTTCTGCCGGGAAACCTCCGATAGGAATTGGATCCATACGATTGATACTGAGCAGCCATCCACCCGTGCTTCCGTCCTCGGAGAGGGGCTCAAAGTCGATTCGATCGGCATCACGGGTGACCTTTTCGGCGAAGGCGTAGACGCCTATGCGGTCGTCGGGAGTCAGGTCTCCACCATCCTGGTTGATGAAGGTATCTACCAGCCGATAGCGTGTTCCGTAGCGCCCTGTAAGCCTGGAGAGTTCCCACGAAAAGGTGTTAGCGATGAGCTGGCGATCATACAGGGGGTGGGGATAATACATGATCCAGTCAGATTCTCCCGGGAGCCCAAGGGGGGTAGTGTTCTTGTCTGCATCATATTCATCCCAAGTTTCCACTGAGTATGGTTTTGGATTCCAGGTGGAAGAGAACGAGCCGCGAACTCTTATTCCGATTCTCTCGGTGAGATCATGAATTCCTGTGATTGACGCCGTCCCAGATTCCGGATCGATGTCGATCAGGTGGAGGCAGGCCGGTTGGCGTGGTAGTTGCTGGAGACCAGCAGAAGTCTGCGTGTCGAAGGACCATCCGCGGTTGGGAATTTCCCCGCCTCCGAAATTCTCTATAATCGCAATTGGAAGTGGAGAAGTATAGGTTTCCAGGCCGCCCGAAAGTCGCACGTAGCTCTTCGTCTGCGGTTTCGAGGTGGTCCCTCCCCAGGTTACACTTGCGCGTATCGGCGTTGAAGAGCTCACCCGAACTGGTACGGTGTACGGAGTTCCATTCTCAGATGTAGGAAGGGACCCGTCGGTCGTATACATGATTACCCCTGGGTCTTCGCTGCTCATGGTCACTTCGAAAGGATCGACAAAGGCGCCTTCTCTAGGAAGCAGGTCTGGTTGAGACGGTTGGCTGGGTATGCAGTTGTAGGCGCCGATCAGATTAACCGAGACGGTCGGACGAAGAGGATCATTGGTCGAGAGTTCAAGACTTGAAAGGTGGCATCCCGTTACCGGAGGTAATGTGATGATAAGGCTGCCGATCTCCCTGGGTGGAATTTCCAGGGAGCCAGCACTAATCTCGAAGGGAGGCGCCGAGAGGGGGCTCTCAATGATCAGGGGTTGGCTCCCGGTGTTCTCAATCTCAAGGCTGCGCGCTGGTATCGGTTCTCCGGAAGGGGTATTTCCAAAGTCTACGAGGGGACGAAGAACTATGGTTGGATCAGGCCCGGCGGGAGGTTCCGCAATGAACTTGATCTCGCCGAGTCCAACGCGCTCCCCACCGATTCCCCGGGAGGCATAGTGATTATCGGTAATTGTGATTCTGACCGCATTGGCCTGGAACCTGCGGCGCAGCGGAATGGCTTCACTCTCCTGAGCCGTTTGTTGATGAGTAACATTTTCAAGGCCGGACCAGGTTGCGCCTCCATTGGAGGAGAACTCGAGGGTAAAGGCACTGGCCTCGGAGTTATTGGGAGAGGTGTAATAGAATCCCCAGACGACGAGGTGAGTGATCTGATAGACCTCGGGGAGAACAAAGGTGAGCACCGGATCAGGAGTGCGCCCGGCAAAATAATCACGAACTCCGCGAGGCGCTGTGGTGGCCCAAGCCCGGGATGGGCTGGCCGAGTCGTGTCGGGCAGCCCTGTAAGTCTCGAGGGTAGGTGCCGGAGATAAACCGCTATTGTTGATCAGGTTGGTGGCAGAGAATAGATCGGTAGCGGAGGAATCGGAGGTTACCGCCACCGGCGTGATAAGAAATTGCTCAGCTCCTCTCACGACACCCGCAGGCAGAACAACCATCAGGAAAGCAACCGCCAGAGCTGAGACTCGGTTTTTATGCGGGGGAAATGCGGAGTAAGGGGGACCCATGAGGGGGCAGTTCCTTTCCGAGAGCGGGCGAATTAAAAACACGTAGTGCTTTCAGTCTAGGCAGTGTGGGGAATCGGGCAAGGTGGAAACCTTCGCCCCAAACCGAGGTAGCATGAGGGGTTGCCTAAGCTCCTCCGACAACTGAACCCATAAGGGTTAACCAGAACCTTTCTCGTCCTCGAACTTAGGATTCTTTTTTCGCGGCACCGCTGCCTTGGTTTGCTTGCGCCACGATTTCATCAAACTGTGAAGTTCGTCCCGTATTTGTGGGTTTTCAGCAGATCTGTTTTTTTTCTCCGAGGGATCTTCCTGGAGATTATAGAGCTCCAAGGCGCCGTCCTCGAAATATTCGATCAACTTCCATTCGCCATGCCTGACGACCCCGCATGGAGTGGTACGGAAGTTTTGGAAGGGCGAGCCAAGATCCTTGCCGTATCCCTGAAGGTAGGCTGGGAAATGCCAGAACAAGGAGCGGTCGGGAATAGGGTTTCCCTGCAAGAGCGGACTTAGATCGACTCCGTCCAGCTTCTCGGGGGGATCTGCTTTTCCTATTGCTGCGAAGGTTGGTAGGAGGTCAATCTGATGGATCGGTGTCTCGAGACGGGAGGAGGCTTTGATCTTGCCGGGCCAGCGTATCAGGAAGGGCTCCCTGATACCTCCCTCGTAGAACATCCCCTTTGACCCCCTCAGGGGCTTTGCGTTGGAAAATGCTCCATGGGGGCCATTGTCCGAGGTGAAGACCACAACTGTATCCTCCGCAATTTCAAGTTTATCCAGCAGGTCGAGGATCTTTCCGACTCCTAGATCCATCGCTTCGATCATGGCGGCATACTTGGCATTGCGATGATGGGTGCCTGCTCTTCCTGCATATTTGGCGGTTAGATCTTGGCGAGCCTGAATAGGGGTATGCACAGAGTAGAAAGGAAAATATACGAAGAAGGGGTTGTCTTTTTTATGGGCCAGGTTGATCCAGCTGCAGATTTCTTGAGCAAGCCGGGCAGGAAGGTGCTCTCCTTTTGGGCCGTCTTTCAAATTGGGGTTTCTATATGGAGAGAAGTAAGACTTCGGAGCTCCCCACTGGAGCCCGCCAAAATTGGTGTCGAAGCCATATGGGATTGGGTCCTTGGAGAGGTGCCATTTGCCAGCGACGGCTGTCTGATAACCGGCTTTTTTGAGAACCTGCGCCATCGTCGGCAAGGTTCTCGTAAGAACAGTTTGATTGGTGACTGGAATGAGTCGACGATGGGCGGCTTTCCCCCGATCCGAATTACCAACCGTAAAAACCCCGTGTCTTGGAGTGTAGAGGCCGGTCATGAGTGATGCCCGCGATGGAGCGCAATTGGCTGCGGCCGCGTAGGCGTGCGTAAAGGTCATCCCCTCGCTAGCCAGACGGTCTATGTTGGGAGTGCGATAGTAATCTGATCCCTGGCAGGAAAGGTCGGTATAGCCGAGATCGTCGGCATAAAGCAGGATGATATTTGGAGGGTCCTGACCCGGTGAGTCATGGGCGGTGAGAATGAGGAAGGCTGGCAGGGTTAGAATCAGAATGAGCTTTGCCATAGTGATGGTATTTTTGGTTGAGGGGAGACAGGAAGAAGGCTCTGTTTCGGCGCTTACTCGACGCGGATAATGTGGGAAGCATCATATGTGCGACCATGCATGTCTTGGGTCTGGACCCAGAGCCGATGAATGCCGGGTTCTACGTCGGTGAGTGGTAGGGATGCTTTCCACAGATGATGAGAAGGAACGGCTCCGGGTAGAGTGCTGCCCTCCAGTTTCTCTCGCCGTTGTTGCTCCCGCTTTTTCAAGGCAAGGAAGTCTGGGTCAGCTTCGACAGTCTTGCTCAATGTGATCCAGCGGCCATTGTCCCCGAGTCGCATACGCACTTTGGAATTGCGGGACCCATTGAAAACATTGGCGTAGACCTGGGCTTCATTCGTACCTGCGCTTACGGCCGCCGGGGCTTCGATGCGGAGCTGGTAATCGGCTGGGCGCCGGCTGGCCTTGTAGTCGACAATGGCCTGATTTCCGTCAAAAGTTATGGTGGAATATCCACGGGGAGCTCCGTCCCTGCCCAGGGAATGAGGGATTCCCAGCTCATCAGGCTCGCCTCGCCACCAGCTTCCGCAGACGGTTACGTTTACCACGTGGTGGTGAGGCTTCTTTCCCTTCCAGCCGTCTTTTTCGTCAAGATACATGTGGGCGTGCCAGTGAGTGTGTCCGGAGATAGACATGGTGTAGGGCCGCTTTTCGATTAAGCGGAAAAGACGACTGTAGTCACTATTTGGATTGAGAGGTGCTTCCGAGGATTTGAGGGGGATGTGCATCATCAGCATGAGCATCTGGTCTTCTGGAAAGTGAGGGAGGAGGTTCTCGAGAAAGGTGATCTGCTGATTGCCGAGTGCGCCGCTATAGCCACCGCTTCCACCAGATTTTTTTGATCCTCCCCACATGACGTTATCCAGAACTACGAAGTTGGCCGGACCCCACTGGAATGCGTGATAGGGAGGGCCGTAGACGCGTTCGAACGTTTCGTCGGAGGTCTTGTCGTTTGGGGCGTCAAAGTTGAGGTCGTGATTTCCAATGACGTTCCACCATGGGATTCCGACAAGTGCCACGATGCTGTTGTGTGCCTCGAACAAGGATAGGTCATCAAAAAGTATGTCTCCGAGGGTGACGCCAAACTTGGCCTCGGTTCCCACTAATTCAGGGATGGTATCCCGGGCCATGTATTCAAGCTCTTTGATATTGCGGGACTGGGTGTCTCCAAAAAAATGAGCCTTGAACTTCTCGGGTTCTGCCTGGGCGATGAGAGGGAAGTCGATCGATGCTGGTAAAGGGCCAGTAGGTTCCACCCCTGGGAATTGGGTCTGGGGTGAGCCCTTGGGCTTATGGATGTAATAGAACCGTGGGAGCTTCTGCTTGCTGACAGGAGGCATCCAGCCCCGTGGCTTGATCACGAAAAATATGCAATCATCGCGGGCCGGGAGAGACCAGGATCCGCTGGCGTCGGTTGCCACAACCTCCTGCTGGTTGGACACAAGAACCTGCGGCAGGCCGGGCTCACCAGCATCTCTCTTTCCGTTTTGGTTCTGGTCATGAAATACCACCCCGCGGGCGGTGAGATTTTCTTCGGCTCCGGCAGAGGGAGTAAAAACAAGCAGGATTACTAGAAAGGGAATTGCTTGGAGGTGCTTCATATCAGAGCGGGATTATCCGTTCAGGAATTGAAACAGGTCTTCTTCCATCCCACAGGGAAAAGTTTCATTCACGGTCAATTATCTTCGACTTGTCGGGATAGAGGGCTGTGGCGCTGCCCCGGGAAGATCGCGTCGGGCAACCAGACGGGGGTGTCCAAGCTTGCCCCCCTCATGATCCCGGAGAGACTGGCGGTATGGAAAAGCGGCGACTAGGAGCCAGTGGAATCGTGGTGAGCGAAATCTGCATGGGAACAATGACGTTTGGAACTCAGGCTGACAGAGATTCCTCCTTCCGGATCATGGATCGAGCGCTTGAAAAAGGGATCGATTTTTTTGACTGTGCGGAACTTTACCCTGTGCCTCCATCTTCAGAGCTCGTGGGATTAACGGAAAGATGGGTTGGCGAGTGGCTCTCAACCAAGCCGCGTGACTCCATCATTATAGGAACCAAGGTGGCGGGGGCGGCCCATGGTTGGTTCAATCCACCGGTAAGAAACGACAAGGCAGCCCTCGACAGGAATCATATTCGCAAAGCGGTCGAGGGTAGTCTGGAGCGGCTCAAAACAGATTATATAGATCTTTATCAGGTGCACTGGCCCGATCACGGGATGCGGCCGGAGGACACTCTTGGCGCGCTCGACGAATTGGTTGGTGAGGGCAAAGTGAGGGCCATCGGTGTTAGTAACGAAGATAGCTACGGGCTAATGAAATCTCTGTGGACCAGTGAGAAGCATGGCCTTACCCGGTTCGACACGATCCAAAACAATTTCTCGCTAAATAATCGACGTTTTGAGGACGAGCTTTCCGAGGTGAGCCGGAGAGAGAAGGTGAGCCTCCTGCCCTACAGCCCCCTGGCGGGCGGCGTTCTGAGTGGAAAATATAATGAAGGCCAACGGCCGGAAGGAGCACGATTTACCCAATATATGACCTCGACCGCACCCAGGCAGCGGGCAATGGCAGAGCGTTTTGCAAACCAACGTTGTCTCGCGTCAACCGCTCGCTTTATCGCGGTTGCCGAGGAGGCGGGTATCGATCCCGTTACGATGGCGATTGCCTGGAGCAAACAGCATGATTTCGTTGCGTCCACGATTGCTGGGGCCACCAATGAAGATCAGCTCGACGTGATTTTTGATGCTGCCGGACTGATTCTTGAGGATGAGGTGCTCGCGGGGATTGACGAGGTGAGCCGCGAGATTCCCTATCCGATGGGCTGAGGGCGATGTGCTCGGAGCCGGTTTTGCTTCTTGCGCGTTTGGAGGCACCCGTCTTTGCTTGTCGCTCCACCGACTGATGAGCGAAGAAGCGCAACCAGCGGAGTCGTCCAAGGACCCCCTCCTTAGCCTTAACTCTCTCGACCTTGGGCCCGCATGGGCCAGAGGAGAGCCTGAGCGTAAAGGTGGCGCAGAGACCGATGGCAAACGTCGTCAAGGGAAGTCGGGGGGGCGGAGGCCGGACAAAAGAGGCGGGGGAAGAAGTGATGGAAGAGGAAAGGGAGTGCCGGATCGTGACCAGAGGGGGGGGCGGCGCGGAGACAGGAGGGAAGAATCGGGCCGTCGGGGTGATCGCGGAGAGGGCCGACAGAAATTTCAAAGAGATAGAAAAGGACGTCGTGATGATGACCGACGGGGTCCGCGTGCCCAAGAGGAGATTCCACCTCCCGAAGGATTCACTGCAGGAGTAATGCCTGTCGAAGAAGGTCTGGATGGGTTAGCTAAGGAAATCATGGCGGGTGGCCGGACGTATTCCGTTTTTGATCTCTCCAAGCTCGTCCTGGGTTCCAGGGAGCGCTTCAATGTGACATTCCAAAGCGGCAAGGAAGAGGGTGGTCTTATCCGGTGTAAGAAAGATGGCTCTCTCTGGTTGACTAAGGAGGAGGCGATCCGACACTTCTGGCAAGCTGAATGGAGAAGAGATTTCTATGAGGAAGTAACCTCCGAGGCGGATCCTCCCAAGGGTAATTTTCAGGCGATTGGTCGCTGCGGAATCAGTGGCGAGTTGCTGGGCCCTCCTAACTATCATGGATACCAGACCGCGGTTCTTCAGCTTCATCGCGAGCGTTTTGGAAACATGTCTCTTGATGCCTTTAAGAGGAAAATAAAAATGGAGCATGGAGAAGAGGCCGTGGCTGCGTGGATGGAGAAAATGGCGAAAAGGACCGCCTACCGGCCTACTGGGGGAACTAGTGGGGATTCTGATGGTCTCCCCATTCCGGTAAAGACGGAGACTGCTGAGACTGCTGAGACTGCTGAGACTGCGGAGACTGCGGAGACTGCGGAGACTGCGGAGACTGCGGAGACTGCTGAGACTGCTGAGACTGCTGAGACTGCTGAGACTGCTGAGACTGCTGAGACTGCG
>JAQWTV010000062.1 GCA_029242545.1 Roseibacillus sp.
CCCGTGGCATCGAGGGTATCGTCTCCGCCAAGACCTTGGATCTCCAGGCTGTCCAACTCCCCACGAACACTATTGACGACATTGACTGAATAGCCGGCACTGCCCCCACGCACCACCGAAATGGACTGATAGACCCCGGCCACCGGATCGGGACCGGCCGCATTCACAAAGAAGAGATCAGCCCCGCTCCCACCGCGAACGATCAACTGATCAGCTGCGCGATCGGGAGAAGCGACCAGATTGGGCTCCTCAATCGTTACGGTGGTATCGCCTATGACCTCTGTGCGGCTGATCGTCCCTACCTGGGTGACTGTTTGCCCGAAGTTGATATTGAAGCTTGAGAGACCAGATACCGTCCCAAGGTTATCAATAACAAAGGTGTCCGCACCTCCCCGCCCATCAAGGAGCAGGGTCTCTACTGTCGAAGCATTGATCAACGCCCCGTTCGCATCGACGCGCACACCCGTTCCACTATTGGTAACCGTTAACGTATCACTCGAGGCTGTTCCAATAATGTTAACCACGTCGCGGCCATTACCCCCAGACAAGGTTGCCCCTCCACTCTGATCTTCGAGGTAGAAGCTGATCAGATCGTTGTTATCGCCCCCATCAATCCTCGAGGCTGGACCGTCGACCTCATCGTCACCAGCTCCCGCATAAATCACGTCTGAGCCTCCTCCTCCAAGAATGCGGTCTCGCCCGTTGCCCCCGTTCACCGTAACCGCTCCCACCGCGAGACCTGACTCCACTGCGTGAACGATATAGTCGTCCCCATTGTTACCATTCACGAGGGCAGAACCACTCCCTTGGACCTCAATGTAATCCCCTTGGCTATCCGCATCGCTGGAACCATTCTCATTACCCCCCAAAATGTTAGCGTAACCGGAGCCATCCCAGACCACCACATCTTCTCCCTCCCCCATATTGAGGGTCACTAGGATTGGGGTATTCCCCCGGAAGAACACCGAGTCGTTCCCTGAACCAAAGTTCCCAACGAGGGCGGTCACATTTTCAATGACGTTAGAGCGACCAAAGGCAATGACCCGGATACGACGTCCCACTCCGGAGGCCGACGGCCCTTGATCCTCGATGATGTAGGATTCATCGGTGTCCGAGTTCGCAAGGTTTCGATAGCCGGCCCGACCTCCAACATTCAAATAGAGTGTTCCACCAGTCCCGGGAGAAACATTCCATGCCTGCTGGCTATTCTGGGAGCCAGCGAGATAGACGGATTCCGGCATCTGCAAGGTTCCAATCTTGAAGCGAGCCGTCTTCTTCACCTTAACGAAGAGGATCTTTATTTTTACGGTAACCGTAAGGACGATGGGCGTCGTTCCGGTTCCCTGAGCAGTGAAATCCGCGGTGATCCCAAAGCTTCCCAGCGTAATTCCAAAGAGCTTTGCCTTGACTGTTGCAGTGATGCCAAGGCTGAAAATGTATTGGGGATTACCCAGGCCATCCGTCACCACCGCTCCGTTACTTCGCAACTTGCCGCTAGTGACGTGGAAGTGGAAAGTCCCGAAGAGACCAGTTCCTCCACCTCCCAGGCTGACATAACCAGAGACTTGCACGTCAAACTCACCTTCTGAGTTCACAAAGAAACTTCCACTGACCGTGGCAAGACCAAAGAAGTCCAAGCTCGCACTCACACTGATGGACCACTGACTATTCACTACCGTAATATTGAAGGCGGCCTGAATCTCCATCACTTTGATCAGCTCCACCTTCCCACTGAGATCCAGGGTAAATGAATTCCCCGCAATACTCCTTGAGCCAACCGTTCGGGCCACTCCAGTCGTATTGACCGACAGCGTTCCACTGGCATCAACCGAGAACACTGCCGCGTCCGCCACTGCCCGCACCTGGAGAGCAAAAGCGACCCCTGCATTACTTCCTGTGTAGACCGCCGCCCCCCCGGTGACCCCGAAGCTCAGAGGCCCAAGAGCGAATTGCACGTCAAAGTCCATCGAGAACCCGAAGCTTCCCATCGCGATCTCCACGAAGCCATTTCCTGTGGCCAGATTGAGGAAATTAACCGATCCGTCCAACCGTAGGCGGAAACCAGAGGTAATGGTGGTGCTACCCAGTTCCTGAGTCCTCCCAGTCGTGTTCAGCTCAAAGACTGCTCCTACGCTGAATCCGAGACTGACCCCCCCCCCAAACCCGGCATCGAGCGCGGGCGCAAAGCGAGCAACCAGACCCTCTGAGTTGATCCGGAATCCACTATCGGTGAGAGTCAGGTTTCCAATTGGGGCCAAGGCCAGACTCCCATTCACCACCAATTCGATTCCAGGATCATCACCTGCGAGCTCGAGCCGGAACTCAACAACTCCGACGATTACAAAGGTGTCAGCGATGTTTAGGGTCCCGGCTAAGAGAAGCTTAAATCCACCTGTGGTCTCTATTGCCACGTTCTCGGCTATCAACTGCCCCCCTGAATCTCTCTCAAACCCTCCGAAGAATGTAATCCCGTTGATTGTCTGGGTGGTGGTTCGGAAGCTTTCAACCGTTCGCGCAGACCCGAAGGTATTGATTTCCAGCAGAAGCTGGCCACCAAGCTCGACACTGGGAATCGCAGTGCTGACCAGAGACAGAGAAACTCGACCTACCACTCCGGTCTCTGCACCGAGAAAGATTGCGAGATTGATCGTTCCGGTTAGCGAACCTAGGAAGGCGATATCCGCACTCACCGCGCCGGTCAGAGCCACTCCTCCACCATTCTCGTCCGCAAAGACATCGAGCTTCACAAAACCCACAAGATCGATGACGCCTCCGATCGTAATTTGAGCCTGAATGATTGCAGTCAGGTAAAACTCTCCCGCAGGTAATTCAGTGGCGCTCCGAGCCCCATCAATCCCAGGCTTACCCCGATAAATCTCAATCGTTGAGGACTGCCCCTCATCCAGCAGGGGCGCAAAGCTCTCCGGCATCGTGAAGTAGACATCCTGTCTGGTGGTATTGAACATCACCGTGACAGATCCGGAAATACTAAAGAGGCTTCCAATATTCGGAATACCGATATCAGCGCTCTGGCTGATCTGCAGGAATCCTGCCACCCCAATATTCTTGGTGAAGATCGCTGCTTGATTTCCACCCCCGCTAGTCGAGATGAATTCCAGCGTGACGCTCTCCCCCTCTGGACCACTCACTCGGACCCGACCATCCTCTACCGTAATGACGTAGACATCCGAGTTCCCCGGGTTGCGCTGCTCCATGTCCGCAACTAAATCTTCCACCACCTGCTCGATAACTGCAAAGCGGTCCTCCAGCTCTGCTCCACCAATGGAAACGCTGGCTTGGCCTATGAGAGCTCCGTCCGACCTGTAGCTCATCGTCCACGTCTGGTTTGTGCCCAAGCTTCTCGGCAGTTCGTAAAGAGCACCGTCCCCAAGGTCTAATCCGGTTTGAATCACAATCAGGCCTGTGGCCTGAGCATAGGTGATCTGGGCATCCCCCACTCCGAAGGACAGCTCAGCGGTCGCAAAAAGCTCAAATCCCGCGGGGCTGATATCCAGATAAAAACCACCTTGCAGGCGCACGAGGTCCGCGTCCGTTCCCGGTGGACGAATCCGCGCCTGACCGACGACTTCCAAGGCGAAGGTTAGCGGAGCAAGGTTAAAGGTCCTGGTGACGTCATTGCCATTATCAAGCCCCTTCAAGGTGAGCGTTTCTACCTTGGTGAACTCGGTCAGGTTGAGTTGCACCACCCCCTTGGCGAAGAGAAAGACTCCGAAGTCTTCCAAGAAGGCAAAATTGGTCTCGAGCGTAGCCACTCCCCAGATCTGAACGCTGTCACTGAGAGTATTGCTGTTATCAAGCACGAAGCGGCCTGCCGAGGAACCCACTGCCCCGAGCTGATACAGTTTCAGCTGCCCGTTGAAATCAAGGGTGAATACCTCCCTTACCGTATCGATCTCAATAATAACCTCCGAAGCGAGCTCCACGATTGGCTCGTCAAGGAATCCTGCCGCATTCAACTGGATCCCTCCACTGATCTCGATAAAGAAGGACTCCGCTTCCGTAATCACGTTGATGGCCGAGGTTCCGGCCTCGCCCCGGTTCCCTGCCTCATCCTGCCATGCACCCTCAATGAAGGTGACCTCCAGGATGCCGGTGTCAATCTGTCCCTCGTAGAGATAGCGGAAGACCCCATCTCCAAGGTCATAGACCTCATCCGCGACCAGGTTTTCTGAGAGCGCTCCGCTCAGGCGGAATTCAGGAGCCGCATCGAGCACGCTGCTTGCATCAACAGCGGTGCCAGCGACAGGCGTGAAGGTAATGTCGAAATACGGTCCTGCCCGGATGGCATTGGCTACCGAGTCATTACTCTGCTGACCTCCCTCACTGTTCACCGCATAGGCTGCAGGGCCCTCAGCATCACTGATCTGGAACTGACTGACAACTGTGTCGTTCGTCGCTTCCCAAGTTCCAGGCAGGAACCTGATAGACAAGCCCTCCAAATCTGCATCGGCAGAAATAAAGTAGCGGAAGAGCCCCCCGCCCAGCTCAACCGGGACATCTTCAACGACCAGCTCAACGACTACCTCGTTGTCGATGATTTGCTCGATAACAAACTCTGCCCCAGCATCAAGAATCGAGCTCGCGGCGACTGGGGCTATCGAGCCATCCACCGCGACCACCGCCGTCGATCCTGCACTGACGACCTCAATTTCCCCATATCCTCCAAGGGCGAGCTCTTGCACGATCTCAGCAGTCAAGGTTTGGAATGCCTGCACTACCTCGGTCGAGCCCACAGTTAAGGTGACTGCGGAGGCAAGGCCTCCCAGTGAATTCGCCGTTACTCCACCTCCTAGGTCGACTGGGTTGCTATTGAGCCCAATTACCAATTCACTCACTGCATCAGTCGCATTATCACGCTCTGTATCAACCGTGGACAGGCTGAGCGTTTCCGTCTGATATTCGATGATGTCCTCAAACTGAATGTCCACATAGCCACGCCCGTTGAGAACTTCCCTGTTCTGCACGCTGCCCGACGGAGGATTGGTCAGGCTGGCACTCGCCAGGGCGAGAGCGAAGGCTTCCGTGCTCGCAATATTCGTTGTCCCAGAATCATCAGCGAATCCAGAATCGAGGAAATTCACGGTGTAGTCCCCAGCCTCGAGAGCCCCGGAGAGCAGATAGCGGTAGGTATCTGTTCCCGCTACCCGAACCGGATCAGAGCCAAGACTGATCACGCCGCCATCGGGACCAACCAACTCGAGCTCGTCCCCGTTAATCGAGCTATGATCGAGGTTATGGCCAAAGGAGGGGCGGAAGGTCACCTCGAGATACCCCAGATCATTGATCTCGCTGACCCCGAGAGTATTGCCATCGAGGGCAAACTCCTCGTTCTCAGTGATATCAACCACCTCCAACTCCGTCATTCCTCCCCGGGCCGCACGAAGCACAAGTTCATTACTCAAAGGCTCTCTCCCCTCGAGGAGAGTTTCGGAGCCAATCACCAGAGCCTCAATAGGACCAAAATCACTGACATCCTGCGAGTCGAGAGCGCTCTCCACACTACTGATTGCCTGGAAGACCTCGTCCTCTGAGGCTGTGTCAGGGTCGACTGAGATGTCGACCTCTGAGAGGTCGAGGAGAAGCTGCCGAGCGTCGCGGGAGGCAATCAGGTCGGCTGTGGGGCCCTCGACCCGGAAAGACTGAGTAAATCCGCGGTTAGTGACCCCTGCGGCGTCCTCCCATGTGCCCGCTGCAAATATCACCTCCACTTCACCCGGTTCGAACTCACCATTCAGGAAGTAACGGTAGACGATTGCCTCACTGCGGCCATCGATTGCCGGGATACTCTCCCCAATTCGAAGAGGAGCCCCATTAACGCTCACCCCGGTTGCCCCCATTCCGGACAGGACGAATTCATCACCACCGATCGAGTCCTCGGAATCATCAAAGCTACTCCCTGCGCTCGGACTGAATGCGACGTCGATATAGCTTCGGTTGTTGCCGATCGATCCGTGGTCCAAGGAGAGAGTCCGCTCCTCTCCGGGCAAAGTCCCACCTGTGGCATCAGCTAGATAACCAAAGGAGTCATTCTCAATCTCTGCCGTCACCGTCAGGTCACTTGCAGTAATGGTGCTCAAATAAGCAGAGCCAACCGCAACTACGACCCGGAAGCGGAAGATAGGCGCACCCTCTTCTACAATTGCTACCGCTTCGATCGCAGTCTGGCCCGATCTGGCTGCCCGTAGAATGATTTCGTTAGTGAGCGCTGTGCCTGCAGAGTAATCGTAATCGACACCTCCTTCGGTGAAGATCAAATCACTGACGAGCTCGAGATTGCTGGCGCTTGCAGTCCCAAGAGCTCCACTCACGGCCTCCTGAACCTGATTCTCAGTTGCCGTCGCGGGATCGACATTGGCATTGACCGCCGTTAAGTCCAGAATCTCTCCTGCCCCATCAGAATCCGCACCCGGCACCCGGACCGGCGTGAAGGTCTCGTCGAGAGTTGCGATCACCCAGTTCTGCGCTGCACTATCCATGGTAGATTCAAGCTGTGCTACGGTCTCCGCGTCACCCTGGCCCAGGTTACTAAGATCAAAAAGATTGGTCACCAGCTGAATGCCATCAAGTGCATCATTTTGATCTACAAATTCCGCAGCGGCATCCAGCACTGTGGCATCGTCGACGTCCAAGCTCGTAGCTTCGGGGAAGGCAATCTCAATAATGAGAGGAACCGTGCCGCCTGGCTGGAAGGAGCCCTCGCCTGAGTCCGGAGTGAAGCTGGACGTCGTGGTTGCATCTGAGTCCTGCCGGTAGGACCAGCTATCCTCAAGGAAAGTAAGCGTCACCTCGCTGTCTCCATCATCCAGGAACTCTCCCTGCAGGAAGTAGCGGACCGTGAGCGCACTCGCAGTCTCGTTGACTCTGAGCGGCCTCTGACCTCCATCAATCGAAATACTGCCCAAGCCAGATCCGCTCAGACTAAATTCCGGTTCGAAATCAAGGATCGAGCCCTCGTCCAGCACCCAACCGCTCTCATCGTTCACCAAGGATGGCTGTTCAAATACAATATCGACATAGTTACGCCCGTTCAGAGAGAACACGTCTGCACTCGCCCCAAGCCCGGGATCAACCAATCGCGCGGTCGAACCCTCTACCGTAAAGCTGAGAAAGATTTCCTCATTCTCGGTCCCCGGAGTCACCACTCCCTCTTCCGAAGTAACATCAATGTTACTGAAGGCCCCCGGAGCAAATCTTAGCACGTATTCTCCAGACGGCAGCACGTATTCTCCAGGATTTCCAGGGTCTGGATCACCAATCCGGTAGCGGAGCCTTCGGGTTCCGGTCGTTCGAACGGCGGCTGCAAGGAGGAAGGTTTCCGGATTAGCAGCATCCGCAAACCCTTCGACCGCGCTGGCCAGAATCACTACGTCTTCATCCTCGGCAGCTCCCCGGATGACTCGCGCCTCGTCATCTCCATTCGCGGCCACAAAGACGAGCTCTACGGTCTCAACAAGTCCCAGCGAGGAGATCACTGTGTCAACTGGCGTCGGATCTCCTAGGACCTGAATGGTAGCACCTTCCCCGAATTGCTGCGAACCTTCCAACCTTTCTAACGCAAACATCGTGTCTGCGCCTAGAATCCCCTCAAAATCAAGAGTCGCCCCACTGGCAGGCTCAAAGTTGATGTCGATGTAGTGATATCCCTCTGCATCTCTATTCCCACTACCATTGAAGATTCCCTGATCGACCGCCTCGCCATCTTCCACTGGCGCAATCATGGTTGCCCCGGGCACCCCACCGCCGGGTATTCCGTCGGCCGCGGTGGCCACTGTAAAGGCGACCTCTTCACCGGCCGCATTCCGGAATCCCATCTTGAGCTTTCCGTAGATAGTCAGGAGCTCCACCTGATCCGGGATGTCTGCAAGGAAGAGAACCGTCACGTCCCCGTTAGAGACGTTGGAAAGATCCGCGTAGAGGCGTCCGCTGATGCTGAGATTCCCATCGAGGAAGTTCAACTGCCCCCCAATCAGGAACTTCCCGTCCGTTGAGATTTTCACGAAGACCTGCCCATTGAAGAGCGCCTCTGAAGTATAGATACTGAACACCTTGGCAGACCCGCTGATCACCATGGGTGAGTTGAAGGCCGCGGAGAAGCCGTTGAGGTCAGGATTCTCTCCCAGCAGTCGAGCCTGGGCCGCCACCTGGTCTCGCACCGTATCCAACCACCCTGTCAGGCTGATCTCTCCCGGGGCGGCAAACTCCCCGCTTCGCAGGGCAAATGGATCATCGATCGAGGGGAGCGTCTTGAAGAACTCCACCTGGGCGGTGAAATCAGTGAGAGAGAGACCACTATTGGGTTCGATCAGGACCGGCACTGCTGCATTGATCAAGACACTGACCGGCCCGAGTTCGCTCAGGGCGAACCGAATCCCAAATCCACCCAGCCCAGCCATCGAGAATTCTCCCTCAATTCCCACGAAGAAGACGCGCTGCGCGACTGGAGTGCTCGTATCGAGGGCAGAAATGACATTGTAGTCCGAATCGAGGCGCAGAATACCGCCGATCAGCCCGCCACTGACCTCCCCTCCAAAGAGATTTCCCCGCACCGAAACCCCGATCGATTCGATATCAATAATGGGAAACTCTCCAGCGAGCAGGAGCGAGGGCCGGATCTTGATACCCTGGATCGCACCGCTGAACTCCATCCCTGAAATACCCCTGATTTCGGTCACCTCTGCCGAGAGGATCAGGACGAAGTCACTGGGATCATTCTCAATATCTTCCCACTGGATGCCAATCTCCGTAATCCGCACCGGCATGAAGGAGGGGAACCGGAAGGAGTCTCCGGTGGCAGACCCTACCCCGATAACCAGTCCAAAGCCCGGCAGCGCATCAAAGCTACCATCCCCGAGAATCTGGAAGTTCCGGGCTTCTCCAGAAAGCTCAATGCTGCCGATCTTCACCGTCGCTCCGACCGACAGAAACTCCACCATCGCTTCATCGTCTGCTGCACCCGTATCGAGCGTAAATCCAACCGTCCGCAGGGTGACAAAGGTGCCCAGATTCAGCTCCATGGTATCTACCTCAAACCGGAAGGAGTCCACTTGGCCGCCAGTAAAGCTGAGGGTCGCCCGGATCGCCTCATCATCCTGGGCCCCATTGGTCCCAATATCATCAGCGGTGTTGCGGTCCGTGATCGTTCCGGAGACCGGCTTACCGGGAAGGAAGGTCGCTCCACCGGAGGAAATGTAAATTTCCCCATCGAAATCCACTGCATTCTCCGCATCGAACTTCACCTCGAAATTATTCACTCCCACCCGCAGGTCCTGCATTTCCAGCACCCCTCCAATCGAGATCGCAGCCCCCGAGCTTCCAGAGGTGGTGGACAGGTCACTGGTCCCACACCCGTAACAGAGCTCGGCGGTTCCGAGAGCAAACCCATTCTGCCGGACCACCAGTCCCGGAATGGACTCGCCGGTATCGGGGTCGATGTAGGTATCGATACTTCCCCGCAATCCAACGCTCGGGAAGGTAATCTCAGCTGCTGCGATCCGGACCAGCTCCTGATCATTAGTACCGCCTTCCTCGTCCTGGCTGGGATCATAGCTGATCTCAATCCCCTGCGCCCGCACATTGACCGCATCGGGCACATCGATTTCCAGTGAACCCACCTGCAGACCGAACGCGCCGGTTGGCTCGACCCGCACATTCCCGCTTAAGAGACCGAAAGCGTCCAAGGTTACGTCAAAGGTCCCCAGCACGCCGAGCAACTCAGCTGTGATCCCGCTACTGCTCTGCTGAGAAGAGCCCCCCGAGCTACCACTTCCCCCAAAGGCAAGACTTCCACGATTAAAGCCAATCCCAATCGTGATGACCAGCAGACCATCGCTGAAGCCAATATCCTGAATCCCGATCGTAGGGCCTTCCAGTTCGAGTGGCCCAATATTGATAATAGTGGCATCCGGAGCCTTGGTCGTTCCGGCCGCCACGGGGTCGATGGTGAAGACCTGTCTAAAATCGGCGTTCACAGCTCCCCCCGTGGTCGCAAAGCTCCCAGCTTGGAATTCGACCTCAACCTCACCTGCTTGGAAGATCGTCGGTGTTGACGAACTTCCATCACTCGAACCACCTGGCACAGTAGATGCCAGGGGTATCGCGTTAAGGAAGTAGCGATATGTTACGTTCTCAGCATCATCCTCAAATCCAGCAATCTGGATAATGGTGGACTCCGGAAGGCCATCCGAACCACGAAGAAGCTGATCTACTCCCGGACCGGAGAGATTAAACTCATCTCCATTGATTGTATTCTGATTGATAGGCGTGCCATCCTGACTGACGAAGGTCACGTCGATATAACGCCTTCCATTAAGGGAAAGCACATCAACAGCGCCTCCATTCCCCGGACTGGCCAACTCTGCAATTGGTCCTGGGCTCTCCATGTTTCCGTCACCGTCCACTCCCACCGCGGTGAAGATCTCCATCTCGCTGAAGTTTCCAATTCCCCCATTGTCAGAGAACGATCCCTGCACGGTCTCCACCGTGATCAACCCTTCCGGAATCGTCCCCTCAAACGAATAGCGATACGTGTTTGCCTCACCCGGCACCAGCACTCCCGCCCCTTCGAATACCACGTCCGATGCTACTCCTCCTACCAGGAGGGCAAACTCGGGATCGGCATCCGTGATGGTTTCCGCATTGAGCCCCACTCCATTCAAGTCATTGAACTGAATATCTACGTAGCCGTTGCTATTAAGTTGACTTGCGGTGAGGACCCCCGCGGACACATCCCCAGCAAGGTCAAGAGTCGGAAAGAAGTCAAAGTCCTCCACCCCGGAGGTTCCCGGGGCCTGAACCCCGAGCTGACCGAAGAGCGAGAACCCATTCACCCGGAAGCTATCCATGCGGAATCCACTGGTCGCTGAGATCGTGAAGGCCGCAGTGCCAGCAATACTGAACATTTCCTCCCCGGCAGTATCGTTGATTACAACACTGCCGCCCGCAACGAGCACACTGAGATCTCCATTCGGGCTACGTGAGATAATGAGCGTTCCTCCAATGCTGAAGATCTCGCCCACCGAGAACGTTGCATCCGTCACCGTGACCGAGAACGTATTCGCTGGGATCTCTCCGTCCTCGGAGCTATCCGGGTTCATGGCCTCATCGGTGGTATTTACCAGCACCGTCATGTCTCCCGAGACTGTCAGCCCATCCAGCCCAACCAGAGAAAAGCTCCCGTTGGCCCGCATGCTGTAGAGCCCCGACGAATCACCAGCCAAGTAGGCGAATGACCCGTCATCCAACAGAACTCCAACGGCATCCGCACTCACCTCGCCATCTACGAGGTAAGGCCCTGCTCCAACAAAGATCTCGATATCGTTGCCGGAGGCGGCGCCACTGGCGTCCACGCTCAACTCTCCACGAAACTCGAGGAAATCTCCAAGATCGATATTGAGGTCGACGAGAGCCTTAAAGGAAGGTGTCGCGGCCAGACTTAGAGTGACTACCTCATCTCCCACAACGATCTCGGTATTAATGCCAGACCCCGTCGTGTTGATTCCCACTCCCGCGGCTATTCCACTCAAGAACGTTCCCAGAATTTTACCGGCAATCCCATCTTCCAAGATGAGAAGCACTCCCGTCCCGGTCAGGGCATCTTCCAATCCCGCAACTCCCACCACACTGACTCCGACACCCTGCATCGCAATGGAGAGCGCTCGCACCGGCTCACCGCCATTGCCGAGGTCACGCTCAGAGTTCTCAAACGCGAAGTTCCCCTCTAAGGTAACGGTCTGATCTCCCACCGTGATTACCAAGCTCGTATTAAGAGCCTGAGCCCTCAAATAGGGGCCCGCTTGAAGCTCAAGACTCACCGTCTCAGAGGTTCCATCATTATTGAGGAACGTGAATTCCTCGCTGACTGCAATCCCCAAAGTGTTCACTTCGAAAGTGAGGAGTGAACTCAAGTCTGCTCCGAGAGAGCTCACCAAAGCATCGGTGAGTCCAGCGGCACCACTAAAGGCACCTGCCACTCCCTCGGGAGTAATCAGAAGCGATCCAACACCACCCGACAGCGTCACTCCGAGATCATCGTCTGTGGTGTTGGAATCTCCAGCCGAGCCGAGGAACAAGGAAGTCTCCGTCAACCCCATTCTGATCAGCTTGGAGCCCTCCGAGGTTTCCACCTGCTCAAAGAAGAAGACGGTTTCTAAGCTCTGCCCGAAGACCTCGAACGCGACCGGAGCTCCAGCCTCACCACCCTGGAGGCGGAAATACGGACCCGCCTCAACCTGCAGCAAGACATCTTGGGATCCCGGAACACTGAACGCCTGATCGACCGGTCCGGATGTGGTATTTATTTGTAAGCGGATGCTCGCAGCGTCGAAGCTAAGATCATCGCTAAGGCCATCAGCCAGGGTGAGACTGGCGCTCAGGTCTGCCGCCACTCCCTCATTGGTCAGCAGGATCGCTCCCGACTCGATACCCGCCGTCACAAATGTCGTGCTACCGTCTCCCAGCTCAAGGCTGACGTCGGAGACCGCCACCATGATAACAGGGTCGGCGGGGATACTATCGTCTCTCTGGAACGAGAAATTACCGGACAAGGTCTGCCCTAGAACAGTAAGAGCAGCGTCCTCCCCCGCTACCGAGACCCCTTCGCTAAGAGCGACCGTGGCACCATTTTGATCAATATCGTATGCCGCTCCGGTTGTGTTGAAGCCGACCTCAAAGGTGCCGGCCAGCTGCACTCCCGGCACATCCATGACCACGTTCGCCGCGATCAGACCAACGAGCCCCGCATTGTCGCCCTCTACGAATTCCAACATGCTGGCGCCGTCGTTCTCCGGACTACTGGCCTGCACGAAGTCGCGACCCCCAGCAGAGAGCGCGAGGAAGAGATTATCTACCGAAATCCGGGTCAGATAGTCATCGTCCGAACCTCCTATCACTCCATCGGCCCCGTAGTCGGTGACGATAGACTCAAAAGAAAAGTCGGCCTGGAGGAGCTGGCCCAGCAATTCGATCTCGAGAGCGGTGAGCTCAAGCTTCAGGTAAGGTCCTTTCGGCAGAACCAGGGACACGGTCTCCCCACCCACATCGAACTCCTCATTAATCTCTTGCCCACTAGTATTGATGGAAACCGAAACATTATCGACACCAATGCCCTGCCCCGGCTCAAAGTAGACTGCCGCTCCGGCACTGAAGAATCCAGCCACCCCGGTCCCTCCGTTAGCGACCGCGTCCTCACCCCTTGTCGGGTAGACAAACAACTGGGCACTGCCCTCCGAAATTCGGATTCCCACATCGTCATTCGCGCTCTCGGTCTCTCCACCTGCTCCGACAAAGAGATTCAGTTCACTGACCCCGATTTTGATCACTACTTCATCATCAGTAGTATTCCGCTCTCCGTCCGGACCGGCGCTACGCGCTTCCTCGAAGGAGAAGTTCCCACTCAGGGTCTGACCCAGAAGAGTAAGAGCAAAGTTGTCCACATCGACCCGGAAGTAGGGCCCTGCAGACAGCTCCAGCCCCAGCTCCCCATCTCCGTCCGCGATCGGGAATGTTTCGCTCACCGGCTCGAGCATGGTGTTGACCAAGACGGATGCCGTCGCAGTCGCATCAAGGATATCAGGGATGCGCAGGGAGGCCGTCCCTGAAATCTGACCCGCCACCCCTGCTGAAGTCACCAGAAGCGCCAGAGAACCACCCGAGAGCCGGACACCGGCATCGTCGGTCTCGTCCTCAGCGGTCCCCTTGTCGTCTCCGAGGAAGAAGGCAATGTTCGAGCCTCCGATCCGTAGGACGGTCTCAGCCGCCTCGTCTCCGGTGGGGGTGGTCTCTACCCGCTCGAAGAAGAAGTTTCCACTCAGCGATTGCCCCGCCACCTCAAGGGTCGCGTCCTCTGCCGCAAAGCGGAGATAGGGTCCAGCATCAAGGGTCAGACTCTCCTGCACCCCTCCCACCTCAAAGGTATGATCGATCGGATTACCAGTATCGTTAATTTCCAGACTCAAGGAACCCTCGAGGTTCACTGAATCAAGGTTCTGGATGCCAACCGTACCCGAGATCCGCCCTGCCATCCTTTCGTTTTCGACCACCAGTAAGCCCTCGCCGTCGGTGAGTGAGATGTAGTCCGTGGTGCCATCCCCCAGCACCAGGGAAACCTCAGTCGCTGCGATTCCCAGCAGGGTGCCGTTATCTGCTCCGGTAGTAAAGTTCCCGTCATCCCCCGGCGTGGTCATGCTTTCGAAGGCAAAGTTTCCACTCAAGGCCTGGCCGGCGATCGCAAGTTCTCCGTCGGTGACCGCCACCCGGAGGTAAGGACCAGCTTGCAAATCAACTTCAACTGAAGAATTCCCCACCGTAATACTTTCACTGACCCGGAACCCCGTCTCGTTGACTTGCAACTCGATCTCTCCGGTCAGAGCGGCTCCCTCAATCACACCCCCGAGGTCGACCGTTGCCGAGATCGCCCCCACCATGCCGCCAGCCCGAGACTCACCGTCCACCTCCGTGTCCGGCAGAACCAGCAGGATTCCCTCCCCGTTTGTCACTTCGAGCTCCCCGATCTCAACCGTCGCATCGGTCAACGCAAGCGCGAGGCGCTCCCCTCCCGCTGCAGTAGTAAGCTTCTGGATGAAGATCGTAGCGTTGATCGAACTGTCTCCGACAGATACTACACCCTCCACTGCCTCAATCTGGAAAAATGGCCCACTCGGAACCCGGGTGCCTTCGGTGTCTTCCAGCACCACCGGACTGGCTCCGGTGTTCACCGTCAGACCGATACGGCTCGCTCCAATCACTACTGGCCCGAGGTCGAGTTGCGCCTCCATCGAGAGTGTCCCTGCCACGCCACTATTGGAAATCAGGAAGGCTCCTTGCAGACCCGTGATTTCAGTAAAGCCCTCTCCAAGATTAAGACTGGCCTCTTCTACTATGAGAGAGACGTAACGCTGCCCGTCGAGGCGAGTCTCCTGCTTAAAGGAAAAGGCTCCTTCCAGCACCTGCCCAGCAACATTCAGGGCCAGTCCTTCCCCCCGGAGACGCAGGTAGGGAGACTCCTCGGATCCTGCCGGAATCGTTACCGTGACACTTTCCTCGTCACCGATCTCTACGGCTTCGTCTACCTCGGCAGTGGTGCTATTTACCAAAATATCAAGGCGCCCCTCCAGAGCGATTCCCGGGACGCTGACCCCAACCGTGCCGCTGATCGCTCCAGCGATTCCCTCGTCCGTAATTCGGAGTGCGCCAGCCCCTTCACTCACAGTGAGGAAGTTGCTTTCCCCATTCCCGAAAGCTAATCCCACGTTACTCGCGGTCACCGAAACTCCCGCCGCTGACCGCTCAAAGACGAAATCACCAGAAAGAGTCTGCCCGAAGAGATCCAGCTCCATCTCAGCACCAGAGAAATAGAGATAGGATCCCAGCAGCGGCTGAAGGGCGACTTGTTGCCCATTGGTTCCATCCTCATATGCAGCGGTGGTCTGATCGCCGTCGGGAGTGAGATAGAGCAATTCTCCATCCGTATTCTCCTGCTGCGCTCCCCCCGGGATTGTCAGGCTTACCGCCTCACCAGCCACCTCGACCAACTCCTCCACTGCTGCACCGGTGGTATTAATGACCACCCGAAGATCCCCCGAGAAGCCCGCCTCAGCTCCCGGTATTGCCAGACTCACCGTGCCCGAAATCTCGCCCGCGATTCCATCCGCAGTCAGCACCATGGCCCCAGCACCATCGACAAGATTAAGACCAGCATCACCGCCTCCGTTCGTCCCCTCGCTTCCAATAAAGAGCTCAACCCCGCTCATTCCGATCTTCACCAGTTGTGAAGTCACGGCCTGGTCGTCGAGCTCAGCAACAACTTCATCCGAGAGCTCTGCTCGCTCTCGCTCGGTCTGCTCAAAGCTGAAGTTGCCCACGAGAGTATTCCCCATGATCGTGACGTCGTTCAGGGCAATCTCGGCACGAACATAAGGGCCTGAAGGAAGAACCTCATCCCCAACTGACTGGGATTGCGATGTGGTATTGATGCGCAACCCACCCACAATCTGTCCGGAGCCAAAGCTGAAGTCCTCCGAGGACTGCGAGAACTCAACGACTCCGTCGATGACTCCTGCAAACCCTTCATTACGATACAGGAAGCTTGCGTTACTACTTGTTAAGGTCAGGAAGTCCTCAGATCCATCTCCCATGGCTACCGAAAGACTCTCGGCCTCAATCCCGATCTTCTCGGCAGTGTAGGTAAAGGTAAAGCGGTCGGCACTGAGAACCTGCCCCGCAATCTCCAGAGCAAACCCTTCAACCACGATATAAGTTCCTGCCGCATCTGGCACACTGATTTCGTTCCCGCTCATGGAAAGAACGCGATTTACTCCATCTTCCGCAGCATAAATGATCTCGGCCGCTCCGTTGAGGGCGAAACCTTCCAGCCCAAGAGTCTGCACCGTTCCCTCGGCCACCATGAGACCGGAAGGCTCATCCCGAATGAAGGAAGCGTCCGTCAGTAACATCCCTACCGCTGACGGATTAATCGCGGACCCGTCATCGTCAAGATAGGCCGGCCCTTGCCCCACAAACACTGACCCCGTACCCTCCGAACCATTCTGAGTCTCCACTTGAATGGTCACAAAATTACCGATGTTGATCAGGGCGGATCCAAACACCTCGTAGCCATCGTCAATCACCGGGAGATCGATCGTAATCGACTGATTTCCAACGGCGATTGTCTCATTGACCGCCGCCCCGGTATTATTGAAACGCACCCCGATAGCCGCATCTGCGCTGAAGGCCCCCCCCTCTCCGGGAGTGCTTACCTGTCCATTCAGCACCCCAGCTATTCCTTCAGAAAGAAGCACCAGGGCCCCGTCTGCACTGGCGACGGCTTCTCCGTCAACTGTGAGGCCCGCATCAGCAACCCCCACCCGCGTAATCGTGCCTCCCTCCTCGTCGGTCTCCTGATCAAAAACGATGCCTCCCGAAACTCCAATTCCCGCAACCGTCAAGGTGGCGGCGGGGAGCTCAATTCTCAGGTAGGGACCCGCAGGAAGAGCCTCACCCCCGTCGAGATCCAGCACCCCGGAGGTGGTATTGAGCACGACCTCTGCGTCAGAGGCCGCAAGCGAAACCCCTGCTGGAAGACTTCCAGTAGACACGCTGCCACCGGTGACCCGCAGACCCATTCCTTCGCTATTAACGATAAGATTCGCGGCTCCAACGGTAACCGTCACCAGAGATTCCTCGCCATTCTTCAAGGAAAGCTCAAAGTCGGCCAGTGAAAGACTAATGACCGATTCTCCCGACGGCAGCTCGACCGACCCCAGCGTCAGGGACGAGGCTTCGATGACCTGATTAAGAACGTTGATGGCGACATCTGTCGCAGTCACTTCGAATACCTCTGTTTCCTCCTGAGTATTTACCGCCACCGTAACGGCCGCTCCCAGAGTGACATCCGGCACCGACAGAGCCAACGTCCCTGCAAAGGAACCCCGAACGCCGCCCTGCTTGACTTCCAGGCTTCCAGCTCCCTGCGTCACGGTCGCAAAGTCAGTGTCACCATCGCCGAGGCCAACCTCGACATTCTCGAAGCTCATGCTCAATGAACCCTCTCCCTGCGAGAAGGCAAAATCCCCCCGCAGGGTCTGGCCCGCAAGCTCCACGCTCACGTCAGTCCCCGAGAGCCTGAGGTAGGAATCACGGGTTTTGGTAGCCTCGTTGAGAGTTCCCGCAGCCAACTGGAAGGTTTGCTCGATCCGGTCAACCAGGAACGTGTCCTCTACGGTTGCTCCAGTGCCATTGATCTCAAGACCCACCGTTCCGCTCACGCTCACTCCTGGGAGATCGAATCCGACGTCTCCTCGCAGACTACCAACCAACCCACGAGATTCAGTGAGGAGGAGATACCCGGTTCCGTCATTCAAACTCAGGAAGTCCTGCTGTCCGTCACCCATGGCGACCGTCACCCCGGAAGCCGTAATTCGCAGAGTGCCCTGATCTCCATTTGCCGGCCCAGCATTAATCTGAGTCTCTCCCGCCCGGGCGGCATCCAGAATCAACCTGTCCGTCACCTGATCCCCGGAGCTGATATCAACTCCATTGGTCACAAGATCCTGAAGGAATACAAAATCATCAGGAGTCTCAGTGCCGAGGGCACTGCTCACTGCGACCCGGATCTGATCCTCTGTGGCCGTGTCTGGGTCTACCGACGTATCCACCTCAGATAGATAGAGCACTGGAACCTGCACCATCTGCTCAAAGAGGAAATCTCCACTCAGACCAATCCCTGCCACCAGCAGGGTAATGTCATTACCAGTGAGGCGGAAGTAAGGTCCTGCCGGAAGCGCGAGCTCCTCAGCACCCAGCCCCACCGAGAAAAGCTCATCTACCTCAAACCCGGTGGTATTGATCTCAAGAGTCAGCTCTCCCTCGATGTAGAGCGCATCGTCCCCACGCACCTCAACCTCGGAGGATAGCGAGGCCGCCAGCCCTGAGCTGGTCAACAGCAGGAGTCCACTCCCCTTACTCAGAGCGAGCCCGGCAGTATCCCCGCCCAGCGTAACCGTCAACCCACTGACAGAAACCTTGACCTGGGACTCTCCCCCCGAGTCAACCACCTCTTCGAAGACGAAATCCCCCGCAAGCGTCTGGCCAAGCACTGAAAACTCAAGACCCGTTCCCGTGAGACGTCTCGTATTGGCCTCCACCTCGTATCCTCTCCCGGCATCGGCAAAGGTGTTGCTGGTCGTATTTAGCTCAAACCCAAGCGCTCCACTGAGCGTGACCCCGGACACGTTAAGGTCAGGGCTGATCCCCGTCACCTTGGCAATCACTCCATCCTCAAGGAAGGTGAAGTCCGCACTCCTGACCTCCACCCCGATAATGGGATTTTCAATGGACCCGCCCACCCCGAAGGAAAGATTGGTTGCGGAAACTTCGAGCGCATTCTCTCCACTAGCCAGAGTCTGGTTGCTGATCACGAAGTCTGCTTCCAGACGCGAGCCTGTGAGATCGAGAGTGAGCCCCTCGCCCTTTACGAGGAAATATCCATCACTCGAACTTGCACCTGCAAGGTCCAGCTCCACAGTCGTATTACCCAGCTGAACGGTTTCATTCACCCCGCTCATGGAGGGATTGACCTCCACCCGCATCGTTCCACCCAGAGAGGCTCCCGCCACTCCAAGGGAAATCACCCCGCTCATCACTCCCGCGACGCCATCAGAGGTAACGAGAAAGATGCCCTCTCCGTCCTCCAGCGACAGCAGCCCACCAGCCAGGCTCAAGCCCGCGTTTGCGACCGTCAGGAGCGTCTCCACCTCGTCCGCATTATTCCCAATGCCGCCGGGAAGATTGTCATCACCCAAGGAGGTCACCCGCTCGATCGACAAGTCACCGGTAATCCTTTGCCCCAGGGCATCGATCGATACGTCCGTTCCGGCAAAGCGGAAGTAAGGCCCCGCTGCCACCTCAAGAGTGTAGATCCTTCCTCCCAAAGTGAACTCCCGGCTCACCGAGGAGTTCGTCGTGTTGGTCACGAGGCTGAGATCTCCCTCCACCTCAAAAGCGCCGACGAAATCCGCCTTGATTGACCCGTTGAGTTCTCCTGCCACCCCAGCACTACTCACCACGAAAGCTCCATAGCCATCGCGCAGTAACATCCCAGTCGAGTCGTCACCGGTGCCGGCTTCCGCTTCGAATATCACCTCGACGCCGTCCGCCACGATTACGGTAAGCTGCTCTCCCGTTGCTTCCTCAACCACCGTCTCAATAGCAAAGCTTCCTGACAGGCTCTGCCCCAGAACGGTCATCGTGCCGCTGGATTCCGCCCGGAAAAACGGCCCTGCAGGCAACTCGAGAGCAACCGCCCCCAAGGTCTCGCTGACCGCATCGGGTCCGGTATTCATCGCGATTGTGAAATCATTATCAAAACTGACTCCCGGGATATCCAGAGCCACCGTTCCTGTCAGTGAGCCAGCAAGCCCTCCCCCAGTGACTCGGAGAATTCCTGATCCATCGGAAATCCCGATTCCCGCATCGGAGGAGCCCAGCGAGAGGTTCACCCCACTGGCCGCAAGCAACAGAATCTTCTCGAGTGATTCGGAGTCAGTTGCCGATTCCTGACTGAAGCGAAAATCACCGGACAGGGTCTGGCCAGACACCGACAGGGTGGCCCCGAGCGCCGCGAACTCGAGAACCTCAGCCCCATCGCCAAAGAGAACCTCAACAGCTTCATTCCGGCTCCCCGTAATGGTCAGGCTTTCGTTAATCGCCATTTCCGTCGTATTCACCCGGATGACCGCATCCCCCGTGATTGTCACTCCCTCGAGCCCCACGAGGGAGACCGTGCCCGCCGCAGACAAGGCGTAGGTGATCTCACCCTGATCATCGGTGAGCTCGATCAGGCCCACCGAAGCACCCGAGAGCATAGCTCCCCGCGCCAGAGGATTCAACTGACCATCATCAAAGCGGAGCGGACCGTCTCCCATGAAGAGCTCCAGATCCTCTCCGGCAAACGTCCGGGCGGTCTGCCCGGTCCCATTCCAATCCGCAACCCCACTGGAGAATGAGACGCTTCCAGCGATACTGACGAAATCCGCAATATTAAGGGTCAGATCCGAGACCGAGACCTCAAAGAGATCTCCCTCATCGGCCCCGAAACGAATCGCCAGATCAAAGCCTTCGTAATCAATCGTCTCATCAATTTCTTCGCCAGTATTATTGATCCGGAGAGCGACGCTGCCGCCTCCGTCAACCGGCCCGAGGCTTGCATCGACTCTCCCGCTAACAAATCCGGCAATTCCTCCTTGGCGACTCTCCTCAAGGTTCTCTTCGAGCACGACGAAGGCCCCCGCTCCCTCGCTGAGAGTCGCAGTGGCACCACCCAATTCCACGGAAGAACTGACGTTTTCGGCCCCGAGGATCGTCAGCGACTCCGTTGTTCCATCCGGCCTGCTGACCTCGCTAACCTCCACGAAAATATCGCCCGCAAGGGAGTTCTCTCCAATCACCAGCGAGGCGCCTGCCGCCGCCACCCTTACGTAGGGGCCTTGAGGCAGGGAGAACGCTTCAACATTGGGGCCTGCCGTCAATTCCTCGGTTACCGGGTATTCCAGTGTATTGATATCAACGAAGCCCCCGTCAACCGTAAGAGTAACGCCAGGAATACTGAATGGATTGCCTGCAAATTCGATCTTTCCTGCGACCCCGGACGGCAGCATGAGCAAATTGGCCCTTCCGTCAGTAATCTCAACCACCTCCCCGATCCCGAATTCAAGACCTGTGACATCGATCCTGATCGCCGGTTCTCCAAGGTGTGTCAAGAAACGCTCGAATTCAAAGGAGCCACTGAAGAGCAGGTCGCCAATATAGAGATCCAAAGACGGCCCCTTAAACTTCAGGAAGCTCAGATCAACATTAGGTAGACTCAAATCCGGGAAAGACGGAAGGGAAATCCCGGGAAGCGATATGCTCCCAAGAGAGAGATCCGGGAAAACGAAATCGGGGAATTCACCGAGGTCGATATTACTGAGATTGAGGTTGAGTCCCTCGAGGCCAAGGTCAGGGATCGAGATTCCCGGGATTCCGATATCCAAATCCCCAATCGTGAAGTCCGAGAAAATCCCCTCCGGGAAGATCATGATCAGCCCTGTATCGATGGAGATATCGAAGAGCCCTCCCAGAAGACTAAGGTTGGCTCCGCTCAGCGTCAGGGCGGTAAAGTCAGGGAACTGGATGAAGGAGAAATCCCCGATGATGGTTTGGTCAAAGACGGTCAGGGAAAGGCCTTCCCCCGCAAATTTGATGTAGGAACCAGCATCCAGCGAGAGACTGATGGTCTCACCGGCAAAGGTGAAAATCTCGGTGATCGCCTCCGGGGTTTGGTTGATTTCGAGGGTCAACTCCCCCTCGAAGGTGACCCCGGTAATACCCACTTCAATTCGCCCGTCGATACTGCCTGCCAGACCTTGACGCTCCTCCCCTGTCTCCGCCTCGGCGAAGGATCTCAGCAGGAGAACTCCGGAACCGGCCGTGAGCTCAACTCCCTCGAAGGCAAGTTCTGCCTGCGTAACGAAGACCCGGGTCTCGGTCGATTCGCCCACGGTGACCTGTTCGAAGGAGACGTTTGCACTCAAGGACTGGCCCGCGATCGTGAGAATAGCCTCCAAGGCGGTGACCCGGAAATACGGTCCGGCCTCGAGGTTGAGATTAAAGGTTTCACCAGAGACCTCGAAGGTCTCGTTTACCGCCTGCTCCGTAGTATTGACCTCAATGATGAACCGGTCCGAAGTGACTCCGAAGTCGAGTCCTGCACTCAAGGAAACAGCGGCCTCTAGCTGACCTGCTACCCCCTCGGAGGTGACAATCAGGCTCCCACTCCCAGTCAGTGAGACAAATTCGTTACTCCCGTCACCCAGCGATCCTTCGAGGTTCTCGAGGCCCATCCGGGTCACCACCCCGCCCTCAGCAAGGATCTCATTCTCCAGGAACACATCCGCACGGAGTGATTGCCCGGCGACCTCTATCCCGACTCCGTAACCGCTCAACCTCACGAAGGTTCCGGCCGTGATCCCATCGATACATCCGGAAGTGCAGCCAGTATCGACTCCATCAGCGGTGATCGCAAATGACTCATCATAGAACGCTCCTGTGGTATTGAACACAAGAGAGAGCGGCTGATCGAAAGCAAGACCAGGAATGCTACTTGTAACGCTACCCCCGACCGCTCCGAGGAGGCCGTCGTCAGTCAGGATCAGAGAACCAAAGCCATCCTCGAGGGCGATCAGGGTGTTTTGCCCATCGCCAAAGCTGAAGCTCGCATTGCTCGCATTCAGCACCAGTTCTCTCCGGTCATCGCTGGTATCAAAAGGGGTATTATTGACATCTCGGAAACGACGCTCCACCACGAGGTCGGCAATGAGAGCCTGACCAAGAGCCTCCACGTTGAGACCAAGTCCACTGATTAAGGCGTAGGGCGTTCCCTCTGCATCAGCAACCTCCTCCGCACCAAAGACGATGGACCGTTCCAAAGAGGTCCCTGCCAGAGTCACGGTCTCGTCGAAGGCGGCTTCCGTGGTGTTGACCCGCACTCGAATGGCTCCGCCCAGAACGACTCCCTCAATTCCCACCACCGAGACAGTTCCCTCGGCATCAATGGCGTAGCGGGTTACTGTTCCCTCGGTGATCCTGATCAGAGCCACGCTGGCATCAGTAAGCAGCATTCCTTTGGCCAGCGGATTAGTAGTCCCATCCGCAAGCGTGGCCGGCCCGTCACCGATGAAAACAGTCAGGCCGAGCCCTGCTGCCACTTCATACTCTACCCCAAGCTCATCCGTTCGAGTTTCAAAGGTCAGGGAGCCCTCTACCGTGAGGATATTCCCCACGTTGATGGAGGCATTGGCCAGCGAAACAGAAAAGAGGGATCCTTCGTCCGCGGTGAAGAGCACTCGAATGGTGGAGCCGTCGAGCCCGATGGAAGCATCGACTGCCCCTCCCGTGTTGTTGATACGCACGATCAAGGTGCCCCCGGCGGAGAGCCCGCCAACCGCCACTCCGAGATCGCCCGAGAGCGTTCCTGCAATCCCGTTCTGTTGGACGACCAAGGCTCCCTGCCCGTTGATCAAGCTGGCGCTTTCGCCCTCAATCTCGAGCGCGACTGTCACACCACTCATCGCCAGCCTTGTGACTCCGTCCACTTGTTCGAAGAAGAAATCTCCCTCCAGCGCTGCGGACGTCTCACCAGCTTCGAGGTTGAGTTGGGCATCAAGAATTGCGACTCTCAGATAAGGCCCGGCGGGAAGGGCAATTCGCTCTGGTCCAGCCCCCATATTAAATTCATCTTCTACCGCCGACGACCTGGTATTCAGTTCAACCCGAACAGTCTCCGCCGTAAAGCTGAGCCCGAGGGTCTCCTGAATTTCAAATGCGCCCGTCTCAAAGGCCCCGATCAAACCATCGTCATTCAGCTCGAAGGTGCCCACTCCCTCACTGACCTCAACGATTGTCACTCCTCCGCTCTGCAACTGCAACGCCAGGTCTCGAGCGTTTACCTGAATGACTTCGTCAGCCTTGATGAACTCGAAGTTCCCGCTGAGGGTTTGCCCCCCAATCACGAGTTGCGTGCTAGTGACAGACGCAATTTGCACGTAGGGCCCCGCTCTGATCTGAATACTGCGCGAATCGCCACTTACCTCGAAGGATTCGTCTACCTCCCGACCAGTGGTATTAATTTCCAGTCCGTAGCTACCTTCGAGAGAGACTCCGGGGATGGCGGCTTCGAGCGTGCCCTCCATCGAAACGGCGATCCCGTCCTCAAAGACCAGAAGATCCCCCTGAGCGTCGCTCAACGAAAGAAGCACATTGGTCCCGTCTCCCAGAGAGGTTTCTGCCTGGCTGATACTCAACCTCAGGACGCTCTCATCATCGGACTCATCATCCGGAGTGCTGTTGCGATCGAATCTAAGCCTTCCCAGCGACAAGGCCCCTACCGCGATCCGCTGGCCCGCCACCTCAACGGTGACCCCTTCGGCCTCTAGGCTGGAGAAGGGAACACCATCTGACGCCATCTCGTCAGTAGAGAACATCACCGTCACTTCCTCACCAGTAGCTCCAATCGTAATGAACTCCTCAATCGCGCTACTCGAGCTAAAGCTGTTCACCCGGACGGTCATCTCTCCGGATACCGTGAGATCATCAATTCCGATCACCTCAATCGTTCCGACCGCCTCGAGAGCATACAGCGTCTCTCCATCGGACTCCTCCTGGACGAGTCCGACTGTCGCCGAACTAATCAGAATACCACGTGCTGCCGGATTGATGCTCCCGTCCTCAAGGGTGGGCTCGCCTTCACCGACAAAGAGGAGGAGGTCTGTGCCAGCCGCCACCTGCCGGTCATTCTGGTCAACGAAGCTGAGACTGCCCTCCAGAAGGATCACGTCTGCAATGTTCAGGCTTGCTCCCGTGAGAGAGACCGCAAAGACCTCTCTCTCGCTCTCGCTGAAGACGATTTGCAGAGTGTCTGTTCCGATCGCGACCTCCTCGGCCACCGCGCCCCCGGTATTGTTAATCCGGAGGATCAGAGAGCCTCCGGCCTCGACCCCACCCACATCGACATCCAGTTCTCCACTGAGCACACCCGCTACCCCATCGTCGGTAATCAAGAGACCTCCACTGCCATCGATCAGCCTGGCGCTTTGACCCCCTACCTCCACCGAGGCGGAAACCTCACGCATCACCAGCAGGCTTAGCCCGTCGCGTTGCTCGAAGAGGAAATCTCCAGAGAGCTGAGCATCAGCCGAGCCCACCCGTAACCCAGAGAACGTGAGAGTCGTCCCAAGGGCAGCCACCCGGAAGTAGGGTCCTTCCGGCAGAGTGAGACGAGTCACCCCATCCACATCGAGTAAAAACTCCTCGGTGACTTCCACTCGCCGCGTATTTACTTCGACTCTATATTGCTCTGCTGAGAGCTCGAACCCTGTTACATGCAACGTCGGATTGCTGACCGCAAGGACACCAACCAGTCCAGCGCTATCGAGATAGAACGTTCCGGATGCACGTTCAAACCTCACGGCTGCCCCTTCCTCCTTAATGGCGGCCTGCGAGACCTCAACGCGCAGACTACCGTCGGAGAGTTGCTCGAAATCAAATCCTCCCGTCAGGGATTGTCCGGAAATGTCCAGCGCCGTGGAATAACCCCCATCCACAGTCGGCACACTGGAAACTCTGATGTAGGGCCCGGCCTCCATCAAAAGCTGCACCTCTTCCCCGTTTGAAATAAAGCTCTGGTCGATCGCTCTGCCGGTCCGGTTAATCTCCACCGCAAAGTCTCCGGAGGCACTGACGTCAGATACCCCCATCGAAAGGCTCCCCTCGACAGAAGCGACTACTCCATCGGGAAGAAGAAGGAAGTCACCAGAGCCATTGGCAACTGTGATAAGGCTGCTACTGCCGTCTCCAAAGGAAACAGAGACGTTCCGGGCTCCCAGACGAAGGGCGGTCTCATCATCACTGCTGTCTGACGTCCCCCTATCGTCGGTCACTACTCTCCCAACGGAAAGATCTCCTTCGATCATTTGACCGGCAACAGAGAGCCGGCCTCCAGCCACCTCCATCTCAAAATACTCCTCGTCGCCGTCGGCAACCTGAGAGGCATCGTAGTTCATAACGATAACTTGATCACTACCCTCGATTCCGATCGCTTCGGAAACCGCATTTTCGAAGGTATTAATCCGAACCCGGGTGGTCCCCTCCAAGGTCAGGCCGCCGAATCCAACTCCGGAGACACTGCCTGTCGCTTCAAGAGCCATGGGGCCTCCCTCTCCGGACCGGACAAGACCAACCGTGGCATTAGTCACCAGGAGCCCGCGAGCAAACGGGTTAATTTCACCATCTTCGAGCCGAGCCGGCCCCTCTCCGACGAAAAGAGTGAGGCCAAAGCCTCCAAGAACCTCATAATCACCCTGACTCTGGAAGGTGAAGGATCCCTCCAACGTCACAAAATCCCCAATATTCAGAACCGCGCCGATCAGCGAAACGGAGAACAGATTTCCTTCCGAGGAGGAGAACGAAATCCGGGTCTCCTCTGAACCGACCTCAATTGCTTCCTCCACCGCTGAGCCCGTATTATTGAATCTCAGGATCAGAGTTGCCTCTGCCTCAAGCCCTCCGGCCCTTGCCGCCAGCTCGCCCTTGAAGCTTCCCGCCATTCCTGCGTCACTCACAATCAAACCGCCTGAGCCCCCGGTAAATCCTGCACCTGATTCGCCATTAACCTCCACGGTGGCGGCAACCTCGGTTCCTGCCAGAGTGACCACTCCATCTCGACTTTCGAGGAAGAAGTTTCCAGAGAGCACTCCGAGGGAGTCTTCTGATCCAGACTGCCCGAGAACCAAGTCAACATCCGTGATCGCCGCGCGCAAATAGGGGCCTGCGGGCAAAACCAGCGGCTCATCCACGTCCCCGACCGTGAAGGTCTCCGTGACCTCTTGGAGGCGCGTATTTAGCTCGACCCTTACCGTCGGAGCGCCTTCAAAACTTGCATTAGGAAGGTTTAAACTACCTACCCCTACTTCGAGCGCCCCGGCAATTCCATCTCCATCGATTTTAAACTCTCCACTTCCGTTGATGGCCTGCAGGTATGGCGCCCCCTCGGGCCCGATTGTTAATGATGCCCCCGAGACCGTCACGTCCAGGTTATCGCTCTCACTGACGATCTCAAAGTTACCACTCACAGTTTGGCCAGCCACCACCAGTTCTACCTCAGTCCCTCTCAGAATCAGTTCCGTGTTTTGATCAACCGTGAGGTTGACCTCCTCCCCATTGGCCGGCGTGAAGGTCTCATCGACGCTGCTTCCTGAACTGTTCACAAGCAGGTCAAAGTCTCCGCCGAACTCGAAACCGGGAAGCTCTGAGCGCAGCGTTCCACTGACGCTTGCTGCCACCCCACCATCCAGCAGAAGGAAGTTTCCTGAGCCATTTTCCAGAACGACATATTCATCCTGACCCTGCCCGAACCCAGCTCGAACATTTGAGAGCGAGAGAACCACCACCTCTACGCCTTCGCCACTGTCGTCCGGGACAGTTTGTCGATCCGATCGGTAACGACTGACCGCCAGATCTCCTGCAAGAACCTGACCGAGGACCTCAATGGCAATTTCCTCTCCTTCGATTGCCACAAAGTCACGACCGTCATCCGCCGTTTCGGCACCGTTGAATACGACTCGGACTCCTTCCTCAGAATCCGGAAGAACGACCACCTCATTCACCGCCGTGTCCAGCATGTTAATCCGCACCCTGACCGTTCCCGAAATGCTCACATCATCCAAGCCGACCACCGCAACTGTTCCCACCGCGTCTACCGCATAAAACACGTCATCACCGTTCTGGAATTTCACGATTCCGATGGTCGCATCGTTAATCCGCAGACCGCGGGCGTCGTCGTTCGCAGTTCCATCTGCATTCAACGCAGGCCCATCACCAATGAAGATCGTTGCTCTGTCGGCAGCAGAAATCTGATAATCTCCGCTCTGGATAAAGGAGAAGGAACCATCCACCGAAATCAAATCTGCAATATTCAGGGAGAGTCCATTCAATGTGACCTGGAAGAGACCCGCCTCGGCCTCGGTGAACGAGATCGAAATTTCACGCTCCCCAAACCGGATGATCTGATTAACCGGTCCATTGGTGCTGTTGACGCGAACATAAACCGTGGCTTCTGCAGCAAGACCCCCGACCCGTGCCTCGAGCTCTCCCTCAACCAGCCCGGCCAATCCTTCGTCAGTCAGAACAAACGCACCGAACCCTTCAATCAGTCTTCCTCCATCACCATTATACTCGATGTTACTACTGACATTAAGCATCGCCAGACGCGTTACCCCGCTGCTCTGATCGAAGTAGAAGTCTCCTTCCAGACGCGCATCCACGTCATTGGCTTGAATCTCACTCAGGCTGAGATCTGCACCGAGGGCCGCCACTCTCACAAATGGCCCGGGACTGAACTCAACCGCAACAGGGCCAGCCCCCAGATTGAAATCCCCACTCGAAGCCGTCTGGCGCGTATTAATCTCTATTCGGACCGAATCAAAACTCAGGTCTCCTCCCGGGACGAAAAGCGAAGTGCCCTCCCCGACCGTCAGCACACCTAAAATCCCCGAATCATCGATTCGGAAATCGCCGGCCCCTTCCCTGACCTGCGCGAAGGTGGTCTCTCCGGATGCGATCATCAAATCCACTTCCGAACCAGTCACCCGGGTCACTCCGTCAGCAGTCTGCGCCAGACTGAAGTTGCCTTCGAGTCTCTGCCCCGCGATTACGAGCTCAGCGTCTTTCGCTTCGACCCGGAGAAATGGACCCGCTTCGAGGTTGAGTTCTACGACCTGTTCCCCTGTAAGAGCAACGGATTCTGCGACCTCCTCTGCAGTCGTATTGACCTGAAGAAGGAATGTCGGGGCTATAAGACTCATCCCGCCAGGAACATCAAGGCCAAGCGAACCACCAAGCTCTCCTGCGACTCCATCATCGCGAATCAGCAAGGCTCCCTCTCCGTTCTCGAAGCGCACAAATTCGGCAACCCCATCGCCAAAACTTAGAGAGCCTTCCGAGACTGCCACCTGAATCTCACCCTCGGCATTCTCCTCGAGGGCGAAGTTGCCCGCCAAGGTCTGCCCCGCAATGGAGAGGGAAGCATCCGTTCCCTCCACGCGGACAAAGGAACCGGCCGGAAGGTCAAGGGTCTCGATCACTCCTGATAGCTCCACTTCCTGACTAATGCTGTCCTCCGTGGTATTAACACTCACCCTGAAGTCGCCCTCAGCTGCGAGACCTGCGAGATTAATCGCCACCGTTCCTCGTGCCTGTAGCGCGGTTCCTGCCTGCGTCACAAGCATCATGCCAGACCCGTTTTCGAGCTCTAGAAGCGCAAGATCCACACTGCCGAAAGAGACCGCTAGCTCCGAGACCGCTCCCACTACGGTAATGATTTCACTTCCCGTTTCTTCGTCCGCGGTCACTTCCTCTTCAACAATGAAGTTTCCACTAACTTCCTGACCCAGGATATCCATCACCACTCCGGCCCCCACCATGCGGACCGTAGTCTCACCATCGAGCTCAATACTCTGCTCGTCTCCCCCCACCGTGAAGGTCTCACTCACGGAGCTTCCCGTCGTGTTGACCTCCAAAGCAAAGAGACCACTGACCGCGATATTGGAGTCGGTCATCTCTAACGAACCGCCAATCGAAACCGCTGCGCCTTCAGAGCTTAACCGGAGAAATCCGTTCTGGTCTCCCTGTGTAAGCGTGATCAGGCTGCTTTCTCCCCCCAGAGACGCTTGCACGCCAACAGTCTGGACCGTTACCGCACCATCCGCTGACCTCTCAAAGAAGAAGGACCCACTGATCTCCTGTCCCGCCAATGTCAGTTGTGGGTCCACTCCTTGCTCCGAGCGCTCTCCCCGGATCCGAACAAGAGGCCCACTTTCCAACGTCAGCTGACGGGTTGCATCACCCACTTCTAATTCCTGGTCAAAAGACTGTCTGGTCGTATTGACCTCAAAGTCAAAGACCCCGGAAGCACTGACATCGGAAAGAGAAATCGCCAGACTCCCTGCCGCTGAAGCGACCAAACCCGAGTCCATAATGACAAAATCACCGGTGGCTCCCTCAAGCACGACCTCGTCGCCCAGGGAAACACTTGCTCCATCGAGCGCAATGTGAAGAACCTCCTGCTCCTCGATGATGATCTCGCGAACCTGCACATTGGAAATCAGTTGCTGCCCAAAGGCCTCAAGGGCGATTTCACTTCCCCCGATATCGTAGAAGGCGTCCTCGGCATTGCCTGCTACCTCGGTCTCAAGGAACGAAACCGTCACCGGCTCAGCTTGACCCGCAATAGCAATCGTCTCGTCAATTATCCCATCGAGCATATTCACCCGGAAAATCATGCTCCCCTCAAGCGAGAGGTCGCCAATTCCAAGAGCACGGGCTGTCCCGGTGGCAGACAGCGCATAGCTGTCAGAACCCTCCCTGATAAGGCCCACCGTGGCCTCGGTCAGGAGAATGCCCCGGGCAAAGGGATTCAAAGAGCCATCCTCCAGCATCGCGGGACCGTCACCAATGAAGACCTGAAGATCGGCACCGGCAGCCATCTGACGATCACCCACCGTGAAGAAACTGATGAATCCCTCCACCGTGACCAGATCCGCAATGTTGAGAGAGGCCTCTGTGAGAGAAACCGCGAACACCTGACCCTGACTCTCGCCAAATTCCAGTTCAACCGCATCAGCTCCAAGCTCAATCACCTCACTCACAGGCCCACCCGTATTGTTAAATTCGAGGATCAATTCTGTCTGCAAGTCCAACCCAGCTAACTCTGAGGCAAGCGAACCTTTCAACGCACCGGCAGCTCCGGTCGCGAGCACAACCAGAGCACCCTCTCCTCCGCTCAAGTCAGCACTTGACCCATTGACCTCAACTGAGGCCGACACATCCGCCGCGCCGACTCGGGTCTGCCCTTCCACTTGTTCAATGTAAAAGTCTCCACGCAAACGGGCTGGAACCCCTCCTACTGAGAGGCTACCCAGCTGGAGCTCGGTATTGAGAATAGCGACCCGGGCGAAGGTGCCACCTGGCAAAGAAAGAAGTTCCTCCACGCCCCCGATGACAAAGACCTCCTCAAGTGAAGCGGAACGGCTGTTGAGCTCAACCCTGACCTCATCGCTCGAGAAGAACACTCCGGGCAGATTGATCGCTGCTCCCACCGCGGAAAGGGCTCCCGCAATACCCTCTTCATTGATTCTAAGCTCACCACCACCGTCACTCAGCGATACATAGGCGCGCTCTCCCTCCACAATCCGCAGTGTAACGTCTGAAGCCACCACTCTGACTTCTCCCTGATCGGATTCCTCAAAAAGAATCGTTCCACCCAGCTCCTGCTCTCCGATCGTAAGCGTGACCCCCTGACCCTCGATCCCAAAGAAGGGCCCCGCCCGAGCTTCGATCGTGAACTGCTCCTCACCGATTTCGATGAGCTGATTGACTTCTGAATCCACGGTATTGACCTCTAACCCAAACTCCCCTTCCATGCTAACATCAGGGACATTCACTGCCACCGCCCCTTGAACCATGGCCGTAAAACCCTCTGGCCGGATCAAGGCGTATCCATCGGCGCTGCTCAGAACCACAACCTCGTCACCTCCCTCACCCAGGGTCGCCGAGACCTCGGAAATTACCGCGATAATCGCACCATTATTATCCCTCTCGAAGATAAAGTCTCCGCTCATCGATTGACTTCCAATTTCCAGACTCACTCCTACTCCTTCTACCCGAACGTATGGCCCAGCCTCCACCTCGAAGGTCCGCGCAATCCCGTTATCCTCAAGAGTCGCTGAGAACTCTTCGCCAAGCGTATTGATAGCGAGGTCAAATGCGCCCTCCGCAGATACGTCCGACAGGTTTATCTCGAGAGAGCCCGTAACTCTGGCCGCGACCCCGGACTCGAACAGAACGAGGTCTCCCTCACCATTCAGGACGAGAAGCGAATCGGAATCGGACTGGAAATCCGTCCTAGTACCGCCGAGCCGCAGGTGGAAGCCGTCCTCATCGTCACTTTCGTCATCCGGGGTTCCGTTCCGGTCCATTCTCACCCGGCTGACCATCAGCCCCCCCACCATCAGCATTTGGGTATCGGCGAGCACCTCTATCCCATTCCCGACAATTTCGAAAAATGGGCTACCCCCCACTTGCGCGACCTCTTCTCGGTCAAAGGTCACATCGACCTCCTCTTCAGAAACATTCAGCAACTCACTAACTTCCTCACTGAAGGAGTTGAATCTTACCTCTACCTCGCCCACAAGGCTCAGATCAGCGTAGCCGATCACTTCTACTGTCCCGCTCCCCGACAGCGCGTAAAAACTTTCCTCCCCGGAAACAAGCTGCACGAGTCCCACCGTAGCATCGCTGATGACAAAGCCCCTCGCGAGAGGATTACGATCTCCACCCTCAAGGAGGAAGGGGCCTTCTCCTACAAATATGGAGAGCCCACTAGCTCCCGCCACCTGACGCCCATCACGATTCTCAAAAACAAGACTTCCTTCAATGGTCACAAAGTCCCCAAGGACGATAGAGGCACTTTCAACACTCACCTCGAAAACAGCACCCTGCTCTTCCGAGTAACTCAGGGCAATTTCCTGACCGCCGAGAGTGAGACTCTCGTTTACCGCGCCGCCGGTATTATTAATTCTCAGGACGATCACCGCCCCTGCACTAAGCGACGGCACTTCCGCCCTCAACGAGCCTCGAATCGCTCCAGCCACCCCGGAGCTCTTCACGACAAACACCCCTTCGCCTCCGGTCAATGCGCCATCAGCGCCCTCTACGTCAACCGATGCCTCCACATCCAGCATTGCGATTCGAGTGACTTCATCGACAACATCGACATAGAAATCTCCGCTGAGACTTGCCTCTCCGAGACCATCGAGGACCACCTCCCCATCGAGAATACCGAGGCGCACATATGGGCCCGCAGGGAACACAACCTGTTCGGCTCCCGAGCCGAGGTCTAATTCTCTGCTCACTTCCACCTGACGAGAATTGAGTTCCAGACGCAGATCGCCCGATCCGAAGGACAGACCCGGAAGCGTTACCGCAGTTGCTACGTCGGAAGACACCGCAATAGCTCCTGTCATGCCCTCAGCATCCAATTCGAAGTCACCTGCTGCACCAGAAATACTGACCCACGGATCGACGCCCCCAGGGCCAAATTCCATCTCAACCCTCTCGGCCCTCAGGGCGAAACCATCAGCGGACTGCTCAAAGTCAAAATTTCCGCGGATCGACTGCCCGCCCACTTCCAGCGAAGCACTATTCCCACTGATTGCCAGATAGGGTCCTGCTTCCTCGATACTGATCGTCTCGCTCGTCCCTCCGAGGGTGATTCCTCTCACCTGAGCGGTCTCCAAACTGTTATATTTGACGGTAAAGCTTCCCTTCAACTCGAAGCCAGAAACGAGAACCTCAATCTCGCCCCGCACTTGTGCTGCACTTCCTTCCTCTGTGAGGAGCAGGAATCCATTTGCGTTGCTCAATTCAAAATACGCAGTCCCTCCGCTGGAAAGAGTCGCACTCAACTCACTAGCAAGAATTGCGATCTCCTCGGAATCCTGCGCTTCAAACAGGAAGGAGCCTCCAAAAATCTGATCGCCCAGAGCCAGAGAGACTCCGTCCCCACGAAGCGCGACCGATGCACCCGAAGTTTCTTCTAAGGCAAGCGTCTCATCGCCAGTTGTCAGGGATTCGCCCGCACTGACCGCTCGCGTAGTGAACTGCCCTGTGAACAGGCCACTAGCCCCAACATCCGGAACTGAAATATCTACCGATCCGCTGAAGACGCCCACCGTTCCCCGGTTGTCTATCAGGATGGCCCCAAGCCCTTCCTCAAGAGAAACAAGCCCGCCTGAACCGAGAGCTAGTGAAGCATCGGTAATGGAGCCGGAAAGTGTCGCTGCGTCGAGCCTGTCTCCAGGAGCGACCCCGTCCCCGGGAGCAAATCCAAAGGTGAAGTTACCCTGAACAATATCCGCTCCGATCCGGGCGGATGCCCCATTTGCGAGCATCTCAAAATAATTTGCATTCCTGAAACGATATTGTTGATCACCAAAGACGTAGGTTGAGTCCTGCCCCCTCGTATTCAATTCCACCGAAGCGGATGGAATCGTGAACACAATCTCACTCAGGCCTGAGAGCGTCATCCCGCCGCTCAAGGATCCCATGACTCCTTCGCTGTCACTGAGCAGGAAGCCCGTAAGATTGGTCAATTCGTAGCTGGCTGCTGATCCGATCTCACCACCAAGAGTCAAATCTTCCACCTCGATCAGAATCGTATCAGGGCTTTCCCCGACCAAGCCTCCACTCAGGATAACTTCTATGTCTCCCGAGACATTGGAACCCAGCAAGCTGAAGTCTAGTTCGTCGAGAGCGAAGGCCAGATACGGACCTGCGGGCACGCTGATCGGCACCGCGTTAGTCCCATCGTGGAGTGTATTACTAAATGCACTGGAGGTGGTGTTGAAGGACATTGCTGCTACACCATCCAAAGTCAGATCCGTGGTGTTGATCTGGAAATCGGCCCCGAGCGTTCCCAGAACGCCCCCATCCACTGCAAACAAGGAACCATTGATGTTACTCACCGAACCACTTCCCCCCGCAAGCTCAAGGCTTGCCCCGGAGAGAGTAATCTGGACAGGATCATGCCCGGGCGGGCGCGGGTATTGGTCCTGAAGCAGACCCTGAGTGAACTCGCTTGGTAGCGACAGGTCAATTTGGCCTCTAAAAACGAGATCGCCAGCGGTATAGGTCATCGCGGGTGAACCCAGCTTAACCACTCCGGGCTCAATACCAGCCCAGATTGCGGAAGTCGTATTAAAAGAATAGGTCGGAGTCCCCGAGAAATTGAGCGCTCCCGCATCGATTGACAGCCCTGTCACTTCACCGATGATTCCCTCGGTCGTGATGTAGAAGCTGCCAGACTGGGCCCCAAGCTGGATCATCGGATCCTCTCTGGTGGCCCCAAAGCGAAGATTCAGGTCCTCAATATCAAAACGAAGAGCAGCGTCTCCCTCAACTTCCTCAGAGGAGATCTCAAAGGATCCCGTGAAACTACCCGCTCCCACATCAGCCGTGAAATCCTCAGCAGTGATTCGGACCCCTTGATCCGCCTCTACATCGACCAGTGGACTCCCTTCGCTATCAAGAAGGCGAACCGGCTCAGAATAGGTGTTTACCGAAAGAGCAACCGAGCCCCGGACCTGAATATCAGCCTCATCCTCCAAATACTCAAAGGAACCCGAAATATCACCGGCTAACCAGTCCCCGGAGAGAATGAAACGACCCTCCAGATCCATCTCAGGCCCGGTGAATCCGTTCGTGGAAATCCCTACTGAGTCTGCCCCGACGATCAGCACCGGCACTTCAGCCTGCCCGGAAACTCCCGATCGCACCTCGCCGGACGCTTCTTCCAGCGTCCCATTTTCGAAGGTAAAGTCACCCGTCATGGACTCTCCAGCCACCGTAACGTTGAGATCCTGACCACTCAACCGGACAAAAGGACCAGCAGGCAGCTCGTCGTCTCCAGAAAGCTGGACCGCGCTCGTCCCGGTATTGAACTCGAGCCCTAACTGACCTCCAAGCGACAGGAATTCGAGGCCAGTTTGGACTATATCCCCAGTCACCCGACCATAAGCCTGATCATCCGAGAGAAAGAATTGCCCCCCTGCGTCAGCAAAGCCAAGGGTACCCGTGCCCAGGTCAAAGATCGCGCTTAACCCCTGAATCTCTATCTCAAGCTGTCCGTCGCCCTGCTCAACCAATCCGGAGGCCTCGAGGGTCTGGCCAGCCACTTCAATAGCAAGCTGCCCGATCTGAAGAGAGAGAGCCGAGGAACTGTCCGGGAAGAACACCCGGACTCCCGCGCCGGGCCTTCCGGGGAATTCGATGGTTTCATCGATTGGAACATCGGACTGGTTTACGCTCAGTGTACCTCTGCCCGCAATGCTTCCTGCCCCAGCCCCAATGGCCTCTGCCAGCCCGGAGGCGATGACGGCATAGGTGTCACTCTCTACAAAATGGATAATCGCAATTTCGGCATTACTCAGCAGAAACCCGGTAGCTCCCAATTCAGGCCCCCACGCCCCCGGCACCAGCCCATCAGCTCCAAGAAACACCTCCAGGGAGCTGTTTACCAGAGTCCTCACCTCAAGGATTTCCTCTGTTTCCTCTACTACTACCTCACCAGAGGCCCACGTCACATCGCCCCTGATTTGGAGAAAATCACCAACTTCGAGAAAGGCAGAGAGCGGGGTCACCTCAAAAAAGTTTGTCTCCGTCTCGGTTTCATCGAAAACAAGCCGGACCGAGCCATCGCCAAAGGAGACCACTTCGTCGACTTCCCTAGCGGTCGTGTTCTGGCGGACCTGAATCCTCCCACCTACGTCAAAACCACCCGTGGTGGCAGCGGCAGTGCCGAACAGTTGGGACACAACCCCATCTATATTCGCCAGCAGAACTCCACTCCCTTCTCCGAAATCAGCGTCCGAGGTCGAAAAAGAGGCATTTAGAAAGGCCAGCGACAGTTCGGGCACTGGCTCTCCAATAGTTTCAGCAATATCGAGGACAAAGTCTGCAGCCATCGTTGCGCTTCCAATGAGAAAACCATCCGTGCCCTCCTCATCCGAGCCCTCCTTCTTTGACCCATTCACCGTAAGCCTGGCACCATCTTCCCCATCCTCTGAAAAGAGGATCTCTACCAGCAACCCTCGCATGGAAAGTCCAGAGAATGTCATATCGATATTCCCCGTCAGGTCCAGACTGAAGCCCGCGTCTCGTTCCACTATCAGGTTTCCTTCCACATTCTCGATCTTGACGATCGCCCGACGGGCCCCTGAGAGTTCCATAAAGGCATTCGAGACTTCAATGTCCAGGCGGTTTTGATCCACTCCCTCAAGCGCCATTTCCATCGTAAAGAGCATCGATGCTCCGTCCATTGAGGCGGACAGCAGGCTCCCACGAATTTCAGCTGCTCCCTCGTCAACGGTAACAACCTGACTCACTCCACTGGCCGAAAATTCCTCATTGGAGATTTTGGAATCAAAATTACTCCAATCCAGCTCCACACTCCCACCCAGCTCGATAGAACCACCCTGAGCGGCGAGATCACCAGACCCTGAAACAGAGTAGCTTTGCGTCACCGGATCAAAAAGAATCGCAAGTTCCGTATCATTAATCAAAAGTCCGACTTCGCTGTCGCTAATGTCGTTATCCCTCCCCGCGGAAAGGGAGACAGTTCCAGCTTCCATCAGGAAGAACGCATATTTCCCGTCTTGCCCAATGGCGAAGTCCCCTTCGATCTCAAGTGCCCCCACTTGAATCGTGAGAGCAGACGTTTGCTCCCGAAGGAGGCTCAAATCCTGAACTCCCGACAGAATGTCGTCCAGTTGTTGGTTGAGCACGTTATCTCCCCCATCAACCGTGAACTCTCCATCGAGTAGAGAAACAACGTCGACCACCGTCAACGTGTATCCGTCTTCTGTCCGAGTCGGCACAAAGAATCTTGTCTCCGTGATTTGAAGACCAGTGATCACGGCAAAATCACCCTCAACGCTATCATAGGTCAGGAACTCAAACTCGTCTCCCGGCTCCGGCACGTAGTCGTCGAGAAGACTGATTTCGAGCGTGCCGTCGAGGAGTGCCTGCTGAGAAACGATCACCCGATCAAATTCTTCCGAGTCCGTTCCTGCAATTTCGATTTGAAGAGTGCCTTGATTGACAAAACTTTCAACGACGACCTCACCTGGGCTGTTGCCGGGCGCAAACAACCCCTCATTAATAATTTCGCCAGAAAAGGCACCGGATCCTTCAAGTCGCTCTTCGGCTTCCACGACCCAGCTGGATTCAGCATCTGGAGCGTTACCATCGGTCTCCGAAGGGCCCGATGTTCTGAGCTCGGTAGAAATTGCCGGCCAATCCAGAACCTCAGCATCCGCTAACTCGGGAGCATCGAACTCAACCTGATCTTCAGCGTCGGACCACGCCTCCACCTCTACAACGTCCGGGCTTTGAGAGCCCCAGACACTCACTCGATCATCGTCACCAACAAAGAGGTTATCACTGACACCGCAGCAGCCTGCGGGGGCATCCACTGGAGCAGCCGAGAGCAAAATCTTGGGCTCAAGCTGCTCGACCGCAAATCGCGTACGCTCATCAACGGGCCACTCGCGTTGACCATGGTCAGTATGTTCGGCAACTGCGCCTCGCACGACGCAGAGAAGACCAACTAAAGCCGCCCTTCCTCAAGCACCGTCAGAAGTAACGCCCAGACCCTCCTACCCACAGCGGGTTACGGGAATATTTCGGAAATATTAACTATCAAGTTAATAGTATTGATAATCCTAACAGAATCTTGAATGAGTGACGACGAAGCGACTCCGCAACCTACTACCGCTCCTCCGCAAACCCCAGTGACCTCTTGAGGGAGGCATCATTTTTAGAGACTAGTTGCCGCCGCTTCCGGGCCAACGACTCGGATCGCTTTTGCGCGAAAGCCTGCGCGACCCGTGGCAACCATCTCACCCCAACAACTCCTTGCACCTTACTGAGACATCGCAGCATGACAGGATGAAGGTTCTGTTCGAACAAGTCATCATCTAGTCTGTAGAAACAGATAACAGATCCGGGGTCACCCTGTCTCCCGGCTCGCCCGAACAATTGCCGATCAATTCGTCTACTCTCGTGCGGTTCGGTCGCAACGACGTGGAGTCCTCCGTAGGCAGCAACCCCATATCCAAGCTCAATATCTGTCCCCCTTCCTGCCATATTGGTGGCTATTGTCACTCTCTTGCCACTTCCAGCCCGGCCAATCACAGCAGCTTCCTCGGCCAATCGAGTTGCGTTCAGTATTTCACAATCGACACCCCGCAAACCCAGCCGCCTTCCCAAGTCTTCACTCGAGCTCACGCTTCGTGTGCCGACGAGAACCGGACGACCCTTTCTAACCTGCGCCTCGATTTCCGAGAGGATCCGTTTGTCTCTTTCTGCCCGGTCGCCACAGTAGATGATTCCATCATGAGCTCTTCGATCCGACTGGTTTCGTGGGATCCTGATACTGGGCACGGAATAGATTGACCACACTTCGCCTGCAATCTCCCGCGCGGTCCCTGTGGCACCTGCCATCCTTTTATACTTCTGGAAGAACGCCTGAAAACTGATCTGTGCGATAGTTTGCGATGGCTCCGTTAACTCCACCCCCTCCTTGGCCTCTACGATCTGATGCAATCCCAGCTTCCAACTTCTGTTCGGCATCGGACGCCCTGTCCCCTCGTCGACAATGATAATTTTTCCTCCCTCTACGATATACTGAATCCCTTTGTGAAAGAACTCACGGGCCTCTAGTGCAAGGGTGATCATCTGCCCTCGACGTTGCGGACACCGCCAAAGCGCCGAATCCGGGAACCCGCCAAGCTTCTCGGCACTTTCACGACCGACACTGGTCAGTGTTGCCTGACGTTCATCGCGTTTAACCCGGTAGTCCACCCCCTCGACCAGACGCTCACCGATAAACCATGCCGCCCGGCACGCGTCCTCTACGGCCTTCTCCCGATGCGGCTGACTAATAAGCAACGGCGTGACGGCCTCGTCGATCAGGCAGTTATCTGCTTCGTCAATAAACGCCCGGAAAAGCCCTCGTTGAACAAGCTCGATTCCCCCATCTCGCACCTGCGCCATCTTCCTGAAGAATTGTCTGCGACCGGAACGATTCCATTCCCGGAGTTTTAAGCGATCCCGCAAATAGTCCGCAGCAACCTCCTTGGAGGTCGTATAAGTCACCATTCGCCGGTAGGCCTCACGTCGATCTTTCTCCTCCGTGTCACCCGTTACCACTCCTACTGAAACTCCCAGCCGCTCATAAAAACGTTTCATCGTTTTGGCATCCCGGGCCGCAAGATAATCGTTCGCTGTGACAATGTGACAGGGATCTCCATCCCATGCCGCAAGCGCACCCGCCAACGCAATGGAGAGGGTCTTCCCCTCACCGGTGTCAATCTCAGCGAGATATCCCTCCCATAGAGCCACGACCGCCATCATCTGCACCGGATAAGGGCGAAGCTTGAGGGTGCGGGCCGCTACTTCACACACCACCGCAAGCGCCTCCTCGGATAGCTTGGCCTCAGACATTTTGAACCCTCCCCGGCATTCCCGGATTCGCCGGTCAAGGTCTCCATCACTGAGCGGCTCCAATTCCTTCCAGTGTATCTCCGCTAACTCGACCCTTCGGGACCATGATCTTCTGACACCAGCACGTCGTTTCCACACCCCTGCCATCTTCTTGGCAAGAACATCGAGCCCTTTCAGTTCCTTCTCTCCAAGGCGCTGGTAAAAGGACTTCTGATACTCGCTGGGCGCTGTGCGCATCACAGTTGATATTCTTTTTGCAATAGTTGGCGGAGCCGGTGGAGCCATTGCATCCCCAGTGGCTTCGGCGGAAGATCAAACCTAGCCGTTCCACGTTGCCCGTGCTCAGCCTTCACCACTTCGGGCAAATCGAGGCTGCCACGGAGCTCGAAAAAAGGCTCGGTCGAACGCTGGCCGCTGGTCTCCGTTGAGTCAACGCCAACGCTCCCTCCTCCTAGCACACCAAGGGCCGCAGAAGGCAACGCACTCTGCTCAGCTGGGATAGCATCAACATGGCTCAGGACAATTTCGCTTCCAGCCTGACCGTGAAGCCGCACATTCCCCCGGGGAGAATCCCCGGCAAACACACGATCTACATCACGCTGGCTGATAACGGCCGAAAACTTATAAGAATCTTCGCCCTGAACGTGCCCCAGCGAAAACCCCCGAGGCACTCTTACCCCCCTTTTCTCCTCAAGGTCAGGGGCGATCCACCTGCCCGCCGACTTGGCCTTGACCACCAGGCTCTCTAGCTGCCATTCCATGTCATCTAACCTTTTATCCAGCGCAACGAGATAGGCCTCCACAGCCTCAACCCCCGTTGCTTGCTCGGCCCTTTCACGCTGAATCCGCAGCTCCGTACGCTCCTCCTCTATCAGCAGTAATCTTTGCTCCTCAAGTAATTCAAGATTTTCAAGTCGGACGAGGGGCATACCCGGCTCAACCATAGTGCCAGAGGACACCAGAATCTGAGCCACCGTTCCGCCAGACGTCGCATAGACATTCTCAAATACTTCGCACCGGACCACCCCCCCTGAACGGAAGTGATATGGAATTGGCACAAGAAACAGAAGGCTCCCAACTCCTCCAAGGAGAGCTGAGGCGACGAGGATAGATCGTAGACGGCGATTCATAAGCTTTGGACTGGTGAAGAGATACTTTCCCCATTTGCAAAGTGGGACAAGGCCCCACATCACGGCAAAAACCAGGGATAGCAATACCCCGAGAATAAGGAACTGCTTGGATACAAACAGCAGAATGCCCGCCATGAGGAAAATACGGTAGATCCAGCTGCAAATAAAATATGCCCCAAACAATCCTGCCTCTCCGCGGGTCTCTGCCGGCATCGGACTTGGGGGAACCCTGAAGAGATATTTTTCAAGCCAGTGCACGACTGTGCGCTGGGAGCGACTTTGAAGGTTCGGAGTCTCCAGAATATCGCACAGGATATGATACCCGTCGAATCGCAGCAACGGGTTCAGGTTAAAGAGGAGCGTAGAGACAGAGGCCGTGATCGCCACATTGTAGGCTACCCGGTTGGCAATTCCATCTCCGCTATTGGCCCAGAACACGATTGCCAGAGCGGCAACAAACAACTCTGTCATCATCCCCGCAACGCCGACAATCACTCTTCTATGCTTCTCTTGGAAAGCATAGCTCGACGACGCATCCATGTAAGGAAGAGGATTAAAAATCAAGAGCATGATTCCCATCCTCGGAACCTCTCCGCCGTAGCGCCGACAGGCATAGGAATGCCCAAACTCATGAAGCGCCTTGGTCAAAATAAGACTGAGGTAGAGCCACGGAAGATTTGCCCAGCCAAGAATACTTCGAGCCACATCCTGAAACTGCCCCCAGTTCTTCCCAAGAGTCAGTATCCCCCAGCCCAAGGTTATTACCCATAGCAGCATGCCCAGCCGGGTGAAGCACCCGCGAAACAGCCAGACCGTCCGACGGAGAAACGGGTCCGGATTCCAGAGTGGGATCCGAAGAAAGAGGAGACTGGACCATTGCTGCCTTCGCTCTTTCGAGCGCTCCTCCTGATGCACCTCCGCAAGAGATTGCACGTTGGACGCCTTGTCACTACGGAGGAGACCCGCTTGATAGAGTTGCGACAGCAGTTGGACGGCCTCTCCTTGACCGGGAGACGACTCGGGATTGACCCGAAGCGAACGTTCCCATGCCGCCTCTACGTCAACCTCTGTCTGGAGGAACGATATAAAATCATAGGCCGCCGGTCTGATTCGGAAAAACCGATGCCCCATCCGGTCCCGCACCACATACCAGTCCTGACCGCGATAGCGCTGCCTGACCAATTGAATACCAGGCAAGAGGCGGATTCGACAGGACCGCACCCGATGCCATGACTCATCGAAAACACCTGGACCCCGACTCATAAATCAATTCCTTGCGATAACATGATCGAGAGCGCCGCCCTCAGAACCACAACTTCAATCTCAGATATTGCCAAGTCCGATGAAGCCAGACCCATGCGAGAGAACGGCGTTCCGCATTAATCTTGCAGGTCCCTGTCATTCCTGGCCTCCACCACTCTTGCGATTGACCGTCCACCATTACTCGAACACGGAAGGTTGTCCCACTTTCCTCAACCTGCGCTACCGGCTCAAACTTTTGGACACTCACTTCAAACCGTTCATCCGGCCGGCTCGTAAACGCGAGCTTTCCTCCCATGCCGGCATCGAGGAAATGAATGTCTCTCTCATCAACTTGGAGATCTGCATAGGTGTCTGAGACCTCGACCACCCTCAGAAGGACCTCACCAGCCTGCGTTGGCGAGGCAAGGCGCTCCTCAAGGTCCCCCTCGACAATCACAGCATCAAATGGAGCCCGTATTTCCGTCCGCGATAACCGATGGTCGACGATTCGCAGTTTAGACTCGGCCTGTTCGGCTGCGAGCTGTGCAAGCCTCATATCCGCAAGCTTTCCCTCGGCCTCGTAGCGACGTGCATCGCTTCGCTCCCGGCCTCTCTGGGAGATCAATTCTGCCCGCTGCAAAAGCAGTTCTCGTTGGTCGAGCTCCACGAGGAGGTCTCCCTCCTTCACCTTTTCCCCTACTTTCTTGTGCACTCTTTCGATATATCCGCCGAACGGTGCCGTGAGCACTGCCGAGGACTGTGCCTTAAGAATGAACGGAGCCTTTACCTTGTGAGTGACCTGAACAAGGCACGCAACAACCAGCAAAATCAGAAGCAAGACGCCCGCCAATTTCCAACCTGTGTGCCGATATCCAAGAAGGCCTCTCACCGCCCGCCGGCAACTACGCCACCACCGGGCCCCTATCCAACCAGATCGCCGGTGCAGTTCATCCAAGTGAGGGGCAATAAGATCCAAGATAACGCGCAGAGCGTCGATTTGATCCTGCGCAACCACCCCATCCTCATTGGGGTGCTCGATCGTCAGCACTCCAACAACTTCAGAACCGTTACGTAAGGGCATGGAAAGCAGGTGACTGTTTCCCTGGCTCTCCGAGTGACTTTTGTGTTGCTGCGAGATCACATCCTCGCTCAGGGGTGGGCAGCCGACCTCGGTATTGTTGAGCAAGGCCTCCTCCATCGCCCGAGAGAGAGAACCAGCTAACTCCGTATCATTTCGGATGCGCCCTCCGTGATTCGTTGCAACCAACTTGACCCGCTCATTACGCTTCCACCCCAGAGAGACCCTCATCGCACCTGTCTGGTGAGACACCTCATTACAAAGGCGAATAGCGGCCTCATCAAAGTGAGGAGCCTCACTAACGAGCATCCCTACATCAAGGACCTCTGTCAAACGCGCGTGTGATGCAGCTTGCTTCTTCGCGTGCGCAGTTGCCTGAAAAGCCGATACCGCCATCTCGGCAGTCAAACCCATTCGGCTCTCATCACTCTCTGATTCCTGGTCGGTCAACCCAAGGAGGTAACCCCCTTCAGTTCCCGGTATTCGGATTGGTATTGTAACCCAGACCCCATCGCCAAGGCTCGTTCGTGAGCTCTTATCAACTGGGCCTTGAGCCACCGCGCGTTGAACTTCTTGGGGAACATTCTCGATTCGGGCCGAATCACTTTTGCCTAGAAGACGAATCTCTTTCTCCGTTCTCTGTATGACAAAGAGCGAAGAAAACCCCCACGATTTGGCCAACATCTGAGCGAGTCGGCCCCAGAACTCGCCAGGAGCTGAGCTGGAGTGAACAAGTTCTTCGACGTCAACAGGTTCCATGATGTTTTATTCCGCTTAAGACAACGCTGCTGTTTGTCAGGGGGCGGGAAACTAGAGCAATCTTGGTCATGAGCCAACCCTGAATACATCTGGTTCCTGTTCCGCTCCATTGATCTGCCATCAGATCGTCTCTCGAACCAACCTCCACGGAAGACAAGATTACGGGACCTTCCGCCCCCGCCCCTTACCTCGAGACTTTCCGGCGCAACCTTCACCGACCCCGGCACAGGTTCGACTTTAATAATCAGGAGATACTCTTCTCCCTCTACCGGTATAAATTCGGAGGGCCCACCTGACCGGGATCACCACGCAGATAAACAAACCTGCTTGTTCCTCCCATCGACCCTGACCACGTCCACCTCGAAAACGGAGCTTTACAATTCAGGACCTCTCTCCCCTCCGAAGTCTCCATCAGGACGTGGATCTTCGCTCGATTATAATTACTCCCGTCCGTGGTGTCCATACCCAGTGGAGGAAGACCCTGCAGGGAGAATCCAACTGACTGCATCTACTTCGGCGAGGCTTCCCCATGAGGGTAGCGATAGTCGGCCTTATCATCGGCAGACACCTTACGAGTCGACCCGTCGGAGAGAGTATAAAGCAGAAGTTTGCGACCCGCGTGATACATGATCGCAGTTTCATCCTGAGTCCATCGCGGGTAGGCAAACCAGACCGGCTTGCCCTTCTCGTTCGCAAAAGATGTCGCATTACTGATGAGTCGTTTGCCAGCATCAAAGTCGGCAAGATAGAGCGTCCGGCCAGGCACCTTGCGCTTGAAGCCACGGGTATATTCAAAACAGATCTTCTTTTCGCTCGGCGAAATACTGACCCGGTCAAGGGTGCCCGCTTCGGCAAGTGCGCAGGAGACCCGCTCAAAAACAGGCTCTCCCTTCCGATGGGGCTTCATGAGGAAGTAGCCTCTCCGCTGCCCCGGAGGGTTGCTCCCCACGAAAATGCGCCCGTCCTTGAGAGTCGTGTAGGCCCACGAGTGGTAGTCCTTCCCAGTGAGGGCGTATTCCTCTCCTGGCTTAGCTCCCACTCGGCTGGCCATCACCCGGAATGCGCCGGTGCGCGGGTTACGACGATTCCAGATCGGGGTGTTGCTGCCATCCCGGGTCCAGGTCTGATTGAAATCGGTATGGGTGCCATCGGTAAGCCGGTGAAACCCGGTTCCGTCTACCTTGATGATACAGATCGCGGTCTTCCACTTGACCACATCAGGGTCGTTCTTCAGACGACGGAAGAACACCAGAAGATCACCGGTCTTGGACCATGAGGGCTTGAAATCCCAATGACCACTGGTCAGCGGCTCTCCTTCCTCAGTCCCCAGAACATTCACATGAATCTCCCCATTCTTATAGTAGGAAGACCGGTGAACCGTCTCTGCAGCTGCAGGAAGCATCGCGCCAAGCAACGCAAAGAGAAGCAAGGCACAACAGATATGAGCCCGAGGGCAAGCTGCGCTCCCCTGAGATACAGGCCGCCTTCGCCGAGGACATCGGGGGTCATCTTGCGATCTGCTGCCGGTCATGCTGGAAAAAACTAGGCCAAACCCACACGTGATCCAATCCTGAATGCGAGCCTGCCGACCAGAATTTGGGTGATTTCCCCTGAGGTTTGCCCACAGTCACCTTCCGAGGGTGAGAGCTTGTCCACTACCAGAAACATGGCTCACCCTCTTCTTTACCTCTTCCCAATGAAATTTCTTTTTCCGGCCTCTCTTATTCTCTGCCTCTACCTCGATGGGCAGTCCCTCGCCCAGGATGCGACTCCCACCGCCATTCGTGTCACTGAAGGACCTCTCCTTGGAAGACCCGCGCCAGACTCCATGAGCCTCTGGGTTCGCACTGAACGACAAGGCGAGGTCACCGTCTTCTACGGAAAGGAGCCAGGAAAGCTCGAGCGCTCCACCTCCTTCACTACCCGGGGGCCAGAACATGACTACACGGGCCTCCTCACCATCGACAACCTCTCACCCGATACTCGGTATCACTACCGGATCGCGGATCACCAACTGCAAGGATCGTTCCGCACTATGCCGAGTGCGGAGGATTACCGGAACCCTGCAGGCAACCCGGAGGGTTTGTTTAACTTCCGCTTCGAGTTCGCCTGCGGCAATAATCCGAAAGGCGGAGGCGACAGCGTGGGCCCCACGCTCCCGATCTTCGACACTCTTAACACCAAGGTGCGTGACCAGATTCACTTCGCTATTCTCAATGGAGACTGGCTCTACGAAACACGTCGCGATTATCCGCCCAGCGAATGGCTCCACCAAGTCGGCCTCAGCGGGGACAATACTCCGAAGCTTGTAGAGAAGGCTCCCACAATCGTTGGAGTCTGGCAGAATTATAAGGATCTCCTCCACCGAGGCCGCAATCTCGCAGAATGGCATCGTCACATGCCCACTTATTATACTGCCGATGACCATGAACTCATCAACGACATCTACGGAACGGCGGAAACAGGCTACGTGAACCGACGAGCCGTCTTCCGGGACATCGCCACCCGGGCCTGGTTTGACTACCTCGCCTGGGCCAATCCGGTGAAACATGATACCCCGGCCTGGTTTGGTTCGGCGGAATTCACGGAAGGCAGCGATATCCTGACAGACAAGGAGGCCGACTTCACACGGATGAACCTCAGCGACATGGCCAATCTACATGTCCACTGGGGAACCCCGACCGCTGGAGTTCCCGACGCCAGCCTTGACTCCGAGCCGGGAAATCCAAATTCCGCGGTCTATGACATCGTGAAAGTCCTGGGCCCAAACAAGCTGAAGGTCTCTCCCGCAGCCAAGGCGAGCGGGCAGGCCTCATACTCCATCGGCAGACGTTGCTACGGAAAGTTCACGGTCTCGAACTGCGACTTCTTTCTCCTCGATACCCGCAGTCACCGCAGCCTCCATAATGTCGACAAACCGGACAACCCCAAGGCGACCATGCTCGGAAAGCAGCAACTGAAATGGCTCATGGATGGCATCCGCGAGAGCAAGTCCGACTTCATCTTCGTCGTTTCCTCAGTCAACTTCATGGTGCCACACGTCGGGAGCGGGGGCGGCATTGACAAGCAGGCCAAGATCAAGAAGGACGACGCCTGGACCGTATTCCTCAAGGAGCGGGAGGAACTTATCGAGTTCTGGGACGGGCTCGATAAGGCGGTTTTTGTTCTCACCGGTGATCTCCACAACAGCTTTGCGATCAAGATCACCGATAACGTCTACGAATTTGCCAGCGGGCCACACAACTCCATCAACCACGCTCCGATGAAGGACGAGGGCGGCCGCCCGGCCAACGGCAGGTTCAAGTATGGGCCCCGGGCCTGCGATATCCGCTGGTCGAGTTATGCCATGGAGGACATCCCCCGTGCGAATCGCACCTTCCCTCATTATTGCGTAGTACAGGTCAACAACGTCTTTAATAACCCGGTGGAACGCGACGGCGAACGCTGGTTCGCCTTTCCTCATCCCCAGGTCATCTTTCAATTCCACGATGCCCTGACTGGAGAACTCCGCTATTCCGAGACCATTGTGCTAGGCCTCAAGTAGGATCGGCAGACCAATACGCTGATAGCCATTGCTCTCCTGACTGACCATGCCCCTCTCAACGATATCAGCGGTTGCCAGAGTCTCCAGGCGGGTGCTCGTCGTCACTGCAACTTATATTCTGGGATGCATTCCTGCCATTCTCCTCGCAGAAAGATACGGGTGGACTCAGGCCCCCTTTCACTTGACCCAGCTGATCGCAGTCGTCCTTTGCCTTATCTCCTGCACTGTGTTCCTTGCCGCCACTCGATCCTCTCCATTCAGACTATGGCAATGGCTGGCATCTGTCGCCCTTGTAGTTTTATTGCTCTGGCTCGCCTTGATGGCCTACTTCATCCTCACCTACTCTGGCCCTGAAGGATGACACATTCGTCCCGAATGAATCTGGCACGCCCCTACAGGGTTTGATTTAAACCTCTGAAGACCGATTCCAGCAACTTTTGGGCACGAGGAAGAATGCGAGCGGTCCATTGATGGGCTTGAGTTACGGTCAGGATCGCTCACCATTCGGTCATGCTTCAGTATATTGGAATACCCATGGGCATCCTTCTTGGAGCCCTTGGAGCGATTTTCTTTGGTCAGAGTCTCGGCCCTGACCCGGGGTCTGAACAGGAACGCGCTGAAAACGCAGAGCATCAGCTGCGGATTGCCGAGGCGGAACTGCGGCGTCTGCAAGGGAGCAGGATCCGCGCCGATCGTCAGCGTTCGGCGGAAGGCGCCCGGGATATCCTAGAGGACATTCGTGAGGGACGAGGAGCGGATATTGACGATATTTTCGCGGTTACCAAGCCCTGGCTCAATGATCTCTCACCAGTGATCAACCTGATGAGAAGCAAGGAGGAGAGGGAGCAATTTGCCCGCCTCGCGGGGGATTACACCCGCAAATATGATTTGAATGAATCTCAGCAGACGCAGTTGCGTCAATGGCTTGATGCCCGGGCCTCCGAAAATGCCCAGCGCTTCGTCGACGTAGTGGCGGATGACTCTAGCACGATCTACGACCTCATGTTGGCAGGGAAAGAGGCCGAGCAGAACATCAAAGGAATCGACCAGTTCATGGAACGGCAGTTGACTGGAGAGGCTCTGACGAGCTTCCGCGCGGATCGACTGCAGGAGAGAATTAATAGCGTCGAGGGAGAGGCCAATGGAAGGTTGAACAACCTCGATAGCATCGTGAATCTGGACGCCTCTCAGGAGGACCAGTTGTTTTTTACGATGGCGCGAAGCTCGGAGGACTACATTCCCTCGATGGACATCGAGGGAATGGATGGCGATCGCAGTGCGCTGGACCGGAAGGGTCGCAACGTGGCCATCGAGTCGATACTCACCTCCGAACAGCAGGAGCTTCTTGAAAGCCACAGGCAGAACCGGCGGCAGAACGCGGAGGAGGAGATGAGAGAAATCGGCCTCCGATTGCCAGAGAACTGGCAGCAGTTTGAAGATGATGACTGGTAAGCCGGAAACAAACGGAAACGCTATCGAGATTCGCGACCTCCGAGTCGACTACGGGGATTTTGTGGCAGTAAATGATCTGAGCCTGACCGTCCCCTATGGCGAGGTATATGGACTCGTGGGCCCAAACGGGGCAGGCAAGACAAGCACCTTTCGCGTTCTGGCCACTCTCATGGAGCCAACGTATGGAGAGGTGAGCTTGGCCGGCATTGACGCTCTTGAGGACAAGGAGTCTGCCCGCCGGATCATGGGTTACATGCCGGATCTCGCCCCCGTCCCCTCAGATCTCAAGGTCAGAGAGTTCCTGGATTTTTACACCCATACATATGCGTTGGGAACCAGAAATGAGTGTCGGTCACGTGCTGAGGAATGCCTCGAGATTGTGAGTCTCACGGATCAACGTAACTCATGGTGCCGGGAACTCTCGCGTGGGCAAACTCAGCGGTTGGTCCTCGCCAAGACCCTCCTGCCCAGCCCTAAGGTGATGATTCTGGACGAACCTGCCAGTGGACTGGATCCTCTCTCCCGCCGGGAATTGCGCCTGAGTCTGCAGGCTATTGCCCACGAGGGAGCGACTGTATTCGTAAGCTCTCATATTTTAAGCGAGCTCGCCGAGATGTGCTCGTCACTCTGCGTCATGAATCAGGGACAGATTCTGGCATCGGGAACGGCCACGGAAGTGCGCAACCAACTGGGGCGAGCCGAGCGCCAGATTGCGGTGACCGTGCTGGGGCCTCGCGACAACATCGCCAGTTGGCTCGCCAGCCAGCACGGCGTGCTGGAAGTCACTAAATCCGAACAGCATGACCAAAGAGTCATTCTGCGATTTACCGGGGGGGATCATGAACAAGCGGCCCTGCTGAGCGGCATTCTGGAACAGGGCGTGGCGGTCAAGTCGTTCGAAGAAAAAAGCTCCTCCTTTGAAGACATTCTCGTGAAGATCGCGGAGGACAATCGCAGACAGGAAGGGTCCCCTGATGAAAACTGATTCTGCACTCCAGCATCAGGCACCATTCTGGGCGATCTGGGCGAATCCGATCGTGCGGCGCTATGCGCGTTCCCGGATGCGGCCTCGTGCACTGGGAATCTCCCTGCTCATCACCCTGATGATCGCGGGGTTTCTCTTCTTTGTCATTCGACAGGTTGGGATTTACCAGGCGGAACTGTCCATCCGGGACGCCCATCGGATGCCCATTATCCCCCTTTTGTTCTTTCAGGGATTCATTCTCTTTGTCCTGGGGTCCGGACAGACCGCTGCGGGGATGACCGCCGAAGCGGATGAAGGGGTGATCGACTATCAGCGCCTGACTCCCATGACTCCACTGGCAAAGGTAGTCGGTTACCTGTTCGGCCTGCCTATCCGGGAATATGCCACCTTTCTCGCCACCATGCCGTTTACCTTGTGGGCCTTCTGGCGAGGCGAAGTTCCTCTTCACATTGGATTGCAACTGTATGGGGTCTTCATGATTGCAGGTGTTCTCTACCACCTGACTGGCCTGGTCGCTGGCACCGTGCTCAAGAATCGTCGCTGGGCCTTTCTCTCCTCAATGGGATTAGTCTTCGCCCTCTACACGGTGGTACCCCAGGCTTCCAAGCTGGGGTTGGTCTACTTCAAGTATGTCACCATTGAACCAGTGGTGCGCGAATCTTTACCTTACCTCGTTGAGAGCAGAATGGGAGCAGCCGCTCAGACCATGGAAAATTTTGCACCGGCAGCTCAGTTCTTCAATCTGAACTTCCCGCAGTCAGTCTTTACCGCAGGAACTCTGCTCTTTCTGATTGGGACGATGGTAGTCATGTTATGGCGACGTTGGCATCGCGCGGAGTCTCACTTGATGGGCAAGGCGGGGGCGACTGGGCTCTTCGCCTGGATCCAACTCATGCTCCTTGGAAACGCCCTGCCTCTCATTGAACCCTCAGGCAGGGTCTTCCTCTCACACGGGGCTCGCTATTTCCAGCTCGAGGGGGGCGGCTGGTCCCCTGCGGCCGGAGAGACCCTCGCAATGTCCGGGATCTATGGATTGGTGACCCTCATGATCCTCTGTCTGATGACCGTCTTAATCACTCCGGACCGGACTAGTCAGATTCGGGGCTGGCGTCGGACCCGTAAACTCGGCCGACCCAAACTCTCCTTTCAATCAGATCCCGCCACCTCATTCCCGTGGGTATTCGCCATGGCGGCAATCGGCTCAGGAGGATGGTTTTGGTTCACCAAGAAGCTCGTAGAGTCAGCTTGGTTTGGAACCACCGATATGCCGATCGCCATTCTACCCGTATTCTTCCTCGTCACCGCGGTGGGAGGGTTCGGTTTCCACGCCCTGCTCGAAGGCAAAGGTAAGCGGGCGGCTGGGTTAGCGGTGATCTTGATCGGAATCGCACCCTTGCTGGTTGGGGTCACGATCGGCGCAACTGGCGAAGCTTTAGTACCATTAGCAGTGTGGATTTCAGGCTGTTCCCCGGTCGCGGGCCCGATTTACGCGGTATTGACTTTTCTTCCTCTCTCGAACCTCCCCCCCGATTTCGAACGAACGATACCCCGTGCATTCTGGTTCTGGCAGGGGGTGGGGCTTTTGTGGAGCTGTAAACTGGCCATTCAGCTTCGGCGCAGCAGGATAAAGATTGCCACATCGACCCAGTGAACCTTCGCTAGGCTGGCTATTTTCAGCACGGCTCAAAAGCCGTAACCCACTAATGATAAGGGTGGTGGGCAGGAAAGGATTCGAACCTTTGAAGGCGTGAGCCAGCAGATTTACAGTCTGCCCCGTTTGACCGCTTCGGTACCTACCCTAAAAGCCGGGGCGCACGGGATACGCCGGGGACTTCTCACGCTCAAGCCTAAAATATCAGAGTCATTCAAACCTCTCCAGCCTTGCATCCATCGGCCAGCCCCGGTAAGGGGCATACGTCATGCCAATTGCGACTCCCAAGCAATACCGCCAGATGCTGGATTCCGCCCAAAAAGGTGGCTACGCCTATCCAGCAATTAATATTACCTCCCTGACCACTGCCAATGGGGCCCTGAAGGCCTTCGCAGATTCAAATTCCGACGGGATTATCCAGCTTTCGTCCGGTGGCGGCCAGTTTGCCTCGGGCCTTGCGGTAAATGATGCCGCTTTCGGCTCCATTGTGCTGGCTGAGGCCGTGCATCGCCTGGCAGAAAAGTACGATGTCCTGATCGCCCTTCACACCGACCATTGTCATCCCGGCAAGGTAGACAGCTTTTTAAGGCCCCTCCTGGACGAATCAAAGCGCCGAAAGGAGAATGGCCAGGGACCTCTCTTTCAGTCTCACATGCTTGACGCCTCCGAACTCCCCCTCGAGGAGAACATGGCCCTTTCTGTCAAAATCATGAAGGAGTGCGTTGATCTCGATATTATTCTCGAGGTCGAGGCTGGAGTAGTTGGAGGAGAGGAGGACGGTCATGACACCTCGGGCCTCCCTGCAGAAAAACTTTACACCACCCCAGAGGACATGATGACGGTCTATGAGACCCTGAACCCTCTCGGTCGCTTCATGTTCGCTGCAACCTTTGGCAACGTCCACGGCTCCTACAAGCCCGGCTCAGTCAAACTGACGCCAACCATCCTTCGCGATGGGCAGAAGGCCGTCATGGACAAGCACGGCGAGGAAGCGGAGATGGATCTGGTCTTCCATGGTGGCAGCGGATCTTCAATTGATGAACTTCGTGAAACTCTTGATTATGGGGTGATCAAGATGAATATCGATACCGATACCCAATATGCCTTCACTCGCCCGGTCGTGACTCACATCTGTGAAAACATCGAGGGCGTGCTCAAGATTGAAGAAGAAGTTGGCAACAAGAAGGTCTACGACCCGCGCTCTTACCTCAAGAAAGCTGAGCAAAGCCTCTGTGACAGATTGAAGCGCGCCTGCGACGACCTTCTCTCCACCGGCAAAAGCATTTACCAGTCCTAACCTTGAGGCCCGCGTAGTCCGCTCGGGGACTACACGCCGGATCTCTCAGGTCTGGTCTCCCCGGATATTCCCGTCTTCATGTCTGACGCCGACCCCAAGCCTCCGCCAGAGAACCCCTTGACGAACATCCTCGTCAACGTGCTAGTGCCCATCGTGGCGCTCACTATGATGAGTGATGATCCGGCGATTCTGGAGAAGCTGCAGGCGGAGGGAGTCGACGCCAAGGATCCACGTCCGTGGCACCTGGGACCAGTGAAGTCCCTTGCCATAGCGCTGGCCCTGCCACTTTGCTACGGAGTCTGGTTCTTTCTCCGGCACCGCAGGCTGAACTTCTTCTCCGTAGTGGGCCTGGCCTCTGTTCTGCTGACTGGAGGACTGACCCTCTACCTCTGGCAGGAGGATGGCAGTGTTCGCTCCAATGCCCCTACTCTCTTCGGGATCAAGGAGGGTTCCATTCCCCTGATCCTGGGCCTCGCCATCTTCGGCTCTCATTGGACCAAGACCCCCCTGCTGCGGACCTTTCTCTACAGCCCACAGATCTTTGATATCGGGAAAATTGAGCGAGTTGTTGAGGAAAAAAAATCTGGGGAAGCCTACCGGAAGCTTCTCTTCCTCTGCACAATTCTCTTCTCGGCTTCTTTCCTCATAAGTACCCTTGCGAACTTTTTCCTCGCTCAGCATTTTCTCGGCGATATCGACTTCAACGACAAACTGGAAGCTCGCCGCCAGTATAATAACGGAGTTGGCAAACTCACTTTCTGGGGCTTCATCGCGATCGGGGTTCCCATCCTCATAATCCTCATGTTTGTCATGTGGCACCTCGTCAAGGGCCTCAGGAGAATCACCGGTCTGGATACGGAAGAAATCCTACTGCCCCGATAGCGCTCCTTCCTGTGCCAGCAATTGATCAAGGAGGCCTGCCACCTCAAAGTCGGCCTTGGTGAGGCATCCTTTAGAGTGAGTAGTCAGGCTGAGAGTCACCGTGCTGTAGCGAATACTGATATCCGGGTGATGCCCGGCATCTTCGGCAACCTCGGCTACCGCCTGGACAAATCCAATGCCAGCCAGAAAGGTTTTGAACTTGATGGTCCGACAGATCTCGGACCCGCTCATCTCCCAGCCCGGGCAGCCCCTGAGGAAACTGGTGAGCTCGGCTGGGGAAAGTTCAGCAGGATTGTCCATGGCGGTAATGATTCCATCGGCGATGGGGGCCTGACAAGGAGCTTTCCCAGCATGAAAATGGCTGCGTGAATTGAGTTTTTCACTACGCTCTCTCTCAGAAATCCTCTTTCTCCCACGGCCATGTTCCATCGAATTATCCTGCTCCTTTCCATCGCAACCAGTTGCGCGATCTTTCTGGGTTGCACTGCAGCCACGCCCCAATGGCGAATCACCCAGAATACCTCAATCTACGAATCGCTTTCCGATGATCATCAGAAGCTTGCAAGCAAAGGCAGGATCGCAAAAGGAATGACGGAGCCAGCCGTCTATCTGGCACTCGGCAACCCGACACGAAAAGTTAGAGGCTACCGCTCGGATGCGCCGTATGAGCGATGGGAATATTCACGCATGCAGCCCCACATGCACCATTCCTTCTACGCCTACCAGGGTCTCGGCCTCGGCCGCCACGGCGGGTCCTACGGAAGCTTCGGCCTTGCTCCCTCAATTCATTATATTCCCTCTCGATCAGCCAGTGTCACTTTTCGAAATGGAGTGGTGGACTCCTGGGAGTTCTCGAGCCCCCACCCTCTTACCTACTGAACGAGTCGTCGAAAACCCTGCCCCCAGACACTTGAAATCCGGGACCACAGGGTGCTAACTACCCACCTCCAAGATTGTTCGCCTTGCTCATGAAATTATTCCTCGTCTTCTCCGTTGTATTCGCGTGCTGGACTTCGATGTCGTGCTCTCCATCTCCCGGAGGGGCTGGTGGATCCGCTCGCTACGCTGCTTTTGATCTCCCGGCATCCAGACCTGTGAACCCCGAAAAAGTCGAGGTTAAGGTCTCTATCCGTAATCAGGCTGCCTACGTCATGGAGGGCAACCGGCCTCTCCTGATAATGCCTGTGGCTGTCGGAACTCAAAGCAAACCCACTCCACTTGGGAGTTTCCGAATTTTTAAGAAGGATCACAAGCACAGGGCCAACAGCCACGGCTATGCCTCGAAGGATGATAAGGTGATCCAGACATGGCTCGCAAAAAAGCCGGCTGGGTGGAACTTCAAGGGGACTCCCATGCCATACTGGTGCGAATTCAAAGCACACTATGGGTTCCATACCGGATGGATGAAGCCTTATCCCTGTACTCATGGATGCCTGCGCATGCATGAAAACCTCGCTCCAAAATTCTACCATCTCGTTCAGGAAGGCACCCCAGTATTTATCGCCTCTACCCTACCTGAGGACGCTACCATCGGCCGCAATATTCCTCGTCCTCCTGATGCCGGACCACTCCCCGATTATCCCTACCGCTATTATCTCGGTGAGGAGTATTTCCTGAAGCACAAGCCGCCTCTTTACCGGTAGACAGCCGGTCAGGCCCCTGCCCTGCCTCAATCACGGACAGCCGGTCATACCAGACCCCGGTCCATCAAGATCAGGATCCCAAGCGCAAGCAGTCCGACCCCAAAAGCAACATCGAACCAGGGAGCTGCCCGGCGGTAGCCGGATCGGACAGGCGGAAATTGCAGGAGCCAGACGTAAAGTGCCCAGAGGGCAAGACCCTGCCCCACGATGATCAGCCACAAGGCTGGCGCCCACCATATCGGCCGATCACCACTGACAAAATCGGTTACCACCGCAGCAAATATAATCGCCACTTTCGGGTTCAGGAGATTACAGAGAAGACCCCGAAGATAGGCCGACCGCCCTCCTGCATGATCCTTTTCTTCTTTATCCACCTTCTTACCACCTAAGCCCATACCGGCGAGTAAAAGGCGCAAACCCAGGCAGACGAGATAGGCAGCAGCCATCCAGCGCAATACCTCTGTCAGCCCCTCTTTCAGGCCCATTAGGTATGCCATCCCAAAGACTGCGACGGTGGCGTGAACGCACAGACCTGAGGCAATACCCGCCGACATCCACCACCCCGCCGAGCGGCCCTGCGCCAACGCGGTACGCGTGAGCAGAATCATATCGGGGCCAGGGCTGAATTGACCCAGTGCTATTACACCTGCAAACACCAGAAGCTCTCCAGTCACAAAGGAAGAAGAGCAGCGCAATCATCTTCCGGCAATACCAAGACAAGAGGAGGGATCCCATCCAGGGAGAATTCTGGCGGAACCACCGCTTGGTGAAGAGCGCACCTCGACAACCAATCCCAGGCAGGCACATCCCTCCGCAATACCTGCCCAAGCTGCTCCAAATACTGCAAAAAAAGAGCTCCGCAGCAATGAGAGAGATCCCTGGGATCACATCGTCCACGGCTCTGAAGTGAACTCTCATTGATTGTTCCCCTCGATAAATTCGTTGAGACAGGCTATCATCCCGCCAAGGAAATTATCCCACAGGTCTTGGAGTCACTTCCTCCGCAGGCAGGGTAGAACAGAAAACCCTGCCGCCCGGATGGCCTGAGACACATGAAAGCAGGATCAATGGAGTTCCCACCTCTTCCAAACTGGCTGCAACCGGGCGCCCCTCTTCTGGTAGCGCTACTCCTGAGCGGATCCATCACAAGTCCTGCCACTCCGCTTCGGGTCGCCACCTTGAATGTCGAGTTCGGACTCGGCGAACCCGGCAGCACCTCATTCCAAGCAACTGCGAATATTCTTGAGCGTATCGATGCAGATGTCATCGCCCTGCAGGAGATGACCCGAGCTGACTTTGATGGGTCTCCAAGCTCATTCTCAAGTCTTGCCACTGCACTAGGCTACCCGCATATGCACGTCGCTACCACCCAGCGTGTTCTAGACTCCAGTCTCCGTAACGCCTTCATGAGCCGTCACCCCCTTACCTCGACCTTCAACATTGCCTCTCCCCCGGGGGCCTTGGACATGGTGCGTCAGATTCCCGCCATCGTGGTAGACATTCCAGGCACCGTAGCGGACCCTACGATTCTCACCCTGCATCTCAAGTGCTGCCTCGATATCGATGACCCATTCCGGCGAGCAGTTGAATTAAAACGCAGCACTGATTTCCTCACCCAGCAAGCGCTTAGCGCGGAGGACAACCTGATTATCCTTGGCGACTTTAATCTGATTGGGGGTGATTTCAGCTACAATGAGATCCCTCCGGGATTACCCAGATCGTTTATTCTAGGTGAAGATATCGGCTTCCCAGTCAACTACTACACAAACCCTGTGGACTATTTCGTGCCGTGGTCGATTGCTACGGTAGGAAGCACTCAACTCAATGGCTCTTCTGTGACTCAGGGCAGCAGCCAACTCGATTTCATCCTCGCCACTCGCTCCCTCCGAAGTCGCCCCTACGCAGGTGAAATCTATAATAGCGCTCTGGACATCGATAACAGAACAGGACTTCCAAAGGCTGGGTCACCCCTCCCTGAAAGAACAAGCACTAACGCCTCAGATCATCTTGCCGTTTTTGCTGACTTCAATCTGACATCCCGCGACTCTCTGGTCCTTCGCATTTCTGCCAGTGAAACGGCAGAGTCAGACCCCACCGGATCTGTCTTCCTCACCGTCGAGATCCCCTCCCCGCCGGATCAGGGAGAAACCGTAGAGATTCTTCTTACTTCCTCAGACCCGGGTGAAGCTGTTCCAGTCACGTCCACCCTGCTCTTCACGAGTGGCCAGACCACTCGGACCGTGGACATTTCTCCTCAGCTGGATGGCTTGGTGGATGGGCCAAAGGAAGTCATCTTTACTGCAAGCTCTGCGGAATTTTCTCCTGCGACTGCGCGGCTTGTGGTTACCGACAGCTCTTCCGAAGTGTATGTCATTAGCAACATCGGACAACCAGTAGTCGAAACCTTTGAGAACTTTGACGGGCTCTCATCCCCGCCCCTCTGGACCGTTTCCGGAGGACCTTGGCGAGGCGCAGACAACGGGGCTCAGGGGATGGTCGGACTCTACTCCTTCGGAAGTGACGGATCCCTCGGATTTCTCCTCCACGAGGAACCCTTCTCGGCCACTACCTTCTTCCGCAACGATACGGGGACCATCCTCACCGCTCTTGAAATCGCTTACGACTTCGAGCAGTGGCGGAGCTTTCCTGGAGAGCGCCTCGATGCGGTTACGGTGGAAGCCTCGGTCGCAGGAACACCCACAGCGCTTCCTGCCCTGACTTTCACAACAGACCCCCCGCCTGGTGCCGAAGGACCCATCCCAGACGGAATTACGATCTCTCTGACGGGACGTCTAGACGAGATTCTCATTCCTCCCGGCGAGATCGTCGAGCTGACCTTCACCGCACGGCCCGGACAACCTTTTACCGAAATAGAGGATTACGTGCGTTTAAACGAATTCCACTACGATAACGCGGGTGCAGATCTCAACGAATTCCTCGAGATACTGGTTGCCCCCGGATACCAGGGCCGCGCTGAGGAGGTGGAAGTCTACCTCTACAACGGAAATGGAGGGGCTATTTATGGACAACACCCCCTCCCCTCGTTCTCGTTGGGCCAGATCCTTCCCTCAGGGCACCGCGTCTATTCCAAACTTATACCCCGAATCCAGAATGGACCCGATGGTATCGCTCTGGTCGTGAACGGTGACATAGCGGAATTTGTCTCTTACGAAGGCTCCATCACCGCAACGGAAGGCCCCGCGAATGGGCTCACTTCCGATAACATCGGAGTAGCGCAATCCAACCCTGTGCCAGAGCCCGGCACTGGTAGTCTCGGGTTGAATGATGCCCTTGAATGGACTCGCTTCTTGAGCCAGCCAACGCCCGGCCAGCTCAATCATGGACAGCTTCTGGGCCCTGCCCTGATCCCCGGAATTGCTCTCGATAATGTCACTGTAACTGCCATCGCTGACCACGATCGGGATGGGCTTCCTGACCACATCGAGGAACAACTCGGCACCAATCCCCAGCTATCGGATAGCGACAATGATGGCATCTCTGACGGCGAGGAGGATTTTGATGGCGACCTGCAGAGCAACCTCGCTGAAATCCTGGTTACCAGGACGGACCCCCAGAATTCTTCTTCCCGCTTTGCTCTCACTGTGGCCGCGAATCCCGCGATCCCCGGAGAAACTCTCCTTTCCTATCCAACCTTACCGGGGAGGACCTATACGACCTTTCGAAGTGACGACCTTTCGGGATGGCAATCTGTCGCTTCCGATATCGGAACGGGGCGCGTTCACACTCGCTCCGTAGCTCCAGACCCCCGATCCTCTGCTGCATTTTTCAGGGTGGAAGTGGCCATGGAAAGATAGATCCCATTCGGCTGCTTACCCTTGCGTCGAGGCCGATAGCACCTCAGTCTCCCCGCCGTGTCTTTCCCCCTTCCCGGTCAGCGATGGACCAGCGCGTCCCAGCCGGAACTCGGCCTTGGACTGATCATCACTGCGGAGGGAGATCGCGTGGAGATCTGCTTCCCTGCCGCCGAGGAAGTCCGTCAGTATGTCTTCTCCTCCGCACCACTAATCCGGGTCCACTTCAAGGAAGGCGACAGGATTAAGAATCAGGCAGGACAGGAATCCACGGTGGAGGCGGTTGAAGAAAGGGACGGGCTTCTCGTTTACCTTTGCGGGGATGAGGAGATCCGGGAAGAACATCTGTTCGACGCCCTGAGCTTTATCAAACCGGAGGAGCGTCTTCTTGCTGGGCAGTGTGATGATCTCCGCTCATACGAACTTCGGGTGCAGGCTCTCCAGCAGAACGGAAGATTTCGCTGCTCACCGGCCCGGGGATTCTCGGGCGCCCGTATCGACCTGATTCCTCATCAGCTTGCAATTGCGGCCGAAGCCGCCGGCCGTCTGGCCCCCCGGGTACTTCTGGCAGATGAAGTCGGTCTGGGAAAGACCATCGAGGCATGCCTCATCCTGCACAGGTTGCATCTGACAGGGAGGGCAGACCGGGTTCTGATCCTGGTACCCGAACCCCTGGTTCATCAGTGGTTCGTTGAGCTACTTCGTCGCTTCAATCTGCTATTCGCCATTTTTGATGAGGACCGCTGCAAGTCCATCCAGGGACCGGAAGGTGATCCTAATCCTTTTTTGGACAGTCAGTTGATCCTTTCTACAACTGAATTTCTCACTGCCCACCCCCAGAGGGCTGAGGAAGCAAGAGCCGCAGGATTTGATCTCATGATCGTAGACGAAGCTCACCACCTTCAGTGGAAGCCTGATTCTGCAAGCCAGGCTTACTCCGTCATCGAGTCACTATCTGAAGTGACCGCATCACTCCTCTTACTGACTGCCACTCCCGAACAACTCGGACCTGAAGGGCACTTCGCCCGCCTTCGCCTTCTCGACCCTGAGCGGTTCCCCGACCTTTCCGACTTTCGACAGGAAGCTGAAGAATACGAATCCCTCGCCGGCGTTGTCGGCAGACTCTCAGAAGGAACCCCGCTCAACCGTGACGATAAAGCCATTATCACAGAGCGCTCAGAGCGGTCGGCCGATCTTGTGGCGGCTCTCGACAATGAGGACACTTCCAGCCGGCAGAGCCTCGCGCGGGACCTGATCGACTGTTTTGGCACCGGCAGAGTCATGTTCCGCAATACCCGGGAACGACTTACGGGGTTCCCTGAGCGAAAGCTTCACCTTGTTCAGCTTGAGCTTTCCTCAACTGATGAAGCGGATCCTGTGGAAGTCCGCGTGGATTGGCTGGCTGATTTCCTTCAGGGGATCCCTCAAGAGAAAGTCGTCCTGATCTGCGAATCAGCCGAACTCGCCGAGTCAATACGAGCTCTTCTTCTTACTCGTATTCAAATCGAATCTGCGCAGTTCCATGAGAAACTCACCCTGCTCCAGCGGGACCGCAATGCTGCATGGTTCGCAGACCCCGAGGGAGCAAGAATCCTCATCTGCTCGGAAATCGGATCGGAGGGGCGGAATTTCCAGTTTGCTCACCATCTCGTCCTCTTCGATCTTCCCATTAACCCGGAACTACTTGAGCAGCGAATCGGCCGACTCGACCGGATCGGACAAACTGAGACCGTGAACATTCATGTCCCAGTGGTAAAAGGCTCGAGCGATGAGCTCCTTGCTCGCTGGTATTCTGAGGGCCTTGATGCTTTTGAACATCCGCTCAAAGGGGCTTCTACTCTGCTCGCGTCCCTCGGTCCGGAACTGAAGGGCCTGCAGGAGAACGAAGACCCTAGCTCCTTCGAGGATTTTCTCAAGCGTAGCGCCTTGATGAAAGAGCAGGTGTCACAGGATCTTTCTTCCGGTCATGACCGTCTTCTGGAACTGGGAGCGCCATCATCGGAAAGCGCCCAAACTCTCATTGAGCATATCTCGAATGCTGATCATGATCCTGATTTCGAGAAATTTGTCATTCGTCTCTTCGATTATCTCGGACTCGAGGTCGAGGATCTCTCCTTGCGAAGTTATATCTTCAAGAAAGGAGAACGCCTCAGCGAGGATTTCGCGGAATTCCCCGAGGATGGACTTTCTGTAACCTTTGATCGCGACTTCGCTCTCGCCCGGGAAGACATCGCCCTGATTACCCCGGACCATCCACTTTTCCGGGATGCTATCGAAGTCCTCCTCAGCAGGGAACAGGGCAACTGCAGCTTTGCTCATTGGAAAACCGCTCGGGGCAAAACCATGCTCCTTGAATGTAATTATGTTCTGGAATGCCTCGGCCCCTCCCGCCTGCATATAGACCGATTTCTTCCTCCTACACCCTACCGGACAGTCGTTGACCACAAGGGCAACGATCATAGCTCCGACGAGGGCCTGCCATCTGCCAATCTTGAGCCGAGAAGTCCCCGCAAACTGGTCTCGCAGAGTGTCTTCAGAAAGGACATCCTTCCCGGGATGCTTAAAAAAGCGGAGCAAATCACCGGCGAACAGGCCGACAGCCAGATCGCCCAGGCGGTGGAGGATGCCGGGAAATCATTAAGCGCCGAGATCAAGCGTCTCCACGATCTGGCTGCCAAAAACAACAAGGTGTCTCCTGCTGAAATTGAAGCCCTGACAAGCCACCGTGACGAGATTCTGCGGCTTCTCGGCCAGTCGAGACTCCGCCTCGATGCTCTCCGGCTGATCTGGAGAACTCCAGCCTGAGAGGATATTCGTCGATCTGGCATCGCCCCAAGGTTTCCCTTTTCTGCCGACCAGGAAGCTTCTACTCTGGAGACATGAACTTATTTCCTGCCCTTCTGGTAGCGCTCCCTCTTTTGATTACCGCGGCCCCGGCCGACAAAGCCAAAATTAAACCTGCTCCAGTAATTCATTTGGATGCCGGACAAACATCCAAAATCCTAAACGGCCCGGATAAGAAAAAAAGGCCGACCATCATCGACATCAGAACGCTGGGTGAATTCAAGGCGGGGCACCTTCAAGGCGCAGTTCACATCGACTTCCTCGCAGAGGATTTTTCCACCAAGATAGGCAAGCTAAATAGAAACACATCCTATCTGGTTCACTGTCAAAGCGGCGGACGAAGCTCTAACTCTCTTGCACTCTGGAAGACCCTGGGCTTCGGAAAAATATACCATCTCGACGGTGGTCTTCTTGCTTGGAAAAAGGCGGGGCTGCCCATCGTCAAATAAACAACCGCAAACAAGATGCTGAGGATGCTGAAAACTCCTATCGGCAGACTGAGGGCAGTCAGCCTGCTTGAGGGATTTTCCTACCTCGTGCTTCTCTATTGCTCGATTGTGATGAAGCGGATTCAGGGACATGAGGAAGCCATCAACCTCCCCGGAATGATTCATGGAGTCCTTTTCATTCTCCTCTGCCTTCTTCTTTGGCTCGTTCGGAAGCCCTCGGGATGGAGTTACCACAGATGCGCTATCGTTTTTATAGCTGCCCTTCTCCCCTTCGGCCCCTTCTTCGTTGAACCATGGCTGAAACGGGAGGATGCGAGGGTCAGGAATGCCGGCCAGAAAGAATCCTCCTAGGAATTTAACGAGCGCAGTTCTCGCAGAGGTCTGCCTCCGGCTTCTGCTCGAGACGAGCATAGCTGATCCAATCCTGACAGCTCTCGCAAATGCCGTAGTCTCCCTCATCCATTCTGCGGAGAGCTTGCTGAAGCTCGTGAATACGCTGATTTCTCCGGCGCGTGGCATCTTTGCGAACTTCCTCCATCTGCATCGAGTCGAGGCGTGAAAGGCGTCCGATCGCAACGTCCACCGCGACAGCCTGAGGATCAATTTCCTCACTGGTGGCTTCTTTCCTTAGGGACTCGAGCTCTTTTCTCGCCCGGATCTCTAGCTCGATCTGCTCTTCGACTGTCAACACTTCCTCAGCATGCAGCTCTCTCCTCGTCAGGCAAGATTGCCTGCAAGAATCCTCGCCACGACCTTCTCCAGTTGAGACCCTGAATCCATGAAACCCGCAGTGTGGTGCGCCTCCATGGCCTTGGGCATGATTGCTCCGGTAATGGCGCACCCTGAGCATGAGTTCATGGCGGGCCTTTCAGCCCCCTCCCCAGCAACCGTCCTTCTTATCACCGGCCCCGAGTTGGTCGACTCATGGAAACCCTTTGTAGCTTGGAAAAAGCGTCTTGGGAAACCAGTGCGGATCCTGAGTACTACCCAGATATCAGAACGCTATGAGGCAAAGGATCTTCAGGAAAAAATTCGACGCTGTATCCGCAATCATACTGATCACCTTGGAACTCGCTGGATTATTCTCGGTGGGGACAGCGAGGAGAATGGTGGGGGGATAGTCCCTTCCCGGGAGACCCTCCATCGCACTCAATCAGGCGAGCTCACCAAGGTCCCTACGGACATATACTATCTCAGCAAGAAGGACTGGGACTCCGATAACGACGGCGTCTACGGAGAATGGGAACAAGACAGGGAGTCCATCGATTATCCGGATGGCGACGTCGGCCTCGGCAGAATCCCTGTTCGAAGGAGCGAGGACGTGAAGGCATATACTGAAAAGGTAATCGCTTATGAGTCCCGATACCCGGAATCGGAGTTCGCTACTTCGATGGCATACGCTTCAGCAAAGACCTCTCTCCCCACGGGATTGCAAACCAGGTGGGACGACAAGATTTCCGAGGTCCTTACCGGAGGATCTGTCCGCTATTTCTTTCCCACTTCCGAAAAGAACAAAGGCTTTGGACCCGAAGAATGGATCACCCTCTTCAACGGACTGGCATACGGAAAACTGCATTTGACGGGCCCGGGGAGACACGACGCCTGGCTATTCAAAAATGAGACCAAGGTCACTCAGGCGGAAATCTCCCAACTCAATAACAAGGAAGCCTAACCGGTGATTACCACAACCTCTCCTTACACCGGCCAATTCGACCGGGGAGAAGACCCGTCAATTGCCGAAAGCATGATTCGCATGCCCGAGGGAGGCGCCATCGCGGTGGTTGCACCGTCAAGAGGGGGACCCTCTTCCGGCCAGGAGGAAATATTGAGCCAGTTCTGGGAGAACGGCTTAGGAAAAAAGGTCAGCGGAGGAGCCGCCTTATCCCTTCTAAAAGCCAGCCTGATCCCTCAGGCAACGGCATCGCCCTCGGCTCACCTCCTAGCCTGCGAGCTCAACTTCCTCGGGGATCCGACCCTGGGATTACGAGAAACCGCCCCACGAACTCCCGCAGTAAAAGGTCCCCGGGAGCTTCCCCCAGGGAACCTGAGTCTCATCATAGAGTCCGACGCCCCCCATTCCATCGTTTCCCTCCAGGACGACTTCGGCCTCTATGCCGTGACTCTCTCTGACGAATCCGGAAACGTGGTCTTTCCTCTCAACGTCGTTGAGGAAAGCACCATAACGATCACGGTCTCTGGACCACAGTATAACGCGGTAACGCTAACTATTCCGGTTCGGTAGAGTCTTTTCTCTTCACCGGACTCATCACGCCTCTGCTTCCCGCAGGGACGGTTACTCCCACGTCGTTTAACAGCCGGGAATTTCTTTCCATCAATTACCCCCTCTTACGATGACCATCTTTTCTGCCGCGCTTCTCCTCTTTCTCGTGATGGATCACCTCGGAAATTTACCCCTCTTTTTTTCCATACTGAACCCCATTGCCGCCGACCGCCGCTGGAAAGTAATTACACGAGAACTTCTTCCCTAGCTTTCAGCTTCTCCCTTAAACCGCGTCAAGGGCACGATTTGCCACGCATCTAACGTCAAAAACCCTGATGGAATGATCCATCAGATATTCCCTCCTGCTGGAGTCAAAGAGCGAATTCCACTTGTATGAAAGCCCATAGGAAGCGAGCCTGCGCGCAGCACCAGCTCGAACATCGCCGATGAAGACCGCTTTTCTGGCCTTTCTCCTCCTAAGCTCAATCACCAGTTGTCTCGCCGGACCGGCGCTCGAGGCTGTCAATTTCGCACTTGGGTCCAAAGGCCCTTATCTTCCCTTGGCGGAGGCCGCAAAGAAGCTGGGATGGAAGCAACGCATCGACGAGGAGAACGCGACCCTGACCCTGAATAAAAAAACATTCTCCACAGGGGAAATGAGATCTTTTGTCGATGGAAGAATTCTTATCAGCATCGCCGAGCTCACCAGCGCAGGTGC